>NZ_DASYGY010000009.1:1547916-1857500 GCF_035999195.1 Pseudoxanthomonas sp.
CCGCTATACGTCCATTAAACCGGAAGACGTCCATGCACTTATTGGAGAAGCTAAATGACCGCAAGGACGAAGCCGGAGTTCGGCACCGCCCCCGGATTCTGGATTGATCCGGCCTACCTGCCCGACGCGGTGCGACTTTCATTGCACATCGAAGCCAGGAAATCCGGGCTAACTCCCGAACAACAAGAAAAACTGGTGAGGTTCGCAGGTGAGTTGGCGCAGATGCCGAATCTTGGCGATGAAGCGATCGCCACGCAGCGGGATCAAATCACCAAGATCGCATCCGAAGCGCGACGGCTTCTAGCCAGCCTGAAGGGACTCAGTCCCGCAGCCGCACAGACGCTCGCCATGTACGCGCGCGATGCGCTTGTCGAGCGCCCGCCTTCGCTCTCCCCGGATATGGCGGACCGCCTTTCGGGCATGGAACGAAATGCCCTCCTGGACGAAGCATGGGAGTGGGCGAATGCTGTCGAAGCTGTGAGTGAATACGCCGCGTCGCAGTTAGAGCCTTCACGTCAGGCAAAGCCGAAGCAGGCGCGTGCGCGCGCACTTGTCTCTAACTTGGCTGGCTTCTATTGGCGGATGACCGGCGAGTTTCCTGCCGCCGACCCGGCCGCATGGTTTGCCGGCTTCACAGATCGTCTTGGCGAGCAGCTTGGACTAGAGATCGGCCCCCGTATCGTGAAGTCAGGAATCGAAGACGCGAAACGTTGATCGCCTGAAGACGTCGATCAACGCCGAGGCGCACACGGTACCGCGCCGCTGAAATAGCCCCGTACACGAACCGGCATCCAGCCGGTAATGACGGGGAAACATGGTCACAGACCAGCCAAATGAAACCGAGCGCCTTCGCCACATGGCGGACGCCCTTGATTGCCTGCTAGAAGAAGACTTCCGCCTACTGGCGGGGGCCACGCAAGGCACGATTGAAGCCTGGCGCAAACGCGGGCAAGGCCCGTCGTACATCCGACTCGGCAATCGAGTCCTCTATCCGCGTGACGCCGTTGCGGAACACCTGAAGTCGCTTGCACGTGAGCGCACGACGCCGCGGGTGACCTTCCTGTGACCTTGGCTGCACAAAGTGACAAGCACAATGCACGCATCGCGATAGACGCCTTCGCGCGCTGCCTAGCCATCGGGCAAGCCGGACTTGCCGACGCTTATGAGCGTGCCGAGGCTGCGGGCGACTTCGACACCTGTGAGCGACTCGCCGCACAGGTCGGGTGCCCGTTCGACGGGCCGCTTCCCGGCAAAGAACCCCTATTCGCTTCCGTCGACTTGTCCGACATAGAGGGCGCTTCCTACGATGCCCCCGACTATGTCGTCCAATCTCTACTGCCTCGCGGCCATGTGACGTTGTTAGGCGGACACGGCGGCAGTGGCAAGTCGATGCTCGCCCTGACTCTGGCGGCGCACGTCGCCGCGGGTCGGGACTGGTGTTCGTTGTACACGGCCAAGCTGCGATCGGTGTTTGTATCTCTGGAAGACCGCGGCGAGCTGGTCCGGTATCGACTCCGCAAGATCGTGGAAAGCTACGGCCTGAACGCGACTGAGGTCATCGGCGGCCTGACGATCTTGGACGGCACGGACTGTCCCGTCCTGGCGAGTGAGCTGGTGACCTATGGTGAACGCTCACTGGCTAAGACTGCCGCCATGCTGGAACTGGCTGACGCAGTGAAAGGCGCCGGCCTGGTCATCATCGACAACGCCAGCGATGCGTTTGACGGCCAAGAGAATGACCGGCGCCAGGTGCGGGCCTTCGTTCGCATGCTGGCGGAGATTGCACGCGAGAACGACGCCGCCGTCTGTCTGCTCGCACACATCGACAAGGCGGCCGCCAGGTATGGCAGTGCCGGCAACTCCTATTCGGGGTCGACGGCCTGGCACAACTCCGCACGTTCCCGACTCGCCCTGCTGTCGGACGAAGGGTCCATCGAGCTTCGCCAAGAGAAGTTGAATCTCGGCAAGGCAAGCGATCCGATCGCCCTGGAATGGAATGATCGCGGCGTCCTGAAGCCAATTCACTTCTCGGCGCGAGCGGCGACCGACGAGCTGACGATCCTCGCCGCGATCCGGGAGGCAATCTCTGCCGGGGTCACGGTCAACACGGCGCACGCTAGCGCCTTCAGCTCGGCGAAGTGCCTGGAACCCTATCTCCCACCCGAGTTCGCGAACGCGAAGGGCGGGAAGCGCGTGAATCGCGCTCTCGCGAGCTTGCAAGCCTCGGGGCATATCCGTCGCGACCGATACCGCAGCGACAACCGAAAGGATCGGGAGCGCTGGGTATTGGCGCACCCCGCAGGGGGCGAACCCCTGTGATCCAGGGTGCGCCGATATACCCCATACCCCATTGGCGCATTGGCGCGCCCTGTGGGACGCGCGCCATTGGCCGTAGTGGATTGGCGCGCTATTGGCGCGGCATTGGCGCATTGGCGCGGGGTAGAACCCCTCCCCTGCCCCTGTGGATAAGTGCGGGTCCTTCCGGACCCCCACGGCCCCTGCGGGGTCGACGACGCCGCGCCATTCGCGGTGTGCGTGGGCTTCCAGCGCTTTTTTCTTTTACCTCACCAGGAACAGAGCCGCATGTCTGAATCAACTTCAGGTGCTTCGATCCGTCGCGTAAACCGCGCCGGCATTGCAAAGGTGTTCGGCGTGCCGGTCGCTGAAATCGATAAATGGGTCGACTCCGGCTGCCCGTACATCAAACGGGCGAAGACCAAAGGTGACGCCTGGGTCTTCGATACGGCCGACGTCGCCAACTGGCGACTGGAAATGATTCGAAGCAGGCGCCCACTGCCGCCGCTAGCTCGAAGCCTGCGGCGTTGATGCGCCAACTTCACCGATCAACGCCATATCGACGAATGTCCGCCGCCGCAAGAATGGCCGCATCAACAACGGAAAACCGACCGCATGAAAACCAGTCTCTCCGCTGATCTACTCCGCGCAATGCGTGACGCCCGCAACGCCCAGCCCTTGCGAGGTCATACGCCGGAAGGCTTCCAGGAGCCGACCGCCTATCTGCCCGCCAACATGGCTCGCAGCATTCCCGCATGCATGAAGACGTCGAGCTTGCCTGCTGCGTTCAATCAGGACGGCACCCTTCGCCGGACGCCGAAAGGTGTGCCGTCGGGGACGTCGCTGACGATGGACCGCGCGGTCATCGCAAACTCTCGTGTGAACGCTGCCGGTGCGCGCGTCCTGGTGGTGGAAGACAATCGAACGGCCCATGCCGTCAGCAACAAGAACGACATCGCGTTGCAACGCGTGCCGGTCGAATTCCGCACGGTGGCCCCCGCGGTGTTTCAAGACGCCAATCTTGAGGGCGAAACGGAGCAGGGGGAGATTGGCCGACCGGGGAACATCGGTGGTGGCTCAGAGCTGACACTGGCATCGCTGCCGGTCAGTATCGCTCGCCTTGACTGGAATCAAGCAATCACAAAAGGCGTTCGATTCGCCGTTTCGCGCGGTGATCTTCGACTGATCGGCGACGAAGAATTCTGCGAGGAAGTCGCTATCGCACTCACGCTGGGTGCGGCACGTGCGGCTGATGAGGCCCTGCTGTCTGCCATCCTGGCTGCGTCACCGTCGGCGTTCACCCTGGCGAAGGCTGCGTCCGCAGGCTTGGCATTGCCGGAGCTTCGCGGCCTCGTGGGGACCGCCGGTGCCTCAGGGACGATCGCTGAAGACGGCTCGCTCCGTGCTGCTGGCATCGTCGCCGAGCTGACGGCCGACTCATCGCAAACGCTCATCGGAGCGTGGGACCGCGCAGCGATTGCCATCCGTGACGATATCGACATCCACTTCAAGCGTGTTGGTTTGAATGGTGGCTTGGAAGTCATCGCGTGGATCAACTTGCTCCCGCTTGTGCCGGATGCAACTAAGTTCTGGACCGTCGCATGAAGCGACTGTCCGCAAGATTGGCCGGCGGGCGGGAGAAGGAGGATTCCACGCAGGGTCCTGCCTCCGACGGACCTGCGCCGCCGGCCATGCTCTATCCCGCTGCCTTGGATGCAGCGATCGAATCAGCCTGGTTCGCCGCACGTTCGCACACGGACGATGGCCCTCGCGTATGTGTCCACTGCCCTGCTCTCGGCGGTGGCTTCATCTACGACAAGACAGATATCGAAAGCCGAATTCTCCGCCACTTCCCCGAATGCGACGCCGCCGCGGTCCAGCGAGCTTCGCTGCACCTACGTAGCCGCTTCATGCAGTACATCCGTGAATCATCCCAACCCATCAGGCAGCGTCAGTCGTGGCTTCACGGCTGGCGAAACTAAGGAACCTATCCCGCATGGCAACTATCCAGAAAACCAAGACCGTGACCGCCACCCGTTGCCACCTGAAGGTGGTTGGCAGCCGGATCGCCACTGACAGGCACATTACCTTCGCGATTAATGGGGAATTCGTCGCCCTTGGGAGCATCGTCGAAGTCAGCATGGACGAGGCAACCGACCTGGTAGCGCGTGGCCTTGCGGTTGACGCCACCGAACAAGAAGTCGAAGCCGCTGGCGAAGATATCGTCATCTCCCCCTCGCGCAACGAAACCTGGCGCGACGCCTAATGGCTGCCAAGCGCAAAGCGCTGGTGCCACGAAGCGCCCGGGTACTCGCATCGATCGCGTGGGATACGTACAGACGCGGGGAGTTTTGCAGCAATGCGGCTTTCAGCTCACGGACTCTCTCCCCACGCGTGAAGAAGAAGCGCCGTCACTACACATATCAAGCCCAGGTGTGATGCATGGCAAAGACCATGAAAGCCAGTATTGTCATCGGAGGCGCCGTTTCGGGCGCCTTCCGTTCTGCACTCTCGTCGACGAAGTCGGGCCTGAAGGCGATCGGCGAGGAAATCGCGAACGTCGAGCGGCGTCAGCGATTGCTGGGCCGCAGCATCGACACGTTCGGCCGCATGGGTAGGAACGTCGACCGCATGCGGCAAGAGTACGCCGGCCTTGCACGCGAGGCCGACAAGCTGCGGGCGGCGCAATCGCGCCTTGCCGACGTGCAGCAGCGCATCGACGCGAACAACGACCGCCGCCGCCACCTTCGCGGCGAGCTGGGTTCCGCTGCTGCGACGTTCGGTGTGGTCGCTGCTGCGACGTTAGCGCCGATCCGTAGTGCCGTGCAGTTCGAAAACTCGATGCTTGGCGTCGCGAAACAGCTTGAAGGCGCGCGTGATGCCTCCGGCAACCTGACGTCGACCTACTTCGGCATGTCGCGCGAGATTCAGCGCCTCGGACGCGAAGTACCGCTGGCGACGAATGAGATTGCCGATATGGTCGCGGCGGGTCTGCGCATGGGCGTGGCGACCGACGAAGTAATTGATTTCACTCGCACCACAGCCATGATGGCGGATGCTTTCGCGCTCCCAGCAGGTCAGATTGCCGACGACATGGGAAAAATCGCGGGCCTGTTCCAGATTCCGATTCCCCGGATCAGCGAGCTGGCGGACGCGATCAATTACCTGGATGACAACTCCCAGGCGACAGCGACAGGGATCGTTGACGTCCTGCGGCGCACCGGCGGCATGGCGCAAGCGCTGAAGATGCCGGCTAAGGAAGCGGCGGCGCTGGGTTCGACGTTCCTGACGCTCGGCAGCTCGGCGGAAGTGGCCGGCACCGCGACGAACGCTGTCCTCCGCATTCTGGGCGCAGCGACGGCGCAGTCGAAGAAAGTCCGCGCCGGCATGTCGTCGATCGGGCTTGATCCGGAAGCGCTGCAAAAGGGCATGTCGAAGGACGCGACGGGCACGATCCTGCGACTGCTGGACACGCTGAACGCGCTGAACGACGAACAGCGCATGGTCGCGTCGACCCGCATCTTCGGCGCCGAGTACGGCGACGACATCGCAAAGCTCGCGACGGGTGCTGCGGAGTACCGCAAGCAACTGGCACTGGTGAACGGTGAGCAGGCAAAAGGCAGCATGGCGCGCGAGTTTGAGGCCCGTCTGAAGACGACTGGCGCGATGTGGCAGATCACGAAGAACCGGATGCGGGAAGTGTCCGTCGTGATCGGTGAGTCGTTGCTCCCATCGGTCAACCGCCTGTTGGAGTCGGCCGCGCCGATGATCGAAGGTTTCGCTGACTGGTCGCGACAGAATCCCGGTCTGGTGAAGGGCATCGTCGGTTCGGCCCTGGCGATGACAGGCTTGCGCGTCGTGACAACTGGCGTCTCGTATGCCTGGACGGCGGCGAAAGGCCCCATCTTGTCGGTCATGGGATTCATTGCGCGATTCCGCGCAACCGGCGCGCTTGCCGCGATGGGTCGCTTCGGCCCTGTCGCTATGCGTGTGGCTGGCGCTGTGCGGACGATCGGCGCTGCTATCGCCGCGATCGGCGGCGGGCCGGTGACGGTAGCCGTCGCCGCGCTCACGGCTGGCGCTTTGGTGGTGCGCAAATACTGGCAGCCGATCAAAGCGTTCCTGGGCGGGATGTTCGACGGCGTGCGTGCGGCGGTCGGGCCGGCGCTGGCCGAGGTCGCCGCAGCGCTCGCCCCGCTGAAGCCCGTATGGGATTCCGTGTCGGCCGCGATCGGCAAGGCGTGGGATTGGGTCGTCAAGCTGCTGGAACCCGTCAACATGACGAGCGAGCAGCTAGAAGGCGCGGCGAGCGCCGGCCGCACGTTCGGCGCGGTCATCGGGACCGTAGTTGCCAACGGTCTGCGCGGATTCGCGGCGCTCGCGCGCATCATCGGCTGGGTTATCGGGAAGGCTGCGACGGTCAGCGCGTTGGTCGCGAAGCTGCCGGTGATCGGCCTGCCGCTTCAGCTCGCACAGTCGGCGTTTTCGCCTGTGGCAGCGACGGCCCCGGCGCCTGGGGGCACGCCAGCGGCACCGCGTCCCGGCGGCATGCCCGCGCCCGCGCGTGGTCGCACCGCGCCCGCGGCGCCTGCTGCGGCTGTGCGCGGCGGCACGACCGTCTCTGACAATTCGACGCACACGTACAACATTCAGCAGCAGCCCGGCGAGTCGTCCGAAGCGCTGGCAAAGCAGATTGAAGCGGAGCGTCGCCGCCGCGCAGCAGCAGACAGTCGAGGCCGCCTGGTGGACGCGATGTAGCAGGATGACAGGGACGAAAGGGACACTAACTTTCTCCTGTTGCAACAATCGTGTTCAATTGGATCGCGCACGCAATGTGCGCGATCCATTTAACAGGGGAAAAAACAGCATGTTTGATACCAGCTCGGTCGCGCCTGCGACCGTCGAAGCATACGATCAGCCCGCATCTTCGGAAGTCGATACGACTGTCATCATCGCCAGAATGATCCGCACGAAGGCCGCGGAACTGCGCGAGCTGTTGCAGCACGTCGAATCACACTTGGACGACCAGCACGCGCACGCGAAGGCGACGCATGACATCGACGAAATGCAGCGGCTTCAGGATGCAGACCCGTATCGCTGGCTTGCCGATGCGAAGCACGCGCTGCAATCCGGCGTGATGTTCGCGGACCGTGCGCTGACGCAGCCGACGGGGTTTTAGGCGATGTCTCAGCGATTGATTCGTCTTCCCGCGGTCATCGAACGGACGGGCCTTTCGAAATCAGCGATCTACCGGCGCGCGGGCGCCGGTACGTTTCCCAGGCCAGTTCCGCTTGGCCACAGTATGTCGGGGTGGGTTGAATGCGAAATCGACCAATGGATAACGGACAGAATTCGCGATCGCGATGAAGCAGGACAGGAGCCAGGCTAGCTTAGCGGAACGTAGTCATGCGTTCCCGCCGTTTTCGTTGCTCTCCTTCCGTATAGCTTCACCGAGAATTGTCGGCCTACCTTGTCGTTCCGCGTGCTGCTTGAATGTTCTGATCATCTTGTCGAACATTTCACGATTCTGCTGCATTTTCTCGATGATCTCCGCTAACGTCTCGATCGGCGGGGAGGCGTCAGAGATACTCACCGCTGACGGCGTAACGGTTAGGGAAACTTGCACTCCCTGCCCCGCAGACCTCATCAGGTCACCGTTTCTCCTACCCACAATTTCGCTAATCTCGCGCTGGTGGGCACTTTTTAGGATCGACCTCTGTGCACGGATAAGATCAAGCACGGCTTGGCCGAAGCCTAGAGACTTTTCTCTTGTTGGGATCACGCCCTTGTGGACGACATCGTTCCGAAAGTTCTGCTTCTTGCCAGACAGCACCTCTGGCGGAGTCTTGAACTGTGCGGTCCACATTGCGACGAATGCGCCGAGCTGACGCTCAGACCTATCCGTGATTGCCGTCCACGCTTCCTGAATTTCGGCATGTTCAAGCCCCCTGGCACGCAGGAGAACGCGAACTGAGAATTCGTAGAACCGTTCTAGGCTCGCCGCAAATGAGGTAACAGCCTCGCGGTAATAGCCGTCAAGAATTGCGTTAGATGCGATCTGATAGAGCATTTCAAATGGATGCTCTTGGACCACAAAGCGCCGCCGGTGGCCAAACTCACAAGTGACGTCATACAGACCCCCGTCCTGAAACGGGACATAGATAAGCGTCCCTCTGCTGTCGCTCTCTAGACATTCCACGCAAACGGACATGAACTTCATTGCGTACTCCCGCAGTGGTCGGCTGCGCTTCAGTGCACACCTCGTGCACATGAAATCTAAGAAAGCGTCATTATTCCCGCAAAATATCGCTATTTTCTATCCAGTCCATCATCGGGGCGACCGAGAGGCACAGGGCGTCGTGGGGAATGCGGGGGGACGTCATGGTGTCATTGTAGCGTGGGGGCTCTTGCGACATTTCCCTGCCAAGCGCGACTCACATGCTTGGCTGAACGAAGTCAAGCCCAATAGCGTATCCGTCAAGCACTCCCATGCTGGGCCTCGAGGCCCAGTCAACAACCCATTGCGCTGAAGGGGTCGTCAACGAGTCAGTCTCTGGGCTTCACCGGCCTGTATTTTCCGCTGATCGGTTCCGCCTTGAGGTCGACATTGGCGCAAATCCTCTTCTCTCCACAGGGAACGAAGTCAGCCTGGTTGACCGCGTCTACCCATGTCAGCTCCGCCCTCGCACTCGCCGACTTATCGTTCCAGTAGATTCCCCAGGCGGCGACGCCAACGAACGCCAGTATCGTACACATGGTCAGGCCGCCGATGCCTGTCACCATCCACTTGCGCCGTTCGGCGTTGAATGCTTCCCGCTCGGTCTGCAACTGCGCCGCGACGCGTGCAATCGACTTCGCATCAGCGTCCAGCAACGCATGGACCGGCTCAATGACACGATCCAACGCGTGCCTGACGTCATTTGCGAGCTGATTCTTGACGCCGTCAGCCACCGCGCTCGCCAAGCCCCGCCCTTGCGAGAGCATCGCGTTTGCGCTGTCTTCCAGTGACACGGCACCCTGCTCCATCTTGGCTGAAGCGGCTTCGGCACGATCGGCGAAGTGCTTCATCACCAGTCCCAGCTTCACCAGCTTTTCTTCATCTTGCTCCATGCCTTGCTAGCTCCATCACATCGACAATATTGGACCCGTGGATGTTGACCGTTGCTCCGCGGCGTCCCGCTCGCTGGCCTGGGGCTGCACTTCCGGGCGACGCGTCTCGGCCTGCGATTGCGGTGTTGCGGCCGCGATCTCACGCTGAAACTGAAGCCCGGCTGGGCTATGGCCGTACTCTGTCAATGCTGAATCCACAGCCTTTTCATCCTTGTTGACCGCTGCGTTGTAGAGACGGTCGAGCAACGTAGTGGTCGGGTCCTGCGCCTGCGCTTGATCCGGTCGCCGTGCATCGCCAGGCATCAAAGGGGGAAAACGCAGTCCTTCCGTGTGGTCGGGCATGTCCACCGCGCGGGCTTCCCGCCCCTGCATCGGGATCCCGTTCCGATTCCAGCCTTCCCGGGTCATGACAAAGATGTCCGCGGCGGGGCTGACGACGGTCAGCTCCCCGGACCGGCGCAACGTGACCGAGGACATTTCCAGTGCGGCATTGGGCCGCGCCGCACGAATCCTGGCGTCCCTCGCTGGCTCGTGGTTGTCCACGTGGTCAAGAATCGTGCGTCCTGGGGCAGGGCTGCGCATCATCGCATCGAGCAGTTGCACGTCAGGGCTGTTGGTGAACCTCTCGTACAACGATGGGTTGCCGCGCTCATGAACCTCGCGGCGCCAGGCTTGAGCCAACCTCCCCTCACCGAGTTCCAGAGCATTCATCAGTCGGGTCCCCGCGATGGCATTATCCCGTCCCGTCACGATCGCGTGACGCGCGCTGGCGCTCAGCCCACGGATACCCTCTCCTCCGATCCAGTCGCGCGTCGCCTCCGCGCTCAGTTCGTTGCGCTCCAGATGGTTGATCAACCTTTCCCCGCGTCTCTCGTTCTGGTTGTAGAGCTTCATTGACTGGGCAACGATCTCGGCCGCTTCTGCAGGATCGGTCCGGCGTAGATCGCGCAGCCATTCGATACGGGAAAGTGGCTCGCCGACGTTCTTCCACTTCTTGTCTATCTGCTCCTGATTCAGAGAGCCCACCAGCTCACGCCCCAGGTCAGAGCGCAAATAGTCGTTCAGGCGTGACTGCTCTTCCACACTCAACGCATTGCCCGACTGGCCGCGGGTCTGCAGCCGTCGGGTGAGGTCCCTCACTTCCGCAGGCGAGAACTGATTGTCCGGACTGGCCCATGCCTGGTAGCCGGACATCAGGTCGTGTACCTTCTCGCCACGTACTGGTTGGCCAAAGTCCCACTGCACGATACCGACGCTCCAGCCGGAGTTTCCGCTGCTGTGTGCCAGACTCAGTGCAGGGTAAGTGCCGACCTCGGATGCGCGTCCGACCGCGTTGTAGGCGATCGCATCGAACGTCGTGCGGTCGAGCGGGTCATATGTCCGGGGCTCTTGATTTCCGTTCGTCATTGGCGGCTCCCTCCGCAAACAGGTTGGACATCAGCGCTTCAAGCTCCCTGACATGCGCCTCGGTCATGATGGCGCGGCACATTTCGATCAGTCCGGGAAAGTCCTGACGCGACATGCCCTCAAGCATGGGCGTCAGCCCGCAGTGCGCGTCCCGATACGCTCGCCAGGCGCTCTCGGCGCTGGCATAGGCGTCTTCCGCATCCTTCAAGTAGCCGGGCTGTTCGTGCTCGTAGGAGGCATATGCAGTGCGCATGACGTGGAGCATGGCTTCGCCTGCCTGCTTCAGTCGAACCTCTGCGCGGTGCATGCGGGCATAAGGTGCGCAGCTGTAGAGTCGCGCCGCTTCGCACTCGGCCAGTGTGGCTTCGTCATAACGGGCGTAGCACGACTCCTTGTCCGCTAGCGCTAGCGCATCACAGTCCTTCACCGCCGACACGCCTTCCGCGGTGGTCGCGAGGATGGACGCAACGGTTGACGTCGGGAATAGCGTCCCAGCATGTCCGCCATCAAACACGTGTACCGGAGTGCCCGAAGCAGCGGGAATAGTCGCCTTGAACTTTTCCGCCTCAGGCGAAGGCACTGAAGCACACCCCGGCCCTGTTGCCAGAAGCAGCGCGCTTGCCATGAAAATTCTTCTCGATCCGCCCGACATCATCCTTGTCCTCGCGTCGCTGGGGCAGACCCATGGTGTTGCGACATCGCAGGCGGGTCAACAGTCTTGCACGCTGGATGCGGCTGCACATTTGCGATCCAGCCTTCAAGGACCGAACCAATCCATTGGTTTGGCGTGGATTTTCTCGGCTAGCCCCGCATTTCCTCATCGGGGCGACCGACAAGCTTGGCGTGGCGCAGGGAATGTGAGTTCGCACCTGAATTGCCGCCGAGACATCGGCTTCGCCTGAGTCAGCTTGGTCCAATAAACCTCAACCCCACCCCCGGCTCCGTCGCGATATACCTTGGCGACGTTGCATCATCCTGCAGCTTCTGCCGCAACTTGCCCACCAGGATGCGCAGGTAATGCGTGTCGTGCTGGTGGTCGGGGCCCCACAGTTCGCGCAGCAGTTGCGGCTGGGTGACCACGCGGCCGGGGTGTTGCAGCAGCAGGGCGAGCAGGGCGAATTCCTTGCGGCTCAGTGCAACGGGTTTGCCGTCCAGCGTCACCTCACGGCGGCCGAGGTCGACGTGCAGGTGGCCGTCGTCGAACAGCGGCATGGCCGCGTCGCTGGCGGCGATGCGTGTGCGCAGCAGGCGGCGGATGCGCGCCATCAGTTCCTGCACGCCGAACGGCTTGGTGACGTAATCGTTGGCGCCGCCATCGAGCGCGGCGACTTTCTCCGCTTCGCCATCGCGCACGGTCAGCATGATCACCGGCACCTGCGACCAGTGCCGCAGTTCGCGCAGCACCTCGTGGCCGTCCAGATCGGGCAGGCCGATGTCCAGCACGACGAGGTCGGCACCCTGCGCCGCCAGCTCGGCCAGTCCGGCATGGCCGCTCTCGGCCAGCGCCACCACATAGCCCTGCGCGCGCAGGCTGATGTCGAGGAAGCGCCGGATCTGCGGCTCGTCGTCGATCACCAGGATGCGCGCCGGCGGTGCGGACGTGGCGGACGGTGGCGCGCTGTAGGTCAAGCCGGTGCCTGTGGCGTGGGAGTGAGCAGCGGCAGGGTAATCCGGATCACCGTGCCGCGGCCATCCGGCCCGGGCAGCGCCTGCACGCTGCCGCCGTGCGCGCCCACCATGCCCTGGCAGATCGCCAGCCCCAGGCCGGTGCCGTGGCGGCCGCGGTCGCCCCGCTCCACGCTGTAGAACATGTCGAAGATGCGCGCGCGCTCGTCTTCCGGAATGCCGGGTCCCCGGTCGCGCACGTCGATGCGCAAGGCACCGTCGACGAGCTTCGCGTCGATATGCACCGGTGCGTCCGGCGGCGAGAACTTCGCTGCATTCTCCAGCACGTTGAACACCGCCTGCTCGATCAAGGCCGGGTGCACCCAGATCGTCGGCATGTCCGCGGCCACCGTGGTATGCACGCGCACCTTGGGCTGGTAGCGCTGCAGGCGGGCGACCGCCGAACCGAGCAGCTCGTCCACGCCGATCCAGTCGCGGTTGAGCGTCAATCCGCTGTGGCCCAGCCGCGTCATGTCGAGCAGGTTCTGGATGTAGCGGTCCAGCCGCTCGCCTTCCTGCTGGATGGTGTCGAGCAGGCTGCGCCGGTCCGCTTCGCCCATCGCGTCCCAGTAGCTGGCCAGGCTGCTGGCCGAGCCGATCATGGAGGCCAGCGGCGAGCGCAGGTCGTGCGAGACGGAAGACAGCAGTGCCGAGCGCAGGCGCTCGGTTTCGCCACTGACGCGCGCGTCTTCCAGTTCGGCGACCAGACGCGTGCGCACCACCGCCTGCGCGATATCTTCCGCCATCGCTTCCGCCAGCCGTCGCTGCTCAGGCAGCAGGCGGTCGGCGTCCTCGAAGCGCAGCCCCACCACCCCGACGCTGTCACGGTCGCCGCGCAGCGGCAGGAACCAGCGTGCTGCGCCGGCCAGCGTATCGGTGTGGCGCCCGGTCGGCTGGCCGTGCTGCTGCGCCCAGTCGCTGGCGGCCCGGTCGATCTCGCTCAGCGTGGTGTCGACGGGCTCTTCGCGCCCGTGCACGCGCAGCCAGGCATCGGCGCCGAGTGCGCGCTCCAACGCCTTGCGGCCGGCGACCAGCACCTGGCCCAGGTCGGCGGCGCCGGCCAGGTCGCGGCCCAGTGCCTGCAATGCCGTGGCCTGCGCATTGGCCGCACGCAACGCGACCACCTGCATGCGCAGGCGCGAGGCCAGGCGTCCCGCAACGAGCGCCGCCACCAGGAACAGGAACACGGTGGCAACGCCCTGGCGCGCGCCGATGTTGAAGGTGAAGCGCGGTTCGATGAAGAAGAAGTTGTAGGCCAGGAAGCTCAGCAGCGCAGCCACCACGGCGGCGGTCATGCGCGTGCGTGCCGCCACCAGCACCACCGCGACGATGAAGACCATCGACAGGTCTTCCAGGCCGACCCAGCGCTCGGCCAGCCAGGCGACCCCCACTGACAGGACCGAGGCCGTCGCCGCGAAGCCCAGCTCCTCCCGCGGCAGCCAGCCGTTCGGACCGGACCTGCCACGGCGCGAACGCGCGCGCGCTTCCGGCGTGCTGATGATGACCAGCTCGTAGTGCGCGCCGCGCTGCAGGATCTGCTGGGTCAGCGTGCGGTTGATCATGCGCGCGAACGGCCGTTCGCGCGTACGTCCCAGCACCAGGGTGGACGCGCCGCTCTGGGTCGCATGGTCGAGCAGTGCATCGGGAATGCGCGCCCCGCGCAGCACCTCGGTGTCCGCGCCCAGCCTGCGCGCCAGCGCGAAGGCCTGGTCGATCTCGCGCTGCTGCGCCTCGTCCACCGCGTCCGACACCTGCACGGTCACCACGCTCCACGGTGCATCGCGCCGTTCGGCGATGCGGCGCGCGGCGCGCACGAGGTATTCGGATTGCCCGCGCCCGTCGATGGCCACCAGCACGCGCCGCCGCAGCGGCATGCCCGGCAGGCCACGCGCGGCCTGGTCTTCGCGCAGGTCGGCATCGACGCGGTCGGCCGCCGTCTGCATGGCCAGTTCGCGCAACGCGATCAGGTTGGAGGGCGAGAAGAACGCCTGCAATGCCTGCGATGCCTGTTCCGGCAGGTAGACCTTGCCCTGGTGCAGGCGTTCGATCAGCTCGCGCGGTGGCAGGTCGACCAGCACGATGTCGCGCAGCCGGTCGAACACGGCATCCGGCACGGTTTCGCTGACGCGTACGCCGGTGATCCGGTGGACGACATCGTTGAGGCTTTCCAGATGCTGGATGTTGATCGTGGTATGGACGTCGATGCCGGCGTCCAGCAGTTCGATCACGTCCTGCCAGCGGCGCTCGTGGCGGCTGCCCGGCGCGTTGCGGTGGGCGAGTTCGTCCACCAGCGCGATCTGCGGGCGACGCGCCAGCAGCGCGTCCAGGTCCATCTCCTCCAGCCAACGACCCTGGTAGGCCACGCGCTTGCGCGGCAGGATGTCCAAGCCTTCGGTCAGCGCGGCGGTCTCGCCCCGCCCGTGCGTCTCCACGATCCCCACCACCACGTCGCGCCCCTGGCGACGCAGTTCGCGCGCCCGCGACAGCATGGTGTAGGTCTTGCCCACGCCGGGCGCGGCGCCCAGGAAGATGGTCAGCCGCCCACCCCGCTCACGCTGCAGGTGGTCGATCAGGGCATCGGCCTGACGGTCGCGGGAATCGGTCATGGGGATATTCTGCCTGTTGTCGTGTCACGTCGAGGGGGCGCCGGCCGCGCGAAGGGTGTCGTGAAGGAAAATTTCCTCGATGGCGAGGCAGACATGCCTTGCGCGCGAAGAAGATCTCCCCGCCGGCGCACCTGTTTGGTTCGATCGCATCGCCATGTTCCTCGTCGTCTCACCCAAAAGCCTCGACCCTCCGACCCTTCCCGGTTCGACGTCGATGAAGTTCGCCTCGTCATGACAGCTTCGAGCCTTGCACGCGAACGAACTTTCGTCGCCGTCTCACCTCGGAACTTTGTGCATCGAAGAAAATTTCCTTGTGCGCAAGCTTACGAACCTCGTGAACGAAGCGATCTGATCTGACAGCGCACCTTTTTGGTTCAGTCGCAGGACGACAAGTACGGCACACAGGTGATCGATCACCACGGGCGTCTCCCTTCTCCCCGCGCGCGGGGAGAAGGTGCCCGGAGGGCGGATGAGGGGCGAGCGGAGGGAGAATCCTGACGAGTCACGGAGATCTCCAAGCAAGCGCTGATCGTTTCATCACACTCGACACACGGCGTACGACTCAGCACTTCGGCGCCGTCGCCCCTCACCCGCCTTCGGCACCCTCTCCCCGCACGCGGGGAGAGGGAAAAGCATCTTCAGCATCGTGCGGTTGTTTCCTTCTCCCCGCGCGCGGGGCGCGTGGACCAGCGCGCGCACATCGCCTGATCGAGCTCTTCTCGGCACGCGTATGCAACGGGAACGGTCAGCCCGACGGCGGGCTGTTGGCCAAGGCCACGATGACGATGGCGTAGCCGGCAGCGACCGCGAACAGCAGGGCGCGAAACACCAGGTCGCGACGCCAGGCGCAAAGGCGGCGTTTGTGGCCGGCCAGGCCCTTGGGACATCGATCATGCTCCATGGCTGCATTACTCCGGCTTTCGGGCCTCATCCAGGGCCAGGTTGAGTTCGAGCACATTGACGCGCGGCGCACCCAGCAAGCCGAACTGCGGCCCTTCGGTGTGTGCGGCGACCAGACGTTCCACCTCGTCCACCGGCAGTCCGCGCGCGCGGGCGACACGCGCGATCTGGATCCGGATGGCGGCCGGCGACAGGTGCGGGTCGATGCCGCCGCCCGACTGCGTGACCAGGTCGCTCGGCACGTCGGCCGGCGCCACCCCTTCGCGCGCCGCCACGGCCGCACGCGCCTCGTCGATACGCGTGCGCAGGTCGGGGTTGGTGCGCGCCTGGTTGCTGCCGGCCAGGGCCATCACGTCGTAGTTCGCGGCGGACGGGCGCGACTGGAAGTAGCGCTCGTCGGCGAACGGCTGGGCGACCAGCGACGAGCCGATCACGCGGCCGTCGCGTTCGATCAGGCTGCCGCCGGCCTGGTGCGGGAACAGCAACGAACCCAGGCCGGCCCCCGCCAGCGAGTACAGCAGGCCGAAGCCAAGCAGCGTCACGCCGGCCAGCACGAGAGCCGGGCGCCACGCGGGCGCGGCGGCGACGGAAGAAGCGGAAGGGGTGTTCATGGAAAGTCCTCAGGCGCCGATGACGGCGGCCAGCAACAGGTCGATGAGCTTGATGGCGGCGAACGGCAGCAGCACGCCGCCGACACCGTAGACCAGCATGTTCCGGCGCAGCAGCGCGGTGGCGCCGGCCGGGCGGAAGCGCACGCCGCGCAGCGCCAGCGGGATGAGCAGCGGGATGATGATGGCGTTGAAGATCAGCGCGGCCAGCACGGCATTGGTCGGGCTGGAGAGCCGCATCAGGTTCAACGCACCCATCGAAGGAATCGCAGCGGCGAACAGCGCCGGCAGGATGGCGAAGTACTTCGACACGTCGTTGGCCAGCGAGAACGTGGTCAGCGCGCCGCGCGTGATCAGCTGCTGCTTGCCGACTTCGACGACCTCCAGCAGCTTGGCCGGGTCGGAGTCGAGATCGACCATGTTGCCCGCCTCCTTCGCCGCCTGCGTGCCGGAATTCATCGCCAGGCCCACGTCGGCCTGCGCCAGCGCCGGTGCGTCGTTGGTGCCGTCGCCGACCATCGCGACCAGGCGGCCGCCGGCCTGTTCCTGGCGGATGCGCGCCAGCTTGTCTTCCGGACGGGCCTCCGCGATATAGTCGTCCACGCCGGCTTCGGCGGCGATGGCGGCGGCGGTCAACGGGTTGTCGCCGGTGATCATCACCGTGCGGATGCCCACGGCGCGCATGTGGGCGAACTTTTCCTTGATGCCGTGCTTGACCACGTCGGACAGTTCCACCACGCCCAGCACATGGCTGCCGTCACTGACCACCAGCGGCGTGGCCCCGTTGCGGGCGACCTGCTCGACGCGCGCGGTGAGTTCGGCCGGCGCGGTGCCGCCCAGCGCCTGCACATGCTTCAGGATGGCGTCCATCGCACCCTTGCGGATGACACGGACGTGACCGCGGCCATCGTCAGGAAGATCCACGCCGGACATGCGGGTCTGCGCGGTGAAGGCGACGAACTGCGCACGCGCCGGATCGGCCAGGGTGGCGCCCTGCTCGCGCGCCAGCTTCACGATCGACTTGCCTTCCGGCGTGGGATCGGCCAGCGACGACAGCATAGCGGCATCGCGCAACTGCTCGCGGTCGATGCCGGCCAGCGGATGGAACAGCGTCGCCTGGCGGTCGCCGTGGGTGATGGTGCCGGTCTTGTCGAGCAGCAGCACGTCGACGTCGCCGGCCACTTCCACCGCCTTGCCCGACTTGGCCAGCACGTTGGCCGCCAGCGCGCGGTTCATGCCGGCGATGCCGATGGCCGGCAGCAGGCCGCCGATGGTGGTGGGAATCAGGCAGACTAGCAGTGCGACCAGCAGCAGCGGATCGAGCTTCGCCCCGACGAAGCCGGCGATGAAGGGCAGCGTGACCACGACGATCAGGAACGTCAGCGTCATCGTCAGCAGCAACAGGCCCAGCGCGATCTCGTTCGGCGTCTTCTGGCGGTTGGCGCCTTCGACCAGCGAGATCATGCGGTCCAGGAAACTGTGGCCCGGCTCGGCCGTGACCTTCACCACGATCTGGTCGGACAGCACCTTGGTGCCGCCGATCACGCCGCTGCGGTCGGTGCCGGCTTCGCGCAGCACGGGGGCGGATTCGCCGGTGACGGCGGACTCGTTGATGGTGGCCAGGCCCTTGACGATTTCGCCGTCGGCCGGGATCTGCTCGCCGGCGGACACGATGACGTAATCGCCGGGCCTCAGGTCGGCCGCGGGAATGCGCCGCTCGGCCCCGCCCAGCGGCGTGTCGATGCGGCGCGCGACCAGATCCTTGCGGGCGCGACGCAGCGACGCCGCCTGGCCCCGGCCGCGCGCTTCGGCGACGGCTTCGGCGAAATTGGCGAACAGCACGGTGACGAACAGCAACGCGGTCACCGCCCAGCCGATGCCCGGCGTGGTGGTGCCGGCCAGCGTCAGCCCAGCGGTTAGCAGAGTACCCAGCCAGACCACGGCCATGACCGGGTTCTTGAAGGCGTGCTGCGGAGCCAGCTTGGTGAAGGCGCCGATGACGGCAGCGCGGAAGCCCGCGCTGTCGAGCAGGGCCGGCGCGCGGCCGGCGGAGCGTGAGGAGGAGGGAGTCATGTCGGTGTTCTCAGAGCGCGCTCAGGGCCAGGTGGTCGGCGACGGGGCCGAGGACCAGCACGGGCATGAACTGCAACAGGGTCAGGATGACGACCACGGCGATCAGGGTGAGCGCGAAGGTCGGGGTTTCCACCTTGAGGGTGCCGGGGCCTTCGGGCGTAGCGCGCTTGCGCGCCAGCGAACCGGCGATGGCCAGCGGGATGATCAGCGCGGGGTAACGGCCCAGCGCCAGCATCAGCGAGGTGCTGAGGTTCCACCAGTAGGTCGCATCGCCCAAACCCTCGAAGCCGGAACCGTTGTTGGCGAACGCCGAGGTGTACTCGTAGAACACCTGGCTGATGCCATGGAACGACGGATTGGAATTGCCTGTGATGGATGGCACGGCCAGCGTGATGGCGGTGAAGGCGAGCAGCGCCAGCGGCTGCAGCAGTACCAGCGCGGCCAGCAGCTTCACTTCGTGCGCTTCGATCTTGCGGCCGAACAGTTCCGGCGTGCGGCCGGTCATCAGGCCGGCGAGGAACACGCTGAGCAGCAGATAGACCAGGAACTGCTGCAGGCCGCAGCCGATGCCGCCCCAGATGCTGTTGACCAGCATGTTGCTGGTCGTCACCAGGCCGGTGAGCGGCGCCAGCGAGTCGTGCATCGCATTGACCGAGCCGTTCGAGGTCTGCGTGGTCAGCGCACCCCACAGCGCGGACGGCGCGGCGCCGAAGCGCACTTCCTTGCCTTCCATCAGCGCGATGTCCGAGGAGGTGCCGGACAGGCTTTCGGACCACACGGCCGCACCGGCGGACACCAGCGACATGGTCAGCATGGTGCCGAACACCAGCGCGGTGAACTTCTTGCGGCCGGTGAATCCGCTGACCATGAAGGCGATGCTGACCGGGATCAGGATGATGGCCAGCGTTTCCAGCAGGTTGGAGAACGGCGTGGGGTTTTCCAGCGACACGGCGCTGTTGGGGCCGTACCAGCCGCCGCCGTTGGTGCCGAGCTGCTTCACCGCGACCATCGGCGAGACGGGGCCCAACGCGATCTTCTGCTCGGTCATGCCGGCCGACGCATCGATCGGCGTGGCGACGGGCCCGCCGTCGAACGTGGCCGGTACGCCCTGGCTGGTCAGCGTCAGCGACCAGACCAGGCACAGCGGCAGCAGGAAACGTACGGCCGGACGGATCACATCGGCCCAGTAGTTGCCGACATCGGCTTCACCGTTCGCGGTGGTGTCCGCCGTCGCATCCTTCTTCTCTCGCCCGCCGAACAGCCCGCGCAAGGTGGCGGCGACCAGGGCCAGGCCCATCATTGGCGTGATCACCTGCAGGCCGACGATCGCACTGGCGTGCGCCAGGTACGACAGTTGCGCCTGCCCGGAGTAGTGCTGCTGGTTGGTGTTGGTGAGGAACGACACCATCGTGTGCAGCGCCAGGTCCCAGCGCATGTTGGGGATGCCGTTGGGATTGAGCGGCAGCCAGGCCTGGGTCATCAGGACGACCCAGACGATCACGCCCAGCACCAGGTTGCTGAGCAGGAAGGCCTTGGCATAGCCCTTCCAGCCCATGCCGTGCGAAGGATCGACGCCGAGCAGCGCGTACAGGGGGCGTTCGATCAGGCCGAACAGCCGGTCGCCCCGCATCGGGGCACCGCGCATCACCGCGGCCAGGTAGCGGCCCAACGGCCAGCCGAGTGCGATCGCAAGCGCG
The DNA here is from genome assembly GCF_035999195.1 of Pseudoxanthomonas sp. Lineage (NCBI taxonomy): Bacteria > Pseudomonadati > Pseudomonadota > Gammaproteobacteria > Lysobacterales > Lysobacteraceae > Pseudoxanthomonas > Pseudoxanthomonas sp. The sequence goes on from NZ_DASYGY010000009.1 coordinate 1,568,278, forward strand.
AAAACGAGAAGGAATTCAGTCATGGGAGTCATCCATCGGCGTGCGTGCGCGCCGCGTGATCAGCAGGAACAGAAGACCGGCGCCGGCGAGCAAGCCCGCCAGCGCCAGCGACATGCAGAGAAAGGACGCGAGCACGGCCGCCGTCAGAACGACGCTTGCAGCGCCGCTTCCACGCGCGAGCCGGCCAGGCCCGGGAACAGCGTCTTCGCGCTGCTGTCGGTGGCGTGCGCGGTCACTCGCAGCTCGAACGGCGCCTTGAACGCCAACACGGCGCCCAGCTGTGCATGTGCGTAGCTGTCGTCGTAGGCGTCGTCCAACCAGTAGTAGCCGGCGGCGGCTTCCAGGCGGACCTGTTCGCCCAGGGGGAACTTGGCGCCCAGCTGCGCGTAGGCGCCGGCTTCGTCGGTCGCGAGCGCTTCGGTGGAGTAGCCCAGCTGCGCCCAGTAGTGCTGCTTCCAGGTCAGCGTACCGATGGCCTCGGTCCAGTTGAGGTCGACGGTGGTGGACGGGTAGCGGTAGTGGGTGAGGTTGATGTCGAGCGCCCAGTCCTCGGCGACGTTGCCGCTCCAGCCGACGGTGACGTCGATCTCACTGCTGGCCTTCGTTTCCGGTGCGAACTCGACGTTCGAGCCCCAGATCGCGCCGTACAGACCGTTGTCGGCCGCGGCCTTGAAACCGGCCTGCACAGCCGGGTCGCCTTGGGTCTGCGTGGCGCCGCGCCAGACGTAGTCGGTGGTGAGGGCGCCGGAACCGCTGAACGTCGCGGCGCTGGCGGACGAGGCCGCCGCCAGCAACAGCGCAGCGGCGAGGGAGGAAGACGCGGAACGCGCAAGCATCTGCCTGCGGGAAAAGAAAGAGGACAACGGCATGGGTGCGATCCAGGCGGAAGAAGTTCCGCCGACCGCAAAAGTCTGTTCCCGGCTCGCGTAAAGCCGCCATGCGCCGCGCGGGCCGCGGCGTAAATTCGGCGTAAAGCGTGCGTCAGCGCTTCACGTCCAGACTGTTCTCGCCAAGGAAGGCGTGCACGTCGGCCGCCGCCACCAGATTGAAATCGCCCGGCAGCGAATGCTTCAGGCAGGCGGCGGCCACGCCGAAGTGCAGCGCATCGACCGCCTCCATGCCGGTCAGGCCGCCATGCAGCACACCGGCGGCGAAGGCGTCGCCCGTGCCGATGCGGTCGACGATCGGCGAGACCTCGTAGGACGGCGTGGTGAGCAGGCTGCCGCCGCGCAACGCCGTGATGCCCGACAGGGCGTGATGGTCGACGCTGCGCTGCACGCGCACGGTGGCCGCCATCTGCCGCAGATGCGGAAAGGCCTTGAACGCGGCCGCCGCGCCCGCCGCGAAGCGTTCCTGCGGTGTCGCCTGCGGAAACTCCAGGCCGAGCACCACCTGCAGGTCGCGATGGCTGGCGAACAGGAGGTCGGCTTCGGACATCAGGCCACGCAGGATCGTCGGCGCATCACCGCCCCATGCGTCCCACAGCCTGGGACGGAAGTTGCCGTCGAAGGACACCTTCACGCCTGCAGCGCGGGCCGCTCTCACGGCGGTGAGGACGCCATCCGCAGCCGTTTGTCCGAGTGCCGGCGTCACGCCGGAGACATGCAGCCAGTCCGCGCCGGCCAGCAGCGTCGTCCAGTCGTGCGTGCCGCCGCCGTCGCGGGCGAAGGCCGAGTCCGCCCGGTCGTACAGCACCTCGCTCGGTCGCTGGATGGCGCCGGGGGTCAGGAAGTACAGGCCCATGCGTCCGGGCGCCTGCTTCACGGCGCGCGTGTCGACGCGATGCCGGCGCAGTTCGCCCAGGGCGGCTTCGCCGAGCGCGTTGTCCGCCACCAGGCCCACCATGCCGGCGTCATGGCCGAAGCGCGCCAGCGAGACCGCGACATTCGCTTCGGCGCCGCCGACATGCACGTCCAGCACGGGCGACTGCAACAACAGTTGGCGACCGGGTGCGCCAAGACGCAGCAGCAACTCGCCGAAACAGACGATCTTTCCCATCTCCCCTCTCCTCCCGTGACATGGACGCGGCGCACCCTGCGCGCCGGTTCGGCTTGTCCTTGGGACAAGATTAACCGGCTCAACTGACAGTTGTTGTTGCAGCGCACACTCTGTTAGCGTTGTTTTTGACCAGCGGTGTCATTTTACCAGCTGGCAGGTTTCGTAAGGGAATAAACAGCAGTTTTTGCCATCAAAACAGTCGCGGTACGCGGCCATGGTCCCTTGAGGAGGGGAGAACATGCCAGTTAGTCATCAGAACCGGAAGACACCGGTTACCTTGCTTGCCGTCTCGATCGGCCTGGCGCTGCAGATGAGTGCTGCCGCCCACGCCCAGGAGGCGGCGCAGCCGGCCGACTCGGGCCAGTCCGCCCCGGCCGAAAGCGTCGACACGCTCGACACCGTCAGCGTCACCGGTTACCGCGCCAGCGTGGAGCGGGCCCTCGACATCAAGCGCGGCGAAGCCGGCGTGGTCGATGCGATCGTGGCCGAGGACATCGGCAAGTTCCCCGATCTCAACCTGGCCGAATCGCTGCAGCGCATCCCCGGCGTGGTCATCACCCGCGATGCCGGCGAAGGCCGGAACATCTCGGTGCGCGGCCTGGGTCCGGACTTCACCCGCGTCCGCATCAACGGCATGGAGGCGCTGACCACGGTCGGTTCCACCGACCAGAACGGCGGTTCCAACCGGGGCCGCGGCTTCGACTTCAACGTCTTCGCCTCCGACCTGTTCTCGCAGCTGATCGTGCGCAAGACCGCTCAGGCGGATGTCGAGGAAGGCTCGCTCGGCGCCACGGTCGACCTGCGCACGGCGCGCCCGTTCGACTATGACGGCTTCACGCTGGTCGCCAGCGGCCAGGCCAGCTATGCCGACATGGGCAGTTCGACCGATCCGCGCCTGGCCGGGCTGATCTCCAATACGTGGGCCGACGGCAAGTTCGGCGCACTGCTGTCGGTCGCCTACTCCGAGCGGCAGGCGCTGGAAGAAGGCAGCGGCAGCGGCCGCTGGGCCGGCGGCACCAGCAACAATGGCTTCAACCCGGCATCGCCCTATACGCCGGCCCTTGCCGCCAACACCTATCACCCCCGCTTCCCGCGCTACACGCTGATGGAGCACGACCAGAAGCGCACGGGCGTGACGGCGTCGCTGCAGTTCAAGCCGACCGATCGCACCCAGTTCGCCTTCGATGCGCTGTACTCGAAGATCGATGCGGTGCGTGACGAGAAGTACATCGAGGCCATTTCGTTCAGCCGTGGCGCCTCGCAGAACGGCAAGCCGCAGACCATCGTGCGCGATGGCGTGGTCGAGAACGGTGCGCTGGTCTACGGGCTGTTCGACGACGTGGACATCCGCTCCGAGAGCCGACACGACGAATGGAACACGGTCTTCACCCAGCTGGGCCTGGAAGGCCAGCACGAGTTCACCGACAACTTCAAGATCTCGGGCAAGCTCGGCACGTCGAAATCGGAACACGAGAATCCGATCCAGACGACGATCATCATGGACAAGCTGAACGTCGACAACTACAGCTACGACTACCGCGGCAATCCCTACAAGCCGGTCATCGACTATGGCATCAGCCCCACCGATCCCAATGGCTGGACGCTGGCCGAGATCCGCATCCGCCCGCAGTACGTCGAGAACGACTTCGACGTCGCCCAGCTGGACTTCAACTGGAACATCAGCCCGGGCTTCCGCCTGAAGGGTGGCGTGCAGGCGAAGGACTACAGCTTCTCGACGCGCGAACTGCGGCGGTCTACCGAAAGCCTGACGGGCGTGCCGATGTTCACCGACGGCACCCGCATCGTGCCGACGGATCTGACCGAACAGGCCAGCCTCGATGGTGTGAGCGGGTCTCCCGGCACGTGGGTGATCCCCCACTACCAGGGCATCGCCGACTTCTACGACATCTACAGCAACAGCGGGCCGTTCGCCCTCGCCGAGCGTGCGGTGAACACGCGCAGCGTCGAGGAAGAGGATCGCGGCGTCTACCTGATGGGTGAATTCTCTGCCGATCTGGGTGCCATTCCCGTGTCGGGCAATTTCGGCGTGCGCTACGTGCGCACCAAGCAGTCCTCCACGGGCATCGCGACGGCCAGCGGCACGCCGGTCGCCACGACGGTCTCGCGCGAGTACAGCGACACCCTGCCGTCGATGAACCTGGTGGCCGAGATCACGCCTGACTTCCTGATCCGGCTCGGTGCCGCCAAGGTAATGACGCGTCCCGGCCTGGGCAGCCTGACCCCGGGCGTGACCGTCAACGTCAGCGGCGGTGCGCGCACCGTCAGCGGCGGCAATCCGAACCTGGATCCGATCCGCGCCGACACCGTGGACCTGGGCTTCGAGTGGTACTTCAACGAAGGCGCGATGCTGGGCCTGGGTTTGTTCTACAAGGACATCGAGAGCTTCATCCAGACCACCCGCGTGGTGCAGCCCTATTCGTCGAGCGGCCTGCCCGCCAGCCTGCTGGACGGCACCGGTGCCGGCGTGAACGACGACTTCGTCTTCAGCGTGCCGCTCAACACCCCGGGTGGCGAACTGACCGGTTTCGAGGCCAACTACACGCAGCCCTTCACCTTCCTGCCGGGCAAGTTCGGCAACCTGGGCGTGCAGTTGAACTACACCTACGTCGATTCGCAGATCCAGTACCTCACCTCTACCGGTGCCAACTCGTTCAAGACCGATCTGACCGGTCTGTCCAAGCACGCCTGGAACGCGACGCTCTACTACGAAGGCGAGCGCTTCTCGGGCCGTGTCTCGGCGACCAATCGCGACGACTTCCTGTTGCAGGTACCCGCGACCGAGGCCGGCTTCGACGTTCACGGACAAACGGGCACGACCACCGTCGACGCCTCCGTGCGCTGGAAGATCAACGACAAGCTCGAGCTGAGCCTGGAAGGCATCAACCTGACCGACGAACCGCAGGAATCGTGGGTCGCGAATGCGGGTGGCCAGCTCCCGCTGGACTACAGCGAAACCGGCCGCCAGTACCTGCTGGGCCTGCGTTACAAGTTCTGATGCGTTGACCGTCCCGCCCCTTCCACGGAAGGGGCACCCGAAGCCCGGCCGCCTCTCCCGGCCGGGCTTTTTTCATCCGCAGGCTGCCGGCGCATCCGCGACGCGATGCCTTCCACGTGCCTCCGCTGCACGCATCCGTGCCGCCTTGCGGGCAGGCCCGCACGGATCGCAGGACGCCGGCCGTTCGCCCGCATTGCATCCCTCTTGCCTCCGCCGCCCTCCGCCACATGCATGTCCAGACGGCCGGTCACGCTGTCCGGTCTGTGCAGTGGAAGGGCTCCGGCCCGGCGCACCGGTGCCGATCGCACGGCGCGTACGCCGCTAGCTGACTGCCGGTCCTCGGCGGTGCGGGCGCGACACGAGGATACGGCGGGTTGCGGACCATCGCCATCGCGCACGCATCCGCTCGACAGGACAAACGAAAGGCCCGCCTTTCGGCGGGCCTCCTGCAGTACGCGTGGCCGGCGGCGAGGCCGGCCCGCCTGGAATCAGCGCAGCGGTTCGCCGCGCGGATAGCTGCCCGACTTGGGCTCCATCGTGTCGAGGTTCCATTCGCTGTCGACGAACGGCTTGCGGGCTTCCTTGTACTGCGGATAGCCGCCGACCTGCTCCTGGCTGTCGATGATCTCGCCGCGCCCTTCGATGACATCGGCGACGATGCGGCGATCGATCAGGTCGCGGTTCCAGGGCGTGGCGCCTGCGGTCTCGATGACCGCATCCTGCACCTTGGCCGAGGGCAGCACGGTGACGCCGAACGGCAGCGCGGGTGCGGTCTTCAGTCGATTGAGCTTCACCGGCGCCGTGGTGTAGCGACCGGTTTCCTGGATGCTGGCATTGCCGACGCGGTCGACGATCAGATTGTCCTGCGCATACACGTCCAGATCGCCGGAACCGCCGATCATCAGGAACGCCAGGGGCTCGGTCGACCTGCCGGCGCGCATCACGTTGCCGCGCACCACCATCTCGCCCTTCGAGTACGGATGGCCCAGCCATTCTTCCGCGATCAGGTTGTAGTGGATCGCGCGCTGGCCCGGGTTGTAGATCAGGTTGTTGATCACCTGCCCGCGCGCGCCGCCCTTGAACAGCGGGCTGCGCTCGTAGTTGTGCGCGTACAGGTTGCCGACGATCAGTACCTCGTTGACGTGGTCGTGGATCAGCGAACCCTTGGAATGTTCGCCCTTGGCATGGATCGAATTGGCCAGGCCTTCGCTGACGATGTTGTTGCTGTAGGTGATGCGGCGCGACGCATTGGCCATCCATTCGGCTTCGTTCTCGCCGTGGAAGCGCGTGCTGGAGGCGCTGAGGTTCTCGTCGGTGGCCCAGGTGAGCGAACAGTGGTCGACGATCACGTCGTGCGCACCGCGCACGGTGGTGATGGCATCGATGTCGCCGGAGCGCTTCGGCAACCCGCCGTCGCCCGGCCGGATGCGCAGGTGCCGGATCACCACGTCATGCGTGGCGATCGTCAGGCCGCCCTTGATGATGGTCACGCCGGGATGCGGTGCGGTCTGGCCGGCGATGGTCAGGAACGGCTCGCTGATGCGCAGCTCCTTCATGCCCAGGTCGATCACGCCGCCGACCTCGAACACCACGATCCGCGGGCCCTTGCCGGTCACCGCCTCCGCGAACGAGCCGGGTCCATCAGCGGCCAGCGTGGTGACGCGGACGATCTTGCCGCCCCGGCCACCCGGCGTGTGCGCCGCGGCGCCCTGCGCGCCGGGGAACGCCAGCGCAGGCGCGTCGGCAGCGATGACCGGCGTCGCGACGAACGCCATCAGCAGCGCGGCCAGGCCGCAGGTCAGCCCGCGGACCCGCGCGGGAAAACGGATATGAAGCATTGGCTCCCTCCCAGGAGTGGATGGACGCATCGTGGCATCGGGATGGGTTTTGCGGCAGTGCACATTGTCAATGACACCGGTTTACCATATACAGGCCATCAGCCTGCACTGTCACTCGGCAGTGCAACAAACGGAGCGGGGAGAACCCACTTGAGTAACGATCACAACGCCCTCGCCGAGGTGCGCGCCGCAGCCCCCGCATTGGCCGCCGTCGCGGACAGTTTCGTCGCTGCGCGCCGGCAGGGCCGCGCGCTGACCGACTTTCCCGGCGAGATTCCCCCCGACCTGGTCACCGCCTATCGCGTGCAGGATCTGGCGATCGCGCAGTGGCCCGACCACGTCGCGGGCTGGAAGGTCGGCTTCATCGCGCCCGAGCGCCGCGACGCATCCGGCGACGAGCGGCTGCTTGGCCCGATCTTCCGGCGCCAGCTGCAGGTGACCACCGGTGGTCAATCCACGTTCGAGGTGTTCTCGGGCGGCTTCGGCGCGGTGGAGGCCGAGTACGTCCTGCGTCTGGACGCCGACGTACCCGCCGACAAGCACGCGTGGACGCCCGACGAAGCCGCCGCCGTGCCATCCGCGCTGTTCATCGGCATGGAAGTGGCCAGCAGCCCGCTGGCGACGATCAACCAGCTCGGCCCGCGCGTGGTCGTCTCGGACTTCGGCAACAACAATGGCCTGGTGATGGGCGCCGAGATCCCGGACTGGGCGAGCCGCAGCGACGCGTCACTGACCTGCACCACGTCGATCGACGGCCGCCTGGTCGGCCGTGGCGGCGCCACCACCCTCCCCGGCGGGCTGCGTGCGGCGTTCGCGTTCGCGCTGTCGCGCTCGGCGCGCCGTGGCCGGCCACTGAAAGCCGGCGACCTGATCGCGACCGGCAACGCCACCGGCATCCACGACATCCTGCCGGGCCAGCAGGCGCTGATCGAGTTCGATGGCCATGGCAGCATTGCGTGTGTCGCGGTCGCCGCGACACCGAAGGACGAAGGAGACTGGCGCGCATGATGAACCGTCGTCGCTTCCTGGGTACCGGCCTTGGTGCTGCGGTCGCCCTTCCGCTGGCGGGCAGCCGCGCCTTCGCCGACGATGGCCGGCACGTGCTGACGGCGACCGACGTGCACGTCAAGGACTACCCCACCGTCGAAGCCGTGCGCTGGATCGGCGAGACGATGGCGCGCGAGACCGGTGGACGGGTGACGCTGCGCCAGTACCACTCCGGCCAGCTGGGCCGTGAGTCGGAAGCGATCGACATGGCGCGGTTCGGCGCCATCGACATGACCCGCGTCTACGCCGGCGCGCTGAACAACGCCTTCCCGCTGACCCAGGCGTTGTGTCTGCCGTACGTGTTCGACTCGGTGCCGCACATGCGCCGCGCGATGGACGAAGGCGTGGGCAAGGCGGTGCTGGAGGGCTTCGCGCAGCGCGGTCTGGTCGGCCTGGCCATCTACGACTCGGGCGCGCGCTGCTTCTACAACACCAAGCACGCCATCCGTGTACCGGCGGACCTGCACGGACTGAAGATCCGCGTCCCGGTCTCGGACATCTTCATCCGGATGCTGCGGCTGTTCGGCGCCAATCCCACGCCGCTCTCGCTGGGCGAGGTGTTCTCCGGGCTGGAGACGCGGATGATCGACGGCGCGGAGAACAACATCCGCAGCTTCCATTCCAGCCGGCATTTCGAGGCCGCGCAGTACTGGTCGCAGACCAACCATTCCTATGCGCCGGACGTGCTGCTGGTGTCGCAGCGCACGCTGGACGACCTGCAGCCGCGCGACCGGGAGCTGCTGATCGAAACCGCCCGCCAGTCGGTGGGCGTGATGCGCACGCTCTGGGACGCATCGGAAGCCAAGGCCCGCGACGCCGTGTTCGCCGCGGGCGTGGAGCACAACGAGGCCGACCTCCCCGCGTTTGCGAAAGCGTCGCAGCCCCTGCTGTCCGAATACCGCAAGGATCCGGCGATCGACGCCCTGTACCGCCGCATCCGCGACCTGGCCTGAGAAACGACGATGTCCGAAGAAATCACGCCGCATCCCGCCACGCCGCTGCAACGCGGCATGGACCTGCTGTCCAACGCCGCCATCGCCATCGCCGTCGCGGCCCTGCTCGGCCTGGTGATCGTGCAGGGCTGGCAGGTGATCGCCCGCTACGTCATCAACGACTCGCCCAGCTGGACCGAGCCGGTCACCATCCTGCTGCTGACCACCGCCATGAGCCTGGGGGCCGCGGCAGGCGTGCACACGAACCGCCACTTCGGCTTCTTCCTGCTGGCCGATGCGGCGCGCCCGGGGCTGAAGAAACTGCTGCACGCCATCTCGCCGCTGGTGATCGCCGCGATCGGTGCGGTGATGGCGTACTGGGGTGCCGTGCTCCTGTTCGACGGCCTGGGCATCCGCATCGCCGGTGCGCCGATGCCGCAGAGCATCGGCTACCTGCCGCTGTCGCTCGGCGGCCTGCTGATGGTGGTGTTCGCGCTGTACCGACTGCTCCTGGTGCTGCGTGCGCCGCTGACCGACGAGGCCCGCTGACCCATGGCGATCACCCTGCTGTTCTCGATCTTCGCGATCCTGCTGCTGATCGGCGTACCGGTCGCCTATGCGCTGGCGGCGGCGTCGCTGGCCACCCTGCTCTATCTGGACCTGCCCAGCATCGTGCTGGTGCAGCAGATTTCGTCCGGCACCGGTTCGGCGTCGCTGATCGCGATCCCGCTCTTCATCTTCGCCGGCGAGATCATGTTGCGCGGCGGCATTTCCGAACGCCTGATCAGCCTGGCCGCGTCGCTGGTGGGACGCCTGCGTGGCGGCCTGGGCCAGGTGAGCATCCTGTCGTCGCTGTTCTTCGGCGGCGTGTCGGGATCGGCCATCGCCGACGTATCGGCGGTGGGCGGCACGATGATCCCGCAGATGGTCAAGCGCGGCTACGACCGCGACTTCGCCGTCAACGTCAGCATCACCGCGGCGCTGGTCGCCTTGCTGGTGCCGCCGTCGCACAACCTGATCCTGTTTTCGGCGGCCGCCGGCGGCGGCCTGTCCATCGCCGACCTGTTCGCCGCCGGCATCGTGCCTGCGCTGCTGATGACGGCGGTGCTGATGTTCACGGGCTGGGCGGTCGCGTGCAAGCGCGGCTACGGCACCGAACCGTTCCCGGGGATGCGGGCGGTGATGCTGCGACTGGTCTCGGCGCTGCCCGGCCTGGGCCTGGTCGGCCTGATCTTCTTCGGCATCCGCGCCGGCATCTTCACGGCGGTGGAAAGTGCGGCCATCGCCGTGGTCTACGCGCTGCTGGTGACCAGCGTGCTGTACCGCCAGCTGTCGGTGAAGGAATTCTTCGCCACCGTGACCCATGCGGCGCGTTCCACCGGGGTGATCCTGTTCGTCATCGCCACGGCGGCGGTCTTCGGCTGGCTGCTGGCCTACCTGCAGGTGCCGGCGGCGGCCGTCGATGCGCTGCAGTCGATCGCGCACAGCAAGTACACCGTCCTGCTGCTGATCGTGCTGGTGCTGCTGGTGCTGGGCACGTTCATGGACCTGGCGCCGATGATCCTGATCTGCACGCCGATCTTCCTGCCGGTGGCGCGCGCCTACGGCATCGACCCGATCCACTTCGGCCTGGTGCTGGTGCTGACCGGCGGACTGGGACTGGTGACACCGCCGGTGGGGTCGGTGCTCTTCATCGGCACGGCGATCGGCAAGATCAGCATCGCGCAGAGCATGCGCACGATCTGGCCGTTCTGGCTGGCGGGACTGGCGGTGCTGCTGATCGTGGCGTTGTTCCCCGAACTGTCGCTGTGGCTGCCGAAGGCGCTGAAGGGATGAGGCCGGTGCGCCTGGCTGCCGCGACGCTGCTGTTCGCGTCGCTGCCGGCGTGGTCCGCATCGCCTGCCGCCACGCCGTCGCTCGCCGGCTTCGAGGACGCCATCCACCACTGGCGCAACGTGCACGGCGATGCGTATCCCCGGCATGCGCCGGACGAAGTCGCGAAGATCGCCGACAACATCCTGCGCTACCAGCGCATCGACGGTGGCTGGATCGAGAACCAGGATCCCGCACGGATTCTGGATGATGCCGGACGCGCGCGTTTCGACATCGAAGCGCGCAAGTCAGGCGGCAGCTTCGACAACCGCAACATCTATACGCAGCTGGACTACCTGGCCACGGCCTACGCGATCACCGGCGACACCCGGTACCGCGACGGCAGCCTGCGGGGCATCGCCTTCACCCTGGCGCAGCAGATTCCCTCCTGCGGCGGCTGGCCGCATACCGTACCGGCCACGCAGTCCTACCACCCGCACATCACCATCGCCGACGACGTCACCGCCGGCGTGCTGGGCACCTTGCGCAAGGTCGTATCGGACACGCGTCGCTATGCCTTCGTCGATGCCACCTTGCGCGCCCGCGTGCAGGCGGCCATCGAACGGGGTGATGCCTGCCTGCTGCGGCTGCAGGTGAGGCAGGGCGACACACTGGCCGGCTGGGCCGGACAGTACGACGCGAAGACGCTGCTGCCCGCGCAGGGTCGCGCGTTCGAGCTGCCCGCCATCGCAGGACAGGAAACCGTCGGCGTGGTCCGCTATCTGATGTCGATCCCGGCCCCCTCGCCCGCTGTCGTCGCGGCCGTGGACGGCGCGGTCGCGTGGCTGCGTCGCGTGGAGATCACCGGCTGGCGCATCGAGACCTTCGACGCACCGGCGGAACAGTTCCAGTACCACCGCAGCACGAAGGACCGTCGCCTGGTCGCCGACCCGTCCGCCTCCGGCCTGTGGGCGCGCTTCTACGACGTGAACGACAACAGCGTGGTGCTGGCGACGCGCGACAGCGCACGGGTCGCGCGTTACGAGGACATTCCGCGCGAGCGCCGCACCGGCTACGAGTGGTACGGCAGCTGGCCGGCGCGGCTGCTGTCGGAGGAATACCCGCAATGGAAGGCGTCGCACCCGGCCACGCCCTGAGGAAGTCCAGCATGCCGTTCATCCGATTGCTCATCGCCGCGCTGTCCCTGTGCGTCGCCTTCGATGCGCTGGCGACCGATGCCGTGCCTCCCGTCTGGAAGCGCGGGATCGAACACCAGCGCCAGGCCGATCTCGGTGACGGTACGTTCCTCAACCCGGTGCTGGCCGGCGACCGTCCCGATCCGTCGGTGCTGAAGGATGGCGAGGACTATTACCTCACCCTGTCCTCGTTCACCGCCTATCCCGGACTGCCCCTGTGGCATTCGCGCGACCTGATCAACTGGCAGCCCATCGGCCACGCCATCACGAAGAACGTGGGCTCGATCTGGGCGCCCGACCTGGTCAGGCACCAGGGCCGCTACTACATCTACTTCCCCGCCCGCGTGGGCGGCACCGAGTCGCCGCGGCGCAGCAACTTCGTGGTGTGGGCCGACGACATCCGCGGCCCGTGGAGCGAACCGATCGACATCGGCCTGCCCGGCCACATCGACCCCGGCCATGCGGTGGGCGAGGACGGCAAGCGCTACCTGTTCCTCAGCGCGGGCGATTACGTGCAGCTGGCCGACGACGGGCTGAGCACCGTCGGCGAGGTGAAGCACGTCTACGACGGCTGGCGCTACCCGGAATCGTGGGACGTGGAAGGCTATGCGCAGGAAGGCCCGAAGATCACCTTCCGCAACGGCTGGTACTACATGATCACGGCCGTCGGCGGCACCGCGGGGCCGCCGACCGGGCACATGGTGATCGTCGCGCGCTCGCGTTCGATCCACGGTCCGTGGCAGAACGCGCCCAACAATCCGGTGGTGCGCACCACCTCGCGCGAGCAGTACTGGTGGTCGCGCGGCCACGCCACGCTGGTCGAGGACGCGGCAGGCCAGTGGTGGATGATCTACCACGGCTACGAGCGCGACTTCTGGACCCTGGGCCGGCAGGCGCTGCTCGACCCGATCGAATGGACCGAGGACGGCTGGTTCGTCGCCAGGGGCGGCGACCTGAGCCAACCGCTGCGCAAGCCGGCCGGCGAGGCGCTGTCGCCGCACGGCATGGCCCTGTCGGACGACTTCCGCAGCGACCGGCTGGGCCCGCAGTGGGCGTTCTACGATCCGTCACCGGGCGAAGCCGCGCGCCTGAGCGTCGGCGGCGGCGTGATGACCCTGCAGGGCAAGGGCACGTCGCCCCGCGACAGCTCGCCGCTGGGCGTCATCGCCGGCGACCTGGCCTACCAGTTCGAGGTGGAGATGGAGGTCGAACCCGGCGCGCAGGGCGGCGCGGTGCTGTTCTACAACGACCGCCTGTACGCAGGCGTCGGCAGCAACGGCGAGCAGTTCGTCATGCACCGTTACGGCCTGGAGCGTCCGGGCCACCTGCCGCCCAGCGCGAAGGGCGGCAGGCTGTGGCTGCGCGTCAAGCACGATCGCCACATCGTCACCATCCACACCAGCGCCGATGGCCAGGCCTGGACCAAGTATCCCGTGCAGATGGAGGTCTCCGGCTACCACCACAACGTCGCCGGCGGCTTCCTGGCCCTCAAGCCCTCGCTGTATGCGGCCGGCGACGGCAAGGTGCGCTTCCGTAATTTCCGCTACCGCGCGCTGGACTGACCCCCAGCCGCTAGAATCCCCTCGACCGACGAACGGACCCGCATCGTCCCATGCCCGCGCGCAAGAAGCCCGACAGCCCTGCCAGCCTGCCCACCGGTGGCAAGGCTGCGACCATCAACGACATCGCACGGCTTTCCGGCGTCTCGAAGAAGACCGTGTCGCGGATCATCAACCACTCGCCGCTGGTGCGGAAGGACACGCGCGACAAGGTCGAGGCGCTGATGCGCGAGGTCGGCTATTCGCCCGACCCGATGGCCCGCGGCCTGGCGTTCCGCCGCTCGTTCCTGATCGGCATGGTCTACGACAACCCGACCGCGCAGTACATCGTCAACATGCAGTACGGCGCGCTGGACGCGCTGCGCGATTCGGGCTTCGAACTGGTCGTGCACCCCTGCGACAGCCGCAGCCCGGGCTACATCGACGGCGTGCGACGCTTCGTGCAGCAGCAGAAGCTGCATGGCGTGATGCTGGTGCCGCGCGCGTCGGAAGACCAGGCGCTGGCGGACATGCTGGCGGAGATCGGCTGCCGCTATTCGCGCATCGCCTCGGTCTCGATGGACGAGCCCTCGCGCATGGTGGTCACGCACGACCGCGACGGCGCGGCGGAAGCGGCGGAGTACCTGCTCTCGCTGGGCCATACCGACATCGCGTTGATCACCGGCCCGGCCGCCTACCGGTCGTCGATCGAGCGTACCGACGGGTTCGTGCAGGCGCTGGCCAAGCGCGGGCTGGAGGTTCCGAAGTCGCGCATTATCGAAGCCGGTTACACCTTCGAATCCGGCGTGGTCGCGGCCGAGAAACTGCTGTCGGGCAAGAACCGCCCCACCGCCATCTTCACCGGCAACGACGAAATGGCGGCCGGCGTGTACAAGGTCGCCATGCGCGCCGGCATCAACATCCCGCGCCAGCTGTCGGTGGTCGGGTTCGACGACAGCCCGTTGGCCTCGCGCCTGTGGCCCTCGCTGACCTCGGTCCGGCGCAACACCCGCGACACCGGCCGCACCGCCGCCGCCATGCTGATCCAGCCGGAAGGTACGCCGATGCTGGCGGCCGCCAGCATCCGCCCGCACCTGGTCATCCGCGACTCCTCGCAACCGCCGGAGTGAAGGGCCGGGAACAGGGAATGGGGAACAGCGGATAGCGCCTTCAAGCCACCGGGCCGACAAGGTGCCGCTGTGCCCGCCGCCTCCACCCCGCACTCCCCATCCCCCACTCCCGACCTCCTGCCGCACCGCAAAATGACACCGGTTACCAAAGATCGTAGAATCGCCTCACGACCTATCCCGACGCCCCGCTCCACGGGCGTCCGCACCGACGGAGCCCCGCCCATGTTCTGCAAGACCTACCACGCCACCCACCCGGACATGATGGACGGCGCCAGCAACGACCAGCTGCGCGACCGCTACCTGATCGGCAACCTGTTCGTCGCCGACACGGTGCAGATGAACTACTCGCACAACGAGCGCTTCGTGATCGGCGGTGCGGCCCCGGTGTCGACGAAGGTCGACCTGCCGCGCCAGACCGAGCCGGCCTCGGCCGCCGGCAAGCCGTTCCTGGAGCGTCGCGAACTGGGCGTCATCAACGTGGGCGGCGGCGCGGGCAAGGTCACCGTGGACGGCACGACGTATGCGCTCGGCCCGAAGGATGGCCTGTACGTGGCAATGGGCAGCGCCGACGTGGCGTTCGAGTCCGATGACGCCGCCAATCCCGCCAAGTTCTACCTGACGTCCACGCCGGCGCATGCGCGCTTCGAGACCAAGCAGCTGTCGATCAAGGACGCCGTGGCGCTGGAGCGCGGTGCGCTGGAAAGCAGCAACGAGCGCACGATCTACCAGTTCATCGTGCCGGCCACCTGCCAGTCCTCGCAGCTGCTGCTGGGCCTGACCGTGCTGAAGACCGGCAGCGTGTGGAACACCATGCCGCCGCACCTGCATGATCGTCGCAGCGAGGTGTACTTCTACTTCGACCTGGCCGAGAACGACCGCGTCTACCACTTCATGGGCGAACCCGAGGCGCAGCGCCATATCGTCGTGCAGAACGACGAGGCCGTCGTGTCGCCGCCGTGGTCGATCCACATGGGTTCGGGCACCAGCAACTACGCCTTCATCTGGGCGATGGGCGGCGAGAACCTGGACTACACCGACATGCACGTGCTGGACATCTGCCAACTGAAGTAAGCGACGTCGTGTAGAGCCGAGCTTGCTCGGCTGAACCCCCCACCGAATGCGATACACCATGCGCAGCGGAGCAAGCTCCGCTCTACCGCAAGTCCATCCGAAGCCGATGCATCAAGCGCAGCGGAGCACGCTCCGCTCTACCAGAAGCGCACCACACCGAGGGAGTCCACGATGGCAAGCAATCCGTTCAGTCTCGAAGGCAAGATCGCGCTGGTCACCGGCGCCAACACCGGCCTGGGCCAGGGCATCGCCGTGGCGCTGGCCGAAGCCGGTGCCGACATCGCCGCCGCCGGCATCGTCGAAGCAGCGGAGACAGGCGAGAAGGTGCGTGCCCTGGGTCGTCGCTTCCTCAACCTGGAAGCCAACCTGATCAGCATCGATCCGGTCGAGCGCCTGGTGAAGGAAACGGTCGACGGTCTGGGCGGACTGGACATCCTGGTCAACAACGCCGGCCTGATCCGGCGCGCCGACGCCGTGGATTTCAGCGAGAAGGACTGGGACGACGTGATGAACGTCAACATCAAGTCCGCGTTCTTCATGTCACAGGCCGCCGGTCGCCACTTCATCGCGCAGGGTCGCGGCAAGATCATCAACATCGCCTCGATGCTGTCGTTCCAGGGCGGCATCCGCGTGCCGTCGTACACGGCATCGAAGAGCGGCATCGCCGGCATCACCCGCCTGCTGGCGAACGAATGGGGCGCCAAGGGCGTGAACATCAACGCCATCGCGCCCGGCTACATGGCCACCGACAACACCGCGCAGCTGCGTGCGGACGAAGACCGCAACAAGGCGATCCTCGACCGCATCCCGGCCGGCCGCTGGGGCGAGCCGTCGGACCTCGGCGGCACGGCGGTGTTCCTGTCCTCGCGCGCGTCGGACTACGTGAACGGCGCGGTCATCCCGGTCGACGGCGGCTGGTTGGCGCGCTGAGGCGCAGCGCACCGTGGCAAGGGGTGCTGTGGGAGCGACGTCAGTCGCGAAACGGGCATCCCGATCCGTCATCGCGACTGACGTCGCTCCCACAGGAGACCGGTCGAGGAGATCACTGATGATGTTGCGCTGGCTCGCCACGGTGTGGCTCTTCGCCTGTTGTGCGTTTGCCCACGCCGCCCCCCCACGCCAGGTCTTCATCGCCGGCGACTCCACCGCCAGCCACTACGGACCCGAGCGCGCGCCGCGCGAGGGTTGGGGCCAGCAGTTGCAGGGCTTCCTCGATGAAGACGCCTACGTGGTCCGCAACCACGCCCAGAGCGGCAGAAGCTCGCGCAGCTTCATCGCCGAAGGCTGGTTCGACGGCATGGCGAAGGAGATGCGGGCCGGTGACGTGCTGCTGATCCAGTTCGGCCACAACGACGAGAAGATCGAGGACCCGACCCGCTACAACGAGCCGCAGCGCGCGTTCCCCGAATGGCTGATGCGTTACGTCGAACTGGCGCGCAGCAAGGGCGCCACGCCGATCCTGGTGACGCCGGTGGCGCGCCGCAAGTTCGACCGCGGGCAGTTGCTCGACACGCACGGCCTGTATGCGCAGGCGGTGCGCGATCTGGCGCAGCGCGAGCAGGTGGGCGTGATCGACCTGACCACGCTCAGCATGGACTGGCTGCGCGCGGCCGGCGACGAGCCGAGCAAGGCCTATTTCATGCACGTGCCGGCGCAGGACCAGCAGGACGACACCCACTTCCAGCAGCGGGGCGCGGTGATGGCGGCGTGCCTGGTGGTGGCGGGCTGGAAGCGGCTGGATCCGTCGCTCGCCACGCACGTAACGCGCGACACCGACTGCGGCGCGCCCGGCACGGCGCTGTCCGCCCGCAAAGCGCAGGCGCATCCCTCATTGATCGTGCATGAGCGCGACATCGCGATCCAGCAGCCCGGCCCGCATGGTGGCGCGGGAACCACCACGGCCCATCCCTTCTTCAAGGACGCGCCCGCGCTGGGCTTCGAGTTCCGCAAGCGCGTACTGCATCGCGGCGCCGGCATCGGCCTGCATCAGCACCACAAGGACGAGATCTACTACGTCCTCAGCGGTCGCGGTATTTACGAACTGGATGGCGTCGCGCGCGAGGTGCATGCCGGCGACGCGATGCTGACCCGGCCAGGCAGCACGCATGCGATCCGCCAGGACGGCGAGGACGATCTGGTGCTGCTGATCATGTACGGGAGGAAGCAGGAGTGAGGGGAGAGGAGTGAGGAGTGAGCGGAAAAACGCTCTACTCACTTCTCACTCCTCTCCACTCACTTCTCGCCGACAGGTGCCGGCCGATCCCAGCGCCGATACGTGGCCTCCAGCGCACTGCGCAACCGCCGGTACTGCGCACTGCCCGGTTCCGCCTGCAGCCGGGCCGCCACGGCCTTCCAGCCGCCTTCGTGGTCGCGCGACCATTCGCGCACGACCGCACGGCAGGGCTGCCCCACGATCTGCGCCAGCGCGCAGGCCATGAAGATGTCGCCCGCGGTCCAGTCGGGTTGCTGCTGCATGGCTTCCACGTAGGCGCGCGGCACCGCGTAGTAGCGGGCCATTTCGTCCGCGAATGCGGCGGGATAGCGGCTTGCGTAGTCGTTGATGTCGGCCAGGTGCCGGTCCACCGATGCATCGCCGCTGGCCGGTGTGTACGTGGCCTCGCCATCCTGTGCGGATCCGGGTGTCCCGGTCGCCAGCAGGAGCACGGACAGCAGGAAGGCGATGGCCATTGCGCGCGTCATGGCTCCATTGTGCCCCAGCGCCGCCGCGCCGCGCAGCGCATCAGGCCTCGGGTGTCGCCTCGATCCTGGCCACGGCGTCCGCCAGTTCACCTGCGTTCTCCACCACCTGCAGGCGCGGCGCATCGGCGGCCACCCCGTGCTCGGCCTCCAGTGCCCACGTTACGTGGTAGGGCATGTGGATGCCCCAGCCGCCCAGCGCCAGTACCGGCTCGATGTCCGACCGCAACGAATTGCCGACCATCGCGAACGCCGACGGCGCCACCTCCAGCTCCCGCAGTACGCGCGCATAGGTAGCCTGGTCCTTCTCGGACACCACCTCGATGCGATGGAACAGGTCGGCCAGGCCCGACTGCGCGATCTTGGCTTCCTGGTGGAACAGGTCGCCCTTGGTGATCAGGACGATCTCGTGGTCGGCGGCGATGCGTTCGACCGCGTCGCGGATGCCGGGCAGCAGGTCGACCGGGTGCTGCAGCGTGGCGCGTCCGATCTCGATCACGCGATGCAGGTCGTGTGCGCTGATGCGTTCGGCGGTCACCTGGATCGCGGTTTCCAGCATCGACAGCGTCATGCCTTTCACGCCGTAGCCGAAGATCTTCAGGTTGCGGCGTTCGACGTCGAGCAGATGCTGGTGCGTGCGCGCGTCGGCAAGATCGACATAGGCGCCGAGGATCGCCTCGAAATCCGCTTCGGCCTGCCGGTAGTAATCCTCGCTCTTCCACAGCGTGTCGTCGCCGTCGAAGCCGACCCATCGGATGCGCGCCATCGGATACCTGCCCTTCCCTCGCTGCGAAGGCCGCGAAGGATAGCAGTCGCTCGTCCGTGCACGAAAACGGCCGCCCCTTCGGGCGGCCGCCATGGTGTGGACGCGTGCGCTGACAGCGTCCGCGATCAGCCGCCCGTGCTGGGCGGCGGCGTGGTGCCGTCCGCGGGCGGCGGTGTCGTCTCCGGCGCATTCGGGTTGGCCGGCGGCGGCACCGTCGAATCGGTCGGCGGTACCGTCGGGTCGGCGGGAGTGGACGCCGGCGGCGTCATGTTGTCGGTCGGTGGCGTGGTGTCCATCGGTTCGGGCGGGCTGGGCGGCGGGGTGTCTTCCGGTTTCGGGCCGCAGGCCGTCATCAGGCCGGCGCTCAACAGCGCCACGCCAAGGCCCATCGTCAGTCGCTGGGTGGAAAGCTTCATGGATTGCTCCTGCATTCGTTGGTGGGAGAGGGCGGTGGAATCAGGGCGTGCCCTGCACATGCACCGCGTATTCCTCCGGGCTGAGGCGGCCGTCGGCGTCCTTGTCCAGGGTGCCGAAGACCTGCGCCAGCGGCGGGTCGACAGCGGCCTCGTCCTTGCTGATCTCGCCATCCGCGTTCTGGTCCAGTTCCTCGAACGTGCGTGGCGCGGTGGTAGGCGCCGCCGCCGCGGCAGCGGGACGCTCCGACCGCTCGGCGGCGTCCTGCGCATGCGCGAACGGCATGACCGCAAACGCCAGTGCGATGCTCACACCCTGCGCGGACCGTCGTGTCCTGATGATGTTCATGGATGCCTCTCCGTGGGTCGGTTCCAGAAAATGGAAGGGGCGGCACGAAAGGCCGCCCCTTTCGTCGGGTGATGGCCGTGCGTCAGTCAACGGACTGCACGCATCAGCTCACCCCTCGTAACGGCGCTGCTTACTTCTGCTGGTCGCCGTAGTTCTTGCTCACGAACGCCTTGTACTCGTCGGCGGTCAGCGAACCGTCGGCGTTCGCATCGGCCTGGTCGAACACCTGGCTCAGGCCCGGGTTGGCGGCGGCCTCTTCCTTGCTGATGTTGCCGTCGGCGTTGGTGTCGACGTCGGCCCAGCCCTGCTTGGCCTGCGTCGCGCCCGCATCGGTGCTCTGCGTCGGCGTGGTGGCCGAGCCCGTCGCCTGTTCGGCGCTCTGCTCGGTCTGCTGTTCCTGCATGCCGTCGTCGGTCTTCTCCTGCGCGAAGGCCAGCGGCATGGCCAGCGCGGCGCTCAGGGCGACCAGGGCGATCAGCGGCTTGCGAGTGTTGTTCGTCATGTCAGTGCTCCGTTCTGTGGGAGTGCGTCCGATTGCGCACAGCCCCACCTTGCCGCCGGCGTTCTGAACGAAATTTGCGGCGCGACATGAACGTGCACGCGTGCTTAACCACGCGCGATCCGTCATCGGCTAGCCCGGTGTTAGGCCGTCGTGAGCACGGTGTCTGCGCGGTATCGAATGCGTGATGTCGCGCGCGTTTCGGTGTTACGCATCCGTTTTTTCGGCGCGGTCCTTCGCGGCGGCGTCATCGTTTTTTTTGCTGAACCATTGCCAACCCAGCACCACGCCGGTCAGCGCTCCGGCGATTTCCAGCACGACCCGCGAGCCCAGGCCGTCCGGATCGTGGATGCCCTGCAGCGCGATGCGCGCATAGAGCGGCGATTCGAGTCGTGCGATGCCCAGGTAGAACATGTTCCAGATATCCGCCCCCGCACCGACGATCACGGCACTCAGGCACGACCAGCCGATCGCATGGCCCATCGACCAGCGCATCCGTGCGCACAACGCATTCCAGAACAGGAAGCACAGCAGGCCGATCAGCAGCGCGATCAGCCCGGCTTCCAGCGCACCCAGCACGCCATAGTGCAGCGGCAGATTCATCGGCCGGGGCCTGCGGCATGGGAGGAGACGAAGCTGGCGAGGCGGTGCATGCAGGAATCCCGTGTCGTCGGGCCGCGCCCGCCCTGGAAGGGTAACCGATGCCGTCCCCTCCTCCTGCCGCAGGACTGGCAAGATGGCCAGGTCTCCCCGTCCCTGATGCACAGCCCATGACACGTCTGATGCTGGCCGGCGCCACCGGCCTGGTCGGCGACGCCGCCTTGCAGCGCGCGCTCGCCTCCCCGCGCGTGCTGCAGGTGGTCGCGCCCACGCGACGCCCGCTCGCGCCGCATCCCAAGCTGGTCAATCCGGTGGTGGACTTCGACGCGCTGCCCGCCGATGCCGACTGGTGGCGCGTGGACGCGGTGGCCTGCGCGCTGGGCACCACGATCCGCGATGCCGGCTCGCGGGAGGCTTTCCGCCGCGTGGACCACGACTATCCGCTGGCGATCGCACGGCAGGCGCATGCGCACGGCGCCACGACCTTCGTGCTGGTATCGGCGATGGGCGCCGATGCCGGTTCACGCGTCTTCTATTCGCGCACCAAGGGTGAAGTCGAAGACGCACTGGCCGGGATCGGCTTCTCGTCGCTGACGGTACTGCGTCCGGGACTGCTGGGCGGAGAGCGCAAGCAGCATCGCGGCGGAGAGCGCCTGGCATTACGCGTGCTGGGGGCGCTGGACGGCGTGCTGCCGCGGCGCTACCGCATCGTGCCCGCCGAACGGGTCGCCGACGCGCTGCTGCAGGCGGCGCTGGCTGCGCCGCCGGGCAGGCACATCATCCCGTCCGAGCGCCTGCTCGGCTGACCGCGCCGGTCAGGCGCCGGGATCGTCGGCCAGCACCTGCACGCCGTCGGCGACGATGCGGTACTCCACGGCCGGCACCGCGGCGCCGGAGGTCTCCTGCGCGGTATGCCGCTGCGCGTCCGGCGACAGTTCCACCCGCGCCAGCACGCCATGGACCTGGGCCTGGCCGCGTACGTCCTTCGGTATGTAGAAGTCGTGGTCGCCGAGCAGCACGCGGGCGCCCTGCCCTCCGTCTTCCAGCATCACCCAGCAGCCCTTCTTCTGGCAGACATCGACGACGCGGCCGCTGAACACCTTCGCCTGCCCGACATGTGCCGCAGGATCGGCCAGCGCGATGGCCAGCGGCACTGCGGGACCGGCAGGCGCGTCGGCACCGAACTTCTCCCACTGCGCGTCATCCGCCAGTGCCGCGCCCGCGAAGAACATCATTCCGGTGATCGCCCAACGTCGCATGCATCCATCCTCGTCCGGAGTCGCCGCGATGATACGTCGCTTGCCGGCGCTACTGCAGCAGACCGTGCGGCAGCACCTGCAGGCGCGCGATGCCGGGAGTCGCCAGCACTGCCACCGTGGCCTGCTCCAGCCGCGCATCGTCCGGGTCATCGATGACCAGCAACACCTGCCCGGGCTGGAGATGCGCCTCGTAGTCGCGACGGACGTCGCTGGGCACCGCCGAGCCGGCGAGGGAGGCCGCCCACATGCCCACGAAACCGCCGATCGCCACGCACACCGCCACGCCGGCGGGAGGGATGCCGACCGCAGGCACCAGCATCGCCGCACCGCCCAGCAGCAGCCCGAGCACCGCGCCGCCGATCAGGCCACGCACGGCGGCCGGCTTGAAGTCGGTCGGGGCGGCTTCCTTCTCGTGGTCGGGGACGTCCCGCGCCTCGGTCTCGGGACGGCCGATGAGGGCGGCATGGTCGGGGTCGATGCCCGCGCCGACGGCACGCCGCAAGGCGGCTTCGGCCACGGCGACGGTGGGGGCGCTGAATACGCGGCGGTGCTTCATCACGGTCTCCTGCCCGGCTGACGAAGGCCGGGCCACCCCACACGCTAGGCGTGCAGGCGCGGATATGGGGTGAAGATGCCTCAGAGCGCCGGCCGTTCCGGTGCCTGCTTGCGGCCCAGCGCGCGCAGGTACAGCTCGTACAGCGCGGTGACCTTGGAGACGTATTCCTGCGTCTCCGCATACGGGGGTACGCCGCCATAGCGCGTGACCGTGCCGATGCCGGCGTTGTAGGCCGCCGCGACCAGGGTCAGGTCGCCCTTGTATCGCTTCATCAGCTGCCGCAGATGGCGCGCGCCTGCGTGGATCGACTCCTCGGAGGAGAACGGGTCCGCCACGCCGTATTCCCTGGCCACGTCGGGCATCAGCTGCATCACGCCCATCGCACCCTTGGGCGACACCGCTTTGGCGTCGAAATCGCTTTCGGCATGCGCCACCGCGCGCAGCCACGCGTCGTCCACGCCGGTCTGGCGCGCGGCGGCCTTGAACTCGCTGGGGTACCGGTCCAGCTTCGGCTTGCCCACCCGACCCAGACCGGGATGCGCCGGTTCGCCCGGCGGCGTCTGCACGGTGAACTTCAGGTACGGCGTGGAACCCGGCAGGTTGCGGGTGGAATACACCTTCTGCCCGTCCTGCTCACGCTCGTACAACGTGCCGCTGAAGACGCCCATCGAGCCCCACAGGTTGGGCGTGCTGACGGCGTTGTCGTCGATCTCCTTGGCCACGCACTTCGACCCCGGCTCCGGCGCGGTGGCCAGGCTGACCGTCCCGCCCTGCACACAGCGGTAGACCGTGCGCGCGCCGGCCTCGGCGCTGGCCAGAAGGGCCAGCACCGTCAGCAGCAGGCTGGCGGTGGATCGGAGGTAGCGCATGGGCGGCGGATTCTAGGCCCGGACATGGGAGGACAACCTGAACCACGCGGCCCCCGCCGACGGTCGGCCACTGCGCCGATGGTCCTGCTGCGCCGCAGCAGCCAAGTGCGTAAAATGCCGGCTCTCACTCACCGCACCCCCTTCGGAGCACGCAATGGGCCTGGATCTGGTCACCGCCGGCAAGAACCCGCCGGACGAAATCAACGTCATCATCGAGATCCCGAAGGATGCCGAACCGGTGAAGTACGAAGTGGACAAGGCCAGCGGCGCGATCTTCGTCGACCGCATCCTCTCCACCCCCATGCGCTACCCCTGCAACTACGGCTACGTCCCGCACACCCTGTGCGGCGACGGCGACCCGGCCGACGTCCTGGTGGTGCTGCCGCTGCCGCTGATCCCCGGCTCGGTGATCCGCTGCCGCCCGGTGGGCGTGCTGCGCATGAGCGACGAAGCCGGCAGCGACGAGAAGCTGCTGGCCGTGCCGGTGGACAAGGTGTTCGCCGGCTACAGCCACATCAGCGACATCGACCAGGTCAGCCCGCACTGGCTGGAGCGCATCGGCCACTTCTTCGAGCACTACAAGGACCTGGAGAAGGGCAAGTGGGTCAAGCTCGACGGCTGGGGCAACGCTGCCGAAGCCAAGGCCGTGCTGGTCGACGCCATCGCCCGCCAGGCCGCGCAGCCGGAAGACGAAAAGCACAAGTTCTGAGCCCCGGCGCGGCGACGCGCGCGTGGACGGGAAGGCCGCCTTGTGCGGCCTTCTTTTTTGCGTCACGGGCCGGGCACAAAAAACCACGGCCCCTTGCGGGGCCGTGGCATGGAACGACAGCGGAGGATCCGGGGATCAGAAGCGCTGCTGGTACTTCATGTACATGTAGCGACCGATGTCGAAGCCGCCGTAGTAGGCGAAGTCGCTGTTCGGCGAGGTGAACATCACCGGACCGCGGTGGTCGAACACGTTGTTCGCGCCGATGGCGATCGTGGCGTTCCACGGCGCCTTCCAGCTGAACTGCACGTCATGGAACGTGTTGGAACCGGTCTGGCGCTGGGCGGCACCTTCGCCGTTCTGGTAGCGGTCCGGGTCGTTGCAGGGACGGCCGGCGACGCAGGCTTCGTTCATGCCGGAGTAGTAACGCGCGGTGTACGCCATGCCGAAGCTGTTCTTCTCCCAGCTCACGCCCAGGTTGGAGCGCACGCGGAAGATGCCCGGCTCGCCGACGCGGCCGATGGTGATCGGCTCGCCCGCGCTGTTCTCGCCCGCTTCGTCGTACTTGCTGACGTAGGAGGTCTGCCAGTCGACGGCGAACTGGCCCACGGCCAGTTCCGGCAGGCGGTACTTGACGCCCAGGTCCCAGCCTTCCGTTTCCATCGAACCCAGGTTGGCCAGGCCGTAGAACAGGTCGGTGATGTGGCCGTCGGCGGCACGCGCGATGCCGTTGCAGCGCGCGGCGTTGCCCAGCACGTAGCAGTCACGCAGGATGCGGTCGACGCTGTCCTCGATGATCATGTCGGTGAGCTGGTAGTTGTACCAGTCCAGCGAGATGTCCAGGCCCTGCACCCAGCGCGGGCTCCACACGACGCCGACGGTGCGGCTCTCGGAGGTTTCCGGCAGCAGGTTCGGGTCCGAACCGCTGAGGAACTGGTCCGGCGTCTGGCACGGATACGTGGTGCAGGGCACCAGGCCCTGGCCCAGCTGCACGTAACCCAGCGGAACGCCCGCGCCGGAGCACGCCGCGTTGCCGTTGACGCTGTTCACCGCGCCCACGCCGCAGGGATCAGTGTACGACTCGAAGCTGCTGCCGATGCCGCCGTACAGGTCGGAAATCGTCGGCGCGCGGAAGCCTTCGGCATACGTACCGCGGACCAGCAGCTCGTCCATCGGACGCCAGGTGAAGCCGAACTTGCTGTTCAGCGTGTCGCCGAAGTTGCTGTAGTCCGAATAGCGGCTGGCCAGGTTGAGGGTCAGTTCCTTGGCGAAGGCCACGTCCGACAGCAGCGGGACGTTGAGCTCCATGTAGACCTCGTCCAGCGAGTAGTCGCCTTCGGTGGTCGTGGCGGCCAGGCCGGTGCTTTCGCCCGACTGCGCGAACGCGTCCGGCACGAAGCGGCCCTGCTCGCGACGGTGCTCGACGCCCACGGCGATGCCCACGTCACCGGCCGGCAGCGCGAACAGCGAACCGGCCAGGTTGGCGGTGTAGCTGGTGGTGCGGGTGGTGCCGGTGTCGGTGTAGTACGGGAACAGGAAGCGCTGCACGTCCGGATCGGCCAGCGAACCCTGGCCTGCCACGCCGTTCGGCAGCAGCGGGTTCCACGGACGGCAGGCGCTCAGCGCGATCGGATCGGCGGCGGTACCGCACTGGGCGACGCCGTCGGCATTGATGAACGACGGACCCAGCGCCTGGCGCGACGCGATCAGGCTCATGTCGCCGTGGCCGGTCTTGGTGGTGTTGTTGCGGTTGATCAGCGCACCGACATCCCAGTCCCACGTCTTGTCGCCCAGTTCGAAGAAGCCCGAGAAGCCACCGGCGAAGCGGTAGGTCTCCAGCTCGCTGCGGGTGGTGCGCGGCACTTCCCACAGTCGGCGGCGGAAGTCGATGTCCGTGCCCGGCAGCGGGTTGAAGGCGCTGTCGCCCGAGAGCGGCGTGCCGAAGGCGGCCGACTGGTACGGATAGCCGGCGATCTGCTGGTCGGTGATGCGGTGGTTGTACAGGATGTCGGCGTTGAACGTGATGTTGTCGGTCACGTCGTAGTTCGAGTTCGCGAACACCGAACGCCGCTCGATGCCCGTCATCAGCATCATCTGCAGGTTGGCATTGGCGTTGTAGTCGGCGGTATGCGGCACGTAGTCGGCGGCATTGGTCGGGTCGCCGCCGGCGCGCAGGGTGCACCACGCATCCTCACCACCGGGTCCGCACGGACCGAACCAGGAGCCGTTCTGGCTGACCGGGCTCCAGCCCGAGCCGGGGTAGTTGGGACCGGCATTGCCGTCCTTCGAGAACCAGCGGTCGCCCGCGAACACCGGTTCCTGCTTGGAGTACTCGACCGACAGCGTGGTGCCGCCGCGCTCGCTGGTCGAGCCGGTGGTGAACGAGTAGGTCTGCGTCTCGCCGTCGCCTTCGCTGTACTGGCCGAAATAGGCTTCGGCTTCGGCGCCGTCGAAGCGCTTGCGGGTGATCACGTTGACCACGGCCGCGATGGCGTCCGAACCGTAGATGGCCGACGCGCCGTCCTTCAGGATCTCGACACGGTCGATCGCCGACATCGGCACCTGGCTCAGGTCCTGCAGGCCGGAGGTGGTCGCACCCAGGCGCTTGCCGTTGAGCAGGATCAGCGTGCGCTGCGCACCCAGGTTACGGATGTCGATGTAGTAACCGCCCACGTTCTCGCCCGAGGCCAGCGCATCGGAACGCGAGATCGCCGGCGAGCCGGCGGACGTCAGGTTCTGGAGGATGTCGGCGACCGAGGTGAAGCCCTGCTTCTCGATGTCCTGGCGGCTCAGCGTGATGATCGGCTGCTGCGTTTCCATGTCGGCGCCGCGGATGCGCGAGCCGGTCACTTCCAGGCGATCCAGCGTCGTGGTGCTGGAAGCGTCGGCGGTGGCTTCCTGCGCGCTGGCGAACGCGGGGATCAGTGCGATGGCGATACCGGCCGGCAGCATGCCGACCCGCATCGCACGACGCGAATTGCGGTGGTTCATTCAATCTCTCCTCAGAGGAACGTGTTGCGTTATGGGCGTGTTAAAACGCCCTGCAAACTTACGTTCCAGTCTTCACCACCGCTTTGCGGCCGACGCCCGATGACTTTGCCGAATCTGTCCTCGACGCCGCGGACGCGGTGCGGTAACGGCTGGCGGACGTGCCGAAGCGCGCGCGGAACGCACGCGCGAAACTGCAGCAGTTGTCGAAGCCCGACGCGGCCGCGACCTCGCCCACCATCATCGACGTGCTGCGCAGCAGGTCCGCCGCGTGTTCGAGGCGCAGGCGCGCCGCGGCCGCCTGCGGGCTTTCGTCGTACAGGCTGTAGAACGTGCGCGAGAAGTACCAGCTCGAGAAGCTGGTCAGTTCCGCCAGTTCGCTGATGCGGACCACGCGGTCGCAGTTGCCTTCCAGATACAGGCGCGCCCGTTGCAGGCGGCCGAACACCTGGCGCTTGCGGGTGCGCGAGCGGCCCGGGCAGCGCTGGATGTAGCGGTCGAGTTCCTGCTGGACCGCGGCGAAGTGCAGCAGCAGCGGACGCAGTGCGAATGCGTCGCCGGCGTCGGTGCCGCGCTCCGACGCCGCCCTCCACAGGCGCAGCAGGGTCAGCGCGTCGCGCCGGCTCATGCGGCCACGGCCGGAATAGAGGGGGCCGTCGGCGAACCGGGCCATCGCCTTCACGCCATCGGCGTTCAGCGCGACGCCCACGCACAGGCCGTGGCGATCGCTCTGGACCAGCGGCTTGGAATCGCGGTCCAGCGCGATCCATTGCCCGCGCCGCAGGCGGAAGCGCCCTTCCTTGGCCTCGACCCAGGAGGCGCCGCGCACCTGCACCCATATCGTGAACAGGTCACCGCCGGCCTGTGCCCCACCCAGCCGCGACACCGCGACACAGCCGCTCGACGCCGCCGCTTCCACCGCTTCCAGACGGACCAGCTGTCCGCGATCCGCCCACCAGGTTTGCTCCATCGGTCGTTCCACTTTGCATGACGTGTGGACGTGATGTGCCGTGTCGGGGGCGATGGCGGCAGGAAGTTTGCCGGAAATGTCGACGAAATCTTGCCGAATGCGGTTCCGAAGAAGTTACGAAAGAAACTTTCCGTTCCGCCTCAGGCAGTTAGCGGAACCCTCCGGCGTCCGGCGGCGGCGCGGCATCCAGCGACAGGAAGCCGATGTCGGAGCCGTCCACGACGGCCATCGAGACGTAGGTCACACGTTCGCGCGCATGTGCGCTGAATCCGTTCACGGTCGCCAGGTGGGTCGCCTCCAGGCAGCGCGGCGATGGGTGGGAGCGGCCGACCCCGATGTGGCGCAGGCTGACGTAGCATCCGGGCAACTGTTCGAGGTATTCGATCTGGCCGTCCTCGGTCACCGTCCAGGTCCGGTAGCGCTGGCTGGCGGGACGACTGCCGTCGACCTGGCGGATGCTGGCGGCGGTCAGGCCCAGGTCCGACTGCCACAGGCCGTCGCGGGCGAGCCGGGTGAACAGCACCCTGCCCTGCGCCAGGTCCGGGCGCGCGAACGACACGCCTTCGATGCTCGCCAGCCGGCGCCACGGCGTGCTCCGGCGGTCGAACAGCACCGCCTGCTGGCCGTCGCCGCTGCCGGCGACCACCAGCAGGTGGCCGGGGTCCGGCATGTAGGTGGCGAACAGCAGGTCCCCGGCCGGCACCGGGACCGGCAGCGAACGCAGCTGGCCGCTGGCGGGGTCGAGTTCGTGCAGGCCGTAGTGGCCGCGGACGTCGGTACCGATGACCAGCAGCCGCCCGCTGTCCGGCGACCAGGCCGGCAGGTGGCGCGACTCGGGACGGATGCCTTCGATGAGCCGCAAGGACGCGGGCCGCTCCATGTCCGCCCACCACAGCGCGAATTCGCCCGAGCGGTCGGACGCGAACGCGATCTGGCGCCCGTCCGGCGCCACCGACGGCAGCGAATCGCGACCCGACGACGGAAACAGGCGCTGCAGGGGCCGCGCGCCACCGTCCGCCGCATCGCCGATGCGGTACAGGCCGAACTGCGGCTTGCGCTGCACGAAGGCCAGCTGGTTGGACTGCGCGGCGATGGCCGGCGCCTGGGCATCTTCGATGCCGAGGTCGCTGATGGTCCGCGCCGCGAGGTCGAGCCGGTACAGGCGCGTGTGGCTGTCCACCCGACGGCCGAAGACGATGGCCTTGCCGTCGGCGGTCCAGTCCCAGCCGCGCAGCTCGGCGCGCTGGTGGGTCAGGCGCTCGGCCCGCCCCCCACCGGCGGGGATCCTCCACAGGTCGCCCAGCGGCGTGTTGCGGATGAAGGCGATCCAGCGTCCGTCCGGCGAGAACCGCGGCGCCGTGTCCACGTCCTGCGCAGTGGCGCCGTAATCGAGCGCGTGCCACCGGCCGGTGGCCAGATCCAGCAGCCGCAGGCCCGGCTCGCCGTCGCCACTCAGCGGACTGCTGAACACCAGGCCGGTGCCGTCGGGCGTCCAGTCGAACGAGGGCCGGTTGTGCGGGTCGCACTGGCCCAGCACGCGCGGTTCGCCGCCGCTGGCCTGCACCGCCATGATGCGGCAGTCCTCACCGGGCGAGCGGCGCAGGAAGGCGATCTCGCGACCGCTGGGCGACCATTCGGGGTTGGTGTCCCAGGCGCCTTCCGGCGGGAACGTGAGCGTGCGCGGCTGGGCCGGTTCGGTGGTCTGCACCAGGATCGCCGTGCCTGCCAGCTCCTCGGTCATGCTGGACAGGTACGCCACCTGCGAGCCGTCCGGCGACAAGGTCGGCGACAGCTCGAAGCCCGGCGACGACGTGATCAGCCGGTACGGCCTGGCCGCCGGCAGCAACGCGGTCACCTCGTCCTGCGCACCGATCTGCGGCCGCGGAACTCCCGACCACCAGAGCACGGCCAGGACGCATGCGATCGCCAGCACGCCCAATCCCAGGCCCCATCCCCAGCGCCGGAACAGCAGGGTATGGCAGGTGGCGGCATCGGCCGACATGGCGGGCGTGGACGCCGGCTCCGTCGACCCGGACGCCGGCGAAGCGTCGCCCCCTGCGTCCTGTTCGGCTGGCGGATCCTGCTCGGCATCGCGCGGCAGCCATTGCACGTCCACCAGCAGGCGATAGCCGCTCTTGGCGATCGTCTCGATGTACCGGGGACCGTCCGCGCGTTCGCCGAATGCCTTGCGCAACTGGGTGACGGCCTGGGTGACCACGTCGTTGGTCGGCAGCGTATCCGGCCACACGGCCGCCAGCAGCGCCTCGCGAGTGACCACGCGCGACGGGTTCTCCGCCAGCACGCGCAGCACCCCCATCGCCTTCGGCGTGATGCGCGCAGGCCTGCGTGCACCCGGCGCGTGGATCTCACGCAGCGGAACATCAACCAGGCATTCCCCCACCTTCAGGCGATCGCCTGCCGGTGGAGCGGCGGAGTCGGGGGATCTCATGGGGAGCGAATGCTGCGCGGTCGTCCAGGGTCCGTCATGTGCCTTAATGCCTGCCGCGCGATGGGCCAGGCGATCCGGCAGATTCGGCAAAGTGCCAAGGCAGTACGGGGAAAGCGCACCGTCGCGGTGCATTTTACAGTGACCCTCGTGCTCGCCCTGAACGGGAGCATCACAGGCAACCTCTCTCTCCCGCCGACGTCCTACTACACGAGCTCCAACATTCGCGCCGCAAGGCGCGAATTTTTTATGTCGTGAACCCGCTCACTCCACTTTGCGGGCGGGCGATTTCAGGATGGTCAGTCCGATCAGCCGCGACACCACCACGGCGATGTACATCACGCCGGCGAACTGCTCCAGCATCACCAGCGCACGCGCCTGCGGCAGGATCGGCACCACGTCGCTCAGGCCCACGCCCGACAGCAGGCTGAAGCTGAGGAACAGCAGCTCCATCCAGCTGCGCGGCGACTGCGGGTCGACGGCCGCGGTGAAGCTGCCCGGATACCACTGCTGGCAGACCGAAAAGGCGAACGCGAACGCCCACGCCAGCAGCGTGAAGGTCGCGCCCGCCGCGAACAGTTCGTCGCTGGTCACCGAATGGTCCTGCAGCATGTACGCGATCAGGCTGCCGGCGGTGTAGAAGTACAGGCCGCTTTCCAGCAGGTGGGCGTAGACCCACAGCGCCTGCATGTCGAAGACGGCGGCGAACACCGACAGCACGACGGAGGGAATGGCCAGCGACCACGCGACCCAGTTCACCGCCGTGCTGCGGTTGACCACCCACAGGGCCAGCGCCAGCACCAGGATGCCGAACGCGCCGAACAGCGCGCGGCCGGCCTGCGTGTCTTCCATGATCGGGTACAGCAGGATGCCCGCCAGCTGCACGATCAGCAGGAACGCGCAGGGATGCCGCCGCGCGGTCACCAGCCAGCGCAGCCAGCGCAAGGGCGTCGTCACGCGTCGGACCTCATTCGAGGTGGTACACCAGCGCGTAATAGACCACGTAGATCCACGACAGCAGGCCATGGATCACCGCCCACAGCAACGACTTGTTGGCGCTCCATGAGAGGGTGATGGCCAGCGCCGTGCCGAAGCCGATGCCGGCCTTGGCGATGCCGGGGCCGCTGCCCTTCATGGCGTGGCCGCCGGGGTGGCGCTGCCGGCCCGGTACGGATAGCGCAGGAAAATCTCGGCCACCGCCGCATCGATCTTCGCGCCGCGCTCTTCCGGCTTGGTGCGGCCCACGCGGCCGACCGCGACGCCGGTCCAGACCAGGCGGTTCTGCTTGGCATCCACCAGGTCCACGTTCAAGGTGCCCTCGGTGTACTTGTAGACGTCGGTGCGGTCGCGCCAGTAGGGCACCGCCACATAGCGGCGCGCACGGTAGCTGTAGTAGTAGTCGTAGTCGACCTCCGGCGTGTTCACGACGTCGGTCTTCTCCTGCATGTAGGCATTGAGGTTCACCCACAGGTCCGGCGAGGTCTCGTCGTAGACGTAGCCGCGCGCCTCCATCTGCCTGCGCGCGGCGTCCTTGGTCCGGCCGCTGGTCAGCGTGGCGTAGCCCTGCCCTTCGATCGCCAGCGGCGAATAGAAGGCGAAGCTGCGGTACTCGCCGAAGTTGGCGGACGGATCGACATCGCTGGTGATCCGCGGGCCGGTGGCGCAGGACGCCAGGAGAAGGACAGCGGCGGCCATCATCCAGCGGCCGGCATTGCGGGCGAAACGGGCCATGATCGTGCTCCTGTCGGGGACGCCGCCATCATGGCGGGCGTCCTGTGAACGCTACGGCAGCAGGCCCGGGACGGATGCGACCGCCCCTGCCCGGTCAGCCCTGACGATACACCTGCGCGCCCTGGGCCAGGAATTCCGCCGACTTCTCCGCCATGCCGGCCTCGAGCGCCGCCTGCTCCTCCACGCCGTGCTCGGCCGCGTAGTCGCGCACGTCCTGGGTGATCTTCATGGAGCAGAAGTGCGGCCCGCACATCGAGCAGAAGTGCGCCAGCTTGTGCGCGTCCTTGGGCAGCGTCTCGTCGTGGAATTCCTTGGCCTTCTCCGGATCCAGGCCCAGGTGGAACTGGTCCTCCCAGCGGAACTCGAAGCGCGCCTTGCTGAGCGCGTTGTCGCGCACCTGCGCGCCGGGATGGCCCTTGGCCAGGTCCGCCGCGTGCGCGGCGATCTTGTAGGCCATGATGCCGTCGCGCACGTCCTGGCGGTTGGGCAGGCCCAGGTGCTCCTTCGGCGTCACGTAGCAGAGCATCGCCGTGCCGTACCAGCCGATCATCGCCGCACCGATGGCGCTGGTGATGTGGTCGTAACCGGGCGCGATGTCGGTGGTCAGCGGGCCGAGCGTGTAGAACGGCGCCTCGCCGCACTCGCGCAGCTGCTTGTCCATGTTCTCCTTGATCAGCTGCATCGGCACGTGGCCGGGGCCTTCGATCATGCACTGCACATCGTGCTTCCACGCGATCTTGGTCAGCTCGCCCAGCGCTTCCAGCTCGCCGAACTGGGCGGCGTCGTTGGCGTCGGCGATGCAGCCCGGACGCAGGCCGTCGCCCAGCGAGAAGGCCACGTCGTAGGCCTTCATGATCTCGCAGATGTCCTCGAAGTGCGTGTAGAGGAAGTTCTCCTTGTGGTGCGCCAGGCACCACTTGGCCATGATCGAGCCGCCGCGCGAGACGATGCCGGTCACGCGCTTGGCGGTCAGCGGTACGTGGCGCAGCAGCACGCCGGCGTGGATGGTGAAGTAGTCCACGCCCTGTTCGGCCTGTTCGATCAGCGTGTCGCGGAAGATCTCCCAGGTCAGTGCCTCGGCGCGACCGTCG
This sequence comes from Pseudoxanthomonas sp., assembly GCF_035999195.1. Taxonomy (NCBI): domain Bacteria; kingdom Pseudomonadati; phylum Pseudomonadota; class Gammaproteobacteria; order Lysobacterales; family Lysobacteraceae; genus Pseudoxanthomonas; species Pseudoxanthomonas sp. The sequence continues at coordinate 1,601,796 of NZ_DASYGY010000009.1, forward strand.
ACCTTCTCCAGCGCCTGGTAGATCGGCACCGTGCCGATCGGCACCGGCGAGTTGCGGATGATCCACTCGCGCGTCTCGTGGATGTGCTTGCCGGTGGACAGGTCCATCACCGTGTCGCCGCCCCAGCGGATCGACCAGACCAGCTTCTCGACTTCTTCGGCGATGCCCGAGGACACCGCGCTGTTGCCGATGTTGGCGTTGATCTTGGTCAGGAAGTTGCGGCCGATGATCATCGGCTCGCTTTCCGGATGGTTGATGTTGTTGGGCAGGATGGCGCGGCCGCGGGCGATCTCGTCGCGCACGAACTCCGGCGTGATCAGCTTCTGGATGCTCGCGCCGAAACTCTCGCCCGGGTGTTGCGCCAGCAGGTGCGCTTCGCGCACCGCCTCCAGCCGCTGGTTTTCGCGGATGGCCACGTATTCCATCTCCGGCGTGACGATGCCGCGGCGCGCGTAGTGCATCTGGCTGACGTTGGCGCCGGCCTTGGCGCGGCGCGGCAGCACGCGGTTGGGGAAGCGCACCGCATCGAGCTTGGGATCCTGCTCGCGCTTGCGGCCGAACTCCGAGCTCAGCGCGGAGAGCTGCTCGGTGTCGCCGCGCTCCTCGATCCACCGGGCGCGCACCGCCGGCAGGCCCGCGGCCAGGTCGATGCGCGCTTGCGGATCGGTATACGGACCGGAGGTGTCGTAGACGGTGACCGGCGGATTCTCCTCGCCGCCGAACAGCGTCGGCGTCTGCGTCAGGGCGATCTCGCGCATCGGCACCTGCAGGTCGGGGCGCGAACCTTCCACGAAGATCTTGCGCGACCCGGGGATCGGGCGCGTGACGGATTCGGAGAGCTGGCCGGTCTGCTGCAGCAGGTCGGTGGCGGGCTTGGGAATGGCATTCATCGGCTTCGTCCTTTTTGATTCCCCGCAGGGCGAGTGCGGGGAGTTCGCGCAGTGGGACGCGAGGGGATCGCATCACGGACGAAGCGGCGGCGCGGCGGCGGACGGATTGCGGACCCTCGGCGGGCGGAACGGCAACACGGCGCATCCTGCGAAGCTTCCCTACGCCGGTCTCAACCGGATCAGGTTCGAAGGGTCTGTCTCAATCGCCGGCCCCGCCGGCGATACCCCCGCTTCGGGGCGAATTAGACCACAAACGCCCGCACCGCGAACTCATTCCAGCGTGTAGCCCACGCGGAAGCCGCCCCAGTGGCGGCCGGCGACGAAGACGGGGACGGACAGGTCGAACATGATCTGGCCGGTGTCGCGCCGGTAGACCTGCAGGCGGTACGGGTCGGTATGGGCGCCGACACTGCGGCCGACGCGGTCGGCGAAGATGCGCTTGGTGCGGTTGCCGACCAGGTCCTGCGCGCGGTCGCCGGTCAGCGGCTGGGTGAAGCGCAGGTTGTGCGTGGGCACGTAGCCGTCGGGATTGGCGCAGATGGCGAACACGATCCACGGATGCCGCGCCGCCACGGGTTCCTGCAGCGGCGGCAGCAGTTCGTCGCAGAGCGCGTCGAACGGCGTAGTGAACTTGGCTGGCTCGATGCCGGGGATGGGCGCGTAGTCGCGCGAAAAGAGCGCGTCTTCACCGATGCGTCCGTGACCCAGCGCCAGCGCCAGCGCTTCACCGATCCGCACGGCGGCGTCCTGCGCGAGATCGCGGACGCGCGCGTGGCGACGATGCCCGAGGGGATCGGCCGGCAGGCGGAACAGGCCGACGCAGTCCCGCAACGTATCGGTGCCCTGCGCCAGCGCGGTACCGCGCGCGGCGACCTGGTCCGCGTGCTCCAGGTTGCTGCGACTGAGGGCAGCCACCCGATCGACGGCGGCATCGATCGCGATGACTTCCTGATCCTGCGCGGAGACGCGCTCGACCACGGATTCCATCGCCTGGCTGGCGCGCGCCAGCAGGTCGCCGATGCCGACCAGCACCTCGCCGGTCGCTTCGGCCGAGGCCGCGCTCTCGGTCAGCGCACGCCCGCTTTCGTCCAGGATCACCCGCACGTCACGCGCCGCCGTTGCCGCCTGTTCGGCCAGCCGGCGGATTTCGGTGGCGACCACGGCGAAACCGCGCCCCGCCGGTCCCGCGCGCGCCGCTTCGATGCTGGCATTGATCGACAGGATGTTGGTCTGGAATGCGACGGCGTCGATGACTTCGATGACGTCGCCGGCGCGCGCGGAACGGCGCTCGACTTCGCGCATCGCATCGCCGAGCTGGCGTGCGGCGGCGACGCCCTGGCGTGCACTGGCGTCGGCGCTGGCGGCGACGGCAATGACCGCCTGCAGCTCTTCGCCTGCGCCCTTCAGTCCCTGCAGCAGGCGGCGCGTGATGTCGAGCACGGTGTCGAGCGCCGTCACCTGCGCCTGCGATTGCGTCAGCAGTTCGTCGTTGTCGCCGACCAGGTGAGGCACTTCCGCCGCCACCTGCACCGACAGCGCCACGGCCTGCCGGATCGCCTCGGCCAGGTTGCCGAAGCCGGCGGCGATCTGCCGCGACAGCGGATGCGCGGCCTGTGCATCCGGCAAGGCCAGATCGAGATCGCAACCGCCCAGCAGGCCGCCGATGCGCTCCAGCAATGCGCGTTCGGTCGCGGCATCGGCCAGGCGCTGCGCCAGGTCGCGCAGCGGAGGCGTCACCGCGACGGGACGCTCGCCCTGGGCCAGTCGCGTGGCGTCGCGCAGCAGCGCGGCGGTCTCCGGGTGCGGGAGCGACAGCAGCCAGCCTTCGCCATCGCGGTCGGCCTGGTAGCGGATGCGGCGGGCAGGATCGTTGCCCGGCGCGCACCAGGTGCCTTCTTCGTCGTTCAGCACGGCGACAGGCAGACCCCACAGCTGTTCGCAGGGTTGGCCCAGCAACGCATCCGGCGACAAGGCGAGCAGGTCCCAGGCGGCGCGATTGGCGGCCACCACGCGGGCGGCCGCGTCCAGGCGCACCAGTCCCACCGGCGCATCCGGCAGGGTGCCTTCACTGGCCGCGCGCTCGGCCTGCCTGTCTTCGATCGCTGCCATGTCCGCTCCTCCGTCTACCGGTAGCGGCCGGGATCGCAGCGAATTGAGCGCCCTGTTCAGGCGGGACCGGTATTCAGTCCTGGACCAGCGTCACCTGGGACAGGCGGGCAGCGTCGGCGGGAACGAAGACCGTGGCGTCGCCGAATTCGGGCCAGCCCATGCGCAGGGCGGCCATCACGGCCGGCTCCTCGCGATGCGCGTCCAGCAGCCAGGCAGCGATCGCCTGGCACGGTACGTCGGTCGTCGCGCGGCACACCAACGGCCCCGGCGGGATGGGATCGGAGCGCCACAGTTCGCGGATACCGTCGGGGCGCGACGCGTCGTAGACGTCGCCCGCCAGCGCCGCCACCTCCGCACGCCCGTCGACGACCGCCTGCAAGGCGGCCGCATGCGAACCCGCATGGATGACCGACGCGAATGCCGTCGCCGGATCCAGCGCCTGTTGGCGCAGATACTGCGCCGGCACGAAGCCACCGGACGCCGAATCGCGACCGACCAGCGCCAGCCGCAGGCTGCCGGCCTTCGCCTGAACCTCCGCGAGCGATGCGGCATCGCGCGCCACCAGCACCGCTCGGTAGCGATCCGCCTGCAACGCCGGCACCTGCGGGACCGGCAACGTGGTGACCTGCGCGATGTCGCGCCGCGCCTGCAGGTAGCCATGCAGGTTGGGCACCGCGACATCGACCTGGCCGTCGCGCATCGCCTGCACCAGCGCGGTCGGGGACGGGAACACCTTCACCTGCACCGGATGGCGGCCACGCTTCGCCAGGTAGTCGGCCAACGGCTGGATCGCGGCAAGGCGGTCGCGCTCGGGATAGGCGTAGGTGGCGACCACCCACGGCGTGTGCTGGTCCTCCTTGGCGGAGACGTGAAGGCCCGCCAAGGCGAACAGCAGGACCAGGACAAAGCGAACGCGCATCCGCCTGTCAGACGCCATCCAGCAGCGCCTTGTCACGCACGGCACCCTTGTCAGCGCTGGTCGCGAGCAAGGCATACGCCTTCAGCGCGGTGCTGACCTTGCGCGGACGCGGCTGCGCGGGCTTCCAACCCTTCGCATCCTGGGCGGCACGGCGCGCCGCGAGTTCCTCGTCGGACACCCGCAAGACGATGGAGCGTTGCGGGATATCGATACGGATGCGGTCGCCATCCTGCACCAGGCCGATCGCGCCGCCCGCCGCGGCTTCCGGCGATGCATGGCCGATCGACAGCCCGGACGTGCCGCCGGAGAAGCGGCCGTCGGTCAGCAGTGCGCACTGCTTGCCGAGGCCTTTCGACTTCAGGTAACTGGTCGGGTACAGCATCTCCTGCATGCCCGGGCCGCCTTTCGGCCCTTCGTAGCGGATCACGACGATATCGCCCGCCTTCACCTCGTCGCCGAGGATGCCGGCCACGGCCGCATCCTGGCTCTCGTAGACGCGGGCGGTGCCTTCGAAGACATGGATCGATTCGTCCACGCCCGCCGTCTTCACCACGCAGCCATCGACGGCGAGGTTGCCGTACAGCACGGCCAGGCCGCCTTCCTGCGAGTACGCGTGCCCGACGCTGCGGATGCAGCCCTCGGCACGGTCGATGTCCAGCGAGGGCCAGCGCGTGGCCTGGCTGAAGGCGACCTGGGTGGGAATGCCGGCCGGTCCCGCCTTGTAGAACGTGTGCACGGCCTCGTCGTCGCTCCGGGTGACGTCCCACTTGGCGATGGCGTCACCCAGTGATTTCGCATGCACGGTCGCGACGCCGGTATGCAGCAGCCCGCCGCGCGCCAGTTCGCCGAGGATCGCCATGATGCCACCGGCGCGGTGCACGTCCTCGATGTGGTACTTCTGCGTGTTCGGCGCCACCTTGCATAGCTGCGGCACGCGCCGCGACAAGCGGTCGATGTCGCGCATGTCGAACGGCACGTCGCCTTCCTGCGCCGCAGCCAGCAGGTGCAGGATGGTGTTGGTGGAACCGCCCATGGCGATGTCCAGCGTCATCGCGTTCTCGAATGCCTGCACCGTGGCGATGCCGCGCGGCAGCGCGCTGACGTCTTCACCGCCATACCAGCGGTGGCACAACTCGACCGCCAGCACGCCGGCACGCTTGAACAGCTGTTCGCGGTCGGCGTGCGTCGCCAGGACCGTGCCGTTGCCCGGCAACGACAGGCCGAGCGCCTCGGTCAGGCAGTTCATCGAGTTGGCGGTGAACATGCCGCTGCACGAGCCGCACGTGGGGCACGCGCTGCGCTCGACGGCGGCGACCTCCTCGTCGGACACGTTCGGGTCGGCCGCCATCACCATCGCATCGACCAGGTCGAGCTTGTGGTCCGCCAGCCGCGTCTTGCCGGCTTCCATCGGTCCACCGGACACGAACACCGTCGGGATGTTCAGGCGCAGCGCGGCCATCAGCATGCCGGGCGTGATCTTGTCGCAGTTGGAAATGCACACCAGCGCGTCGGCACAGTGCGCGTTGACCATGTACTCCACCGAGTCGGCGATGATCTCGCGCGACGGCAGCGAGTACAGCATGCCGTCGTGGCCCATCGCGATGCCGTCGTCGACGGCGATGGTGTCGAACTCCTTCGCCACGCCGCCGACCCGCTCGATCTCGCGCGCGACCAGCTGGCCCAGGTCCTTCAGGTGCACGTGTCCCGGCACGAACTGGGTGAACGAATTGGCGATGGCGACGATCGGCTTGTGGAAGTCGTCGTCCTTCATGCCGGTGGCGCGCCACAGCGCGCGGGCGCCCGCCATGTTGCGACCGTGCGTGGAGGTCCTGGAGCGGTATTCGGGCATGAAAACGGAGGTGCGGCTACGACGTGGGGAGGCTGGATTCTGCGGCGTTTTCTCGGTTTCAGTTGCAACCATCTCGACTGAAATCATCCGATCGTCGAAAAGACCGCAAAACCGCTTGACACGATTTGAAGCGGCATGTTTCTCTTGCCGCATGTTGCAGCGCCACACGCCCACGACGAACGAACCGACCGCCTCCGCCGCGGCGTCGCTCCTTGTACTCGTCCTTATTACCTCGCCCACAACTGCGGGACGGACCGGCGTGTAGGCAGCAAGCAACGCCAGATTCGCAAAACCCCGCACTGATGAAGTGCGGGGTTTTTTGTTTAAGAGCCTTCGATTCCACCTCAACCTCAGGAAATCAGCGCCATGACCACCGCCAACGCCCTCCCGCATCCCACGATCGCCGTCATCGGTTACGGCAGCCAGGGCCGCGCGCATGCGCTGAACCTGCGCGATTCCGGTTTCGATGTCGTCGTCGGGCTGCGTCCGGGCGGTCCGACCGAAGTGAAAGCCAAGGCCGACGGTTTCGCGGTGAAAGCTCCGGCCGAGGCGGTGAAGGACGCCGACCTGGTCGCGGTGCTGACGCCGGACATGGTGCAGAAGAAGCTCTACGCCGACGTGCTGGCGCCGAACATGAAGCAGGGCGCGGTGCTGCTGTTCGCGCACGGCCTCAACGTGCACTTCGGCATGATCGAACCGCGCGACGACCTAGATGTGGTGCTGGTCGCGCCGAAGGGTCCGGGCGCGCTGGTGCGCCGCGAGTACGAGATCGGTCGTGGCGTGCCCTGCATCTACGCCGTGCACCAGGACAGGAGCGGCAAGGCCGAACAGTTCGCGCTGGCCTACGCCGGCGGCCTGGGTGGCGCGCGCGCCAACATCATCAAGACCACGTTCAAGGAAGAGACCGAGACCGACCTGTTCGGCGAACAGGCCGTGCTGTGCGGCGGCGCCTCGTCGCTGGTGCAGGCCGGTTTCGAGACGCTGGTCGAAGCCGGCTACCAGCCGGAGATCGCCTACTACGAAGTGCTGCACGAGCTGAAGCTGATCGTCGACCTGTTCTACGAAGGCGGCATCACCCGCATGCTGGAATTCATCTCCGAGACCGCGCAGTACGGCGACTTCGTCAGCGGTCCGCGCGTCATCGACGCCAGCGTCAAGGCGCGCATGAAGGACGTGCTGACCGACATCCAGAACGGCACCTTCACCCGCAACTGGCAGGCCGAGTACGACGCCGGCCTGCCGAACTACAGGAAGTTCCAGCAGGCCGACAAGGACCACCCGATCGAGAAGGTCGGCAGGGAACTGCGCGCGAAGATGGTGTGGCTGCAGGCCAACGCCGCGCAACCCGATACAGACGAGCAGGCCGCCGCATGAACGCCGCCGCGGCCACTGCCCCACGCAATGGCGCCCGCTGGCTGGCCCGTGCCCTGGAAATCGAGGGCGTGGACACGCTGTTCGGCTATCCCGGCGGCACCATCATGCCGTTCTACGACGCGCTGGTGGACTCCAACCTCAAGCACATCCTGGTGCGCCACGAGCAGGGCGCGGCGCTGGCCGCGAACGGCTATGCCCGCGCCAGCGGCAAGGTCGGCGTGTGCGTGGCCACGTCCGGTCCGGGCGCGTCGAACCTGGTGACCGGCATCGCCGATGCGATGCTGGACTCGGTGCCGATGGTCTGCCTGACCGGCCAGGTCGCCACCACGCTGATGGGCACCGACGCGTTCCAGGAACTGGACGTGTTCGGCCTGACCCTGCCGATCGTGAAGCACAGCTTCGTCGCCCGGCGCGTGGACGACCTGCCGACCATGGTGCGCGAGGCCTTCCGCATCGCGCGCGAAGGGCGTCCCGGGCCGGTGCTGATCGATCTGCCGAAGGACGTGCAGATGTCCGATGCCTCGCACCTGCCCGACCACGTGCCGGCCAGCGTCGATCCGCTGCCGGCACCGGATGATGCGACGCTGGCGGACGCGCTGGCCGCCATCGCCGGTTCGGAGAAGCCGCTGATCTACGGCGGCGGCGGGATCGGCATCGCCGACGCGGTGGAGGCGTTCCGGCAGTTCGTCGACGCGACCAAGATCCCCACCGTGCTGACGCTGCGCGCGCTGGGCGCCCTGCCCGCCAGCCATCCGCACTACCTGGGCATGCTGGGCATGCACGGCACGCGCGCCGCCAACATGGCCACGCAGGAATGCGATCTGCTGATCGTGGTCGGCGCGCGCTTCGACGACCGCGCGACCGGCAAGCTGGCCGAGTTCGCGCCGTTCGCCCGCGTGCTGCACGTGGACGCCGACGCCTACGAGATCGGCAAGCTGCGCACCGCGGACATCGCGGTGCCCGGCGACATCGCCACCAGCCTGAAAGCGCTGACGGCCGCGCGCAGCACGTGCGACGAGTGGCGCAGGCACTGCCTGGGCAACCGCGACCGCTTCGGCTTCCGCTACGACGCGCCCGGCACCGACATCTACGCGCCCGGGCTGCTGAAGCGGTTGAGCGACGTGGCGCCGGCGGACGCCATCGTCGTCTGCGACGTGGGCCAGCACCAGATGTGGGTGGCGCAGCACTGCCGGTTCACCCATCCGCGCAACCACCTGACCAGCGGTGCGCTGGGGACGATGGGCTTCGGCCTGCCGGCCGCGATGGGCGCGCAGTTCGCCTGTCCCGACCGCACCGTCGTGCTGGTCAACGGCGATGGCGGCTTCATGATGAACGTGCAGGAGCTGGCGACCATCGCGCGCTGCAAGCTGCCGGTGAAGATCGTGCTGATCGACAACAGCGCGCTGGGCATGGTGCGACAGTGGCAGGAACTGTTCTTCGCCGAGCGCTACAGCGAGATCGACCTGTCCGACAACCCCGACTTCGCCGCACTGGCGCGCGTGTTCGGCATTCCCGCGCACCACATCAGCCTGCGCGACGAGGTGGACGATGCGCTGGCGAAGCTGCTGGCCACGCCGGGGCCGGCGCTGCTGCACGTCACCATCGACATCAAGGCCAACGTCTGGCCGCTGGTACCGCCGAACCACGCCAACAGCTCGATGCTGGACGCCAATCCCGCCAAGGTCGCCGCCGAGACTGCCATCGCGGCCCACGGCCCGGAGAAGACGAATGCGCTACCGGCTTGAACTCAAGCTCAAACCTGCCGAGGGCGCCCTGCTGCGCGTGCTGGGCATGATCGAGCGCCGTGGCTTCCCGCCACACGCGGTACATGCGACCCACGACAGCGAAGGCTACTGGGCGCTGGCGCTGGTGATCGACAGTACGCGCGCGCCGGAAACGCTGCGCCAGCAGTTGCTGAAGATCTACGACGTGGAGGAACTGTCCTTCAGCGCTGTGCAGGAACTGAGCCGCGACCGTCGCCCGCAGGATCGCGCCGCATGAACGCCGCGTCCGCCACCGCGCGCGCCGTGGTCCGGAGGCGTCTTCTTCAACATCGGCCGCACCCGTGCCGCGATGCCTGACGCCGGCCGCGCCCCCGCCAGCAATGAGCCCGACGTAGGCGACGTCGTCGTCACCGTGGCCGACGTGCTGGCGGCACAGGCGCGGCTGCGCCGGTACCTGCCGCCGACACCGATGCATCACGCAGAGCGGTTCGGGGTGATGCTGAAGCTGGAGAACCTGCAGCGCACCGGCTCGTACAAGGTCCGCGGCGCCCTGAACGCGCTGCTGGCGGCACGCGAGCGCGGCGACCAGCGCCCGGTGATCGCCGCCTCGGCCGGCAACCATGCGCAGGGCCTGGCGTGGGCCGCCTACCGCCTGGGCGTGCAGGCGATCACGGTGATGCCGCACGGCGCACCGGCCACCAAGATCGCCGGCGTCGCGCATTGGGGCGCCACCGTGCGCCAGCACGGCAACAGTTACGACGAGGCGTTCGCCTTCGCGAAGGAACTCGCCGAACAGAATGGCTACCGCTTCCTGTCCGCGTTCGACGACCCGGACGTCATCGCCGGCCAGGGCACGGTCGGCATCGAGATTGCGCCGCATGCGCCGGATGTCGTCATCGTCCCGATCGGCGGCGGCGGCCTGGCCTCCGGCGTCGCGCTGGCATTGAAGTCGCAGGGCGTGCGCGTCGTCGGCGCGCAGGTCGAAGGCGTGGATTCGATGATCCGGGCGATGAAGGGCGATGTCTCGCCGGTCGACCCGGTCGCGTCGCTGGCCGACGGCGTCCGCGTCAAGGTGCCCGGCTTCATCACCCGGCGGCTGTGCACCCAGCTGCTCGACGACGTGGTGACCGTGCGCGAAGCGGAGCTGCGCGAGACGCTGGTGCGGCTGGCGCTGGAAGAGCACCTGATCGCCGAGGGCGCGGGCGCGCTGGCGCTGGCCGCCGGGCGCCGCGTCGCCGGCAAGCGCAAGTGCGCCGTCGTCTCGGGCGGCAACATCGATGCGATGGTGCTGGCCCAACTGCTGTCCGATGTCCGCCCACGCGCACCACGCAAGCCACGCCGCCGCAGCGTCGACGGCGACCCCTCGCTTTCCCCCGGCCGCGCACTCCACCGCGCGGCCGCACCGACCTCCCCCATCAAGACCGGCGCGCGTCGCATTGCGGTCGCGCCCCTGGAAACAGCAGTACACGAGGAATCCATCTGGTGAACACGACCATTCCCACCTCCGCGCAGATCCGGATTTTCGACACCACGCTGCGCGACGGCGAACAATCCCCCGGCTGCAGCATGACGCCGCAGCAGAAGCTGGTGATGGCCCGCGGCCTGGCCGACCTGGGCGTGGACATCATCGAGACCGGTTTTCCCGCCAGTTCGCAGTCCGACCGCGAAGCGCACGCACTGATCGCCCGTGACCTGCGCGGGACGACGCTGGCCGTGCTGTCGCGCTGCCTGACCGGCGACATCGAGACCTCGCTGCGCACGCTGTCGGCGTCGGCGAAGCCGCGCCTGCACCTGTTCCTGTCGACCAGCCCGCTGCACCGTGAACACAAACTGCGCATGAGCCGCGAACAGGTGCTGGAATCGATCGACACCCACGTGCGCATGGCACGGGGCCATATCGACGACATCGAGTTCTCCGCCGAGGACGCGACGCGTACCGAGGAGGACTTCCTGCACCAGGCCATCGCCACCGCCATCTCGGCCGGCGCCACGACCATCAACCTGCCGGATACCGTGGGCTTCACCACGCCGGAGGAGATCCGCGGCATGTTCGAGCGCGCGATCGCCCGCATTCCGGGGGCCGACACGGTGGTGTTCAGCGCGCACTGCCACAACGACCTGGGCCTGGCCGTGGCGAACTCGCTGGCCGCCATCGAAGGCGGTGCGCGCCAGGTCGAAGGCTCGATCAACGGCATCGGCGAGCGCGCCGGCAACTGCGCGATCGAAGAGCTGGTGATGACGCTGAAGGTCCGCAACGCCTTCTACAACCTGGACACGGGCATCGACACGCAGCGCATCGTGCCGACCTCGCAACTCCTGTCGCGGCTGGTCGGCATGCCGGTGCAGCGCAACAAGGCCATCGTCGGCGCCAATGCGTTCGCGCACGAGTCCGGCATCCACCAGCATGGCATGCTGCGCCATCGCGGCACCTACGAGATCATGCAGCCGCAGGACGTGGGCTGGCCGTCGTCGCAGATGGTGCTGGGCCGCCACAGCGGCCGCGCCGCGGTCGAGCAGCGCCTGCGGGCGCTGGGTTATTGGCTGGAGGAGGAAGAACTGAAGCTGGTGTTCGAACAGTTCAAGGCGCTGTGCGAACAGCAGCGCGTGGTCGGCGACGCCGACCTGCAGGCGCTGATGCAGGATGCCGCGGTCAGCGACGGCTACCGGCTGTCGTCGATGACCATCAGCGATGTCGGCAGCCGCGCGAATGCGCTGGTCGAGCTGTCCGATCCGGACGGCAAGCGCATCTCGGAAACCGCACAAGGCAATGGCCCGGTCGACGCGCTGTTCAGTGCGTTGGCTGCGGCCACCGGCGTGGAACTGCAGCTGGAGAGCTACCAGGTCCACAGTGTCGGCATCGGCGCCGATGCGCGCGGCGAGGCCAGCCTGTCGGTGCGTTGCGACGGCCAGGAGTACGAGGGCACGGGCACCAGCAAGGACATCATCGAGGCCAGCGCACTGGCCTGGCTGGACGTGGCCAACCGGTTGCTCCGCCAGCGCCGTGTCGAACAGCAGGAAGCAGCGGCGGCATGAGCGGCATCCACTGCTCCGTACACGCTCCCTCCCCCGTTACACGGGGGAGGGTTGGGGTGGGGGCGAACCGGAGCCGCGCGTGTATTCGAGCCACGCGTGTATCGAGTGCAGAGCGGCCTTCCCCACTCGACTCCCCTTCCTCCCGACACAGGCGGTTTCCTGCTGCCCCCATCCCAACCTTCCCCCGCGTGCGGGGGAAGGGGCCGCACCACTGCAACTCTCGGCATGACGGACACATTTGATGAATCCCGCCACCTCACCCCGCACACTGTTCGACAAACTCTGGGATGCCCACGTCGTCGTCCCCGAGACGGACGCCGCGCCCGCGGTGCTGTACATCGACCTGCACCTGATCCACGAGGTCACGTCGCCGCAGGCCTTCACCGAGCTGAAGGCGCGCGGGCTGTCGCCGCGCCGCCCGGACCGCACGAAAGCGACGATGGACCATTCCACGCCCACCCTGCCCGCCGGCGCTGACGGCAAGCTGCCCTACTACACGAAGGCGGCCGAGACGCAGGTGGAGACGCTGGCGCGCAACTGCGCCGAGTACGGCATCGAGCTGTTCGACATGGCGTCGCCGAACCGCGGCATCGTCCATGTCATCGCGCCCGAGCAGGGCTTCACCCTGCCCGGCATGACCATCGTCTGCGGCGACAGCCACACCAGCACGCACGGTGCGTTCGGTGCGCTGGCCTTCGGCATCGGCACCAGCGAGGTCGGCCATGTGCTGGCCACGCAGTGCCTGCTGCAGCGCCGGCCGAAGACGATGGGCATCACCGTCGACGGCACGCTCGCGCCCGGCGTGGGCGCGAAGGACATCGTGCTGCACGTGATCGGCATGATCGGCGTCAACGGCGGTACCGGCCATGTCATCGAGTTCCGCGGCAGCGCGATCGAGGCGCTGGACATGGAGCAGCGCATGACCCTGTGCAACATGTCGATCGAGGCCGGCGCGCGCGCCGGCATGGTGGCGCCCGACCAGACCACGTTCGACTGGGTGGCGAAGACGCCTCGGGGTCCGAAGGGCGACGCCTTCGATGCGGCCGTCGCCTACTGGAGGACGCTGCGCAGCGACGATGGCGCGGTGTTCGATGCGGACGTCCGCGTGGATGCCGCCGAGATCCGTCCCACCCTGACCTGGGGCACGCATCCGGGCACCGCGATCGCGGTGGATGCGCCGATTCCGGCGCCCGCCGGTCCGGCGGACCAGAAGGGCCTGGACTACATGCGGCTGGAGGCCGGCCACGCGGTGGCGGGCACGCCGGTGGATGTGGTGTTCGTCGGCTCCTGCACCAACGGCCGCCTGCGCGACATGCGCGAGGTGGCGCACGTGCTGCGCGGCCGCAAGGTGGCGACGGGCGTGCGCATGCTGGTGGTGCCCGGCTCGGAGATCGTCAAGCGCGAGGCCGAGGCCGAGGGCATCGACCGCATCGTGCGCGACGCGGGCGCGGAATGGCGCGAGCCGGGGTGCTCGATGTGCATCGCGATGAACGGCGACCTGGTCGCGCCCGGCCAGCTGGCGGTGAGCACCAGCAACCGCAATTTCGAGGGCCGGCAGGGGCCGGGGGCGCGCACGCTGCTCGCCTCGCCGCTGACCGCTGCGTGGGCGGCCGTGAACGGGCGCGTCAGCGATCCACGCGAGCTGTTCGACGCGCGCAAGGAGGTGGCGTGATGACCGCGTTCCGCGAACTGCGCTCGAAGAGCGTGGTGTTGGCGCAGACCAACATCGATACCGACCAGATCATCCCGGCGCGCTTCCTCTCGACCACCGAGCGCGCCGGCCTGGGCAGGCACGCCTTCAACGACTGGCGCTGGCAGGCGGATGGGTCGCCGAATCCGGCCTTCGCGTTCAACCAGCCCGAGAACCAGGGCCGCCGCATCCTGCTGGCCGGCCGCAATTTCGGCTGCGGTTCCTCGCGCGAGCATGCGCCGTGGGCGCTGACCGACCTGGGCCTGCGCGCCATCGTCAGCAGCGAGATCGCCGACATCTTCCGCAACAACAGCCTGAAGAACGGCCTGCTGCCCATCGTGCTGCCCGAGGAGATCGTGCAGTCGCTGATGGAACGGCCAGACGACGAGCTGACGATCGACGTCGCGGCGCGCGAACTGCGCGCGCCCGACGGGTCCGTCTTCGGCTTCCCGCTGGATGCCTTCGCGCAGACCTGCCTGCTGGAGGGCGTGGACGAACTGGGCTACCTGCTGGCCCGCCATACCGACATCGAAACCTACGAGGCTACCCGCCATGCACGCTGACATCGCCGTACTGCCCGGGGACGGCATCGGCCCCGAAGTCACCGCCGCCGCCGTCACCGTGCTGCGCGCCCTGGCGCGCCGTCATGGCCACAGCTTGGACTTCCACGAATACGACATCGGCGGCATCGCCATCGACCGCCACGGCGAACCGCTGCCGCAGGGGACGCTGCGGGGCTGCCAGCAGGCGAACGCGGTGCTGCTGGGCGCGGTCGGCGGACCGAAGTGGTCGGATCCCAATGCAAAGGTACGCCCCGAGCAGGGCCTGCTGGCGCTGCGCAAGGGCCTGGGCCTGTTCGCCAACCTGCGTCCGGTGCGGCCGCATCCGGCGGCGCTGAATGCCTCGCCGATCAAGCCGCACCTGCTGACCGGCGTGGACATCGTGGTGGTGCGCGAACTGACCGGCGGCATCTACTTCGGCGAGAAGACCCGCGACGCGCGCGGCGCCAGTGACCTGTGCAGCTACTCGGTCACCGAGATCGAGCGCGTGGTACGCAGTGCCTTCCGGCTGGCCCGGCAGCGCCGCGGTTACCTGGTGTCGGTGGACAAGGCGAACGTGCTGGAAACCTCGCGCCTGTGGCGCGATGTCGCCACACGCATCGGCCGCGAGGAGTTTCCCGATGTCACGCTGGAACACCAGCTGGTCGACTCGATGGCGATGCACCTGCTGGCCAAGCCGCGCGAGTACGACGTGATCGTCACCGAGAACATGTTCGGCGACATCCTGACCGACGAAGCCTCGATGCTGGCCGGCTCGCTGGGCCTGCTGCCGTCCGCCTCGCTGGGCGACGGCAAGGTCGGCCTGTACGAACCGATCCACGGCTCCGCGCCGGACATCGCCGGCAAGGGCATCGCCAATCCCTACGCGACGATCCTCAGCTGCGCCCTGCTGCTGCGCCATTCGCTGGGCCTGCACGAAGAAGCGGATTGCATCGAGCGTGCAGTCGACGGCGCGCTGAACGCGCAGGTGTTCACCAACGACCTGGCGACCGGTGGGCGTGGCGTGTCCACCCAGGCGGCCACGCAGGCCGTGCTGGAACAGATGCAGGCCCAGTGCTACGTGGCGGAGCTGCGCGACTGACGCGGGTGGCGGCGACGCCTGCGCAGAAGCACGCTCAACATCCACAGCGCGGACAGGGTCGCCAGGCTGGAACCCACTCCATCGTGCCCCCTGTGCGCCGCACCAGGCAGGGCGGCGTGTCCCGATAAACGTCGACCGCGGGAGCAAGAGGACAGCGCGACGCCTGCGCGCCCGATACCGGTCAGCCGGGGACCAGGCGATTGCGTCCCTGCTGCTTGGCACGGTACAGGCGCTCGTCGGCGACACGCAGCAGGTCGCGCATGTCCTGGCCGGCTTCCAGCTCCGCCACGCCGATGCTGACCGTGCAGCGCAGGTCGCCGCCGTCCGGCGTGTCGATGCTGGCCTGCGCGATGCCTTCGCGCAGCGCTTCCAGGCGGGCACGCGCCGTCGACCAGGGCAGTTGCTGGCAGACCAGGAATTCCTCGCCGCCCCAGCGCGCGATCAGCACGTCGTCGCGGCCACCGGCCAGGCGTTCGGCCAGCGCCGCGATCCGCGACAGCACCTCGTCGCCGAAGGCGTGGCCGTAGCGGTCATTGATCGTCTTGAAGTGGTCGATGTCGAGCAGCGCGACGCAGAGCGGGCGTCCCTCGCGGCGGCTGGTGTCCAGCGCTTCGGCCAGGAACGCATCGCCGGCGCGGCGATTGGCCAGCCGGGTCAGGGGATCGTGGCGCGCCTGGTAGGCCAGCTGTTCCAGCAGCTGCGCGTTCGCGGCCCCTGCCTGTTCGAGCTGCGCATTCTTCTCGCTCAACTCCGACGTCCGCGCGTCCACCAGCGCCTGCAGCCGGTGCTGGCGCTGGCGATGGCGGCGCATCGCCAGCAGCAGCACGCTCCAGCCCAGCAGGCCCGCCAGCACCAGGTAGGCGGTCATCGCCCACGCCGTCAGCCACCAGGGCGCGGCCTTGTCCAGTTCGACCGAGCGCATCACCCGGCCTTCGGTCCTGCTCCAGTCCGCCGGCGCGTTCATCACCTGCACCTCGAAGCGGAGCTTCCCGGACGGGAGATTGGTGTAGATGGCGTCGTGCGCGATGCCGTTGTCGGTTTCGACCCAGTCGTGATCGAAACCAACCATCCGGTAGCGGTAGCGCAGGCGTTCCGGGGCACGCTGGTTGAGTCCGGTAAAGCGGATGACCACGCGGCGCGTGTCCGCCGCCAGCGCGTATCCCGCCTGCAGGGGCAGCACGCGACCGTCGGCTTCCACCGACTCGATCACCAGCGTCACGCCCTGCGTGCGCTGGCGGCGCGCATCGTCGGGATCGATC
This sequence comes from Pseudoxanthomonas sp., assembly GCF_035999195.1. Classification (NCBI taxonomy): domain Bacteria; kingdom Pseudomonadati; phylum Pseudomonadota; class Gammaproteobacteria; order Lysobacterales; family Lysobacteraceae; genus Pseudoxanthomonas; species Pseudoxanthomonas sp. Next base: position 1,618,284 of record NZ_DASYGY010000009.1, read on the forward strand.
ACGCCCACGCCGTTCGCGGTGGCGAACCACAACTTGCCGTCGCGCATCGGCCAGCCCGCCGGCGCGGAGGCGCCGTTGGCCTGGCTGCTGGGCAATCCGTCGGCGTGGGTGAAGGCCTCCACCGGCAGTCGCGCCAGGTGGCGATTCTCCACCGCCGTCAGCGCCGGCCGCGAGATGCGGAACACCCCCCGGTTGCTGGACACCCAGAAGTCACCGTTGTCGTCTTCCAGCAACCGGAACAGGCGGTTGTTCGGCAGGCCCTGGCGGTGGTCGAACTGCACGAACGCGCCATCGCGCCAATGCAGCAGGCCACGATCGGTCGCGATCCACAGGCTGCCGTCGGGATCGGCGAGGAAGTCGAACGCCGCCACGGCCGGGAAGTCGGACATCGGCGTCCATCGGCGCACCGTGCCGTCGCGCCGCATCATCGCCATGCCGTTGCTGGTGCCGATCCACAACACGCCCTGGGCGGTTTCGTACAGCACGTAGACGTTGCCGTCCGGCAGGCCATCGTTGGCGTCGTAATGGCGTGCGATGCGACCCTCGCGGTAGACGGTCACACCTTCGTTGCTGCCGATCCACAACGAGCCGTCGGCGCGCTCCAGCAGCGCGCGCACGTGATTGGACGGCAGGCCGCCGGCCTCGTCGAGGCGCCAGGGGCGCGCCTGCGTCCCTTCGGCTGCGGCAGGCAGGTGGATGACGCCCTGGTCGTAGGTGCCGATCCACAGGCCGCCGTCGCGTGCGTTGGCCAGCGAGAGCACGGAGGGGTCGGACCTGCCGTCGAACGCCAGCGGCACCGCACGGCTCTGGCCAGCCTGCCACGCGTCCACGCCCATCGGATGGCCAATCCACACGCCCTGCCCGGGGCGCTCGATGATCGCGCGCACATAGATGTCGCGCAGCCCGCTGCTGCGGCCCAGGCCGAACACGGGCCCGTCGGAGATGCGGTACAGCCCGTTGGTGGTGCCCACCCACAGCAGACCGTCGCGGTCTTCGAACAGCCCAGGCGCCAGACGCCCCAACAGACCCTCGCGCTCGCCCAGCGTCTCGTAGCGTCCCTGGGTGTAACGGCGCAGGCCATCGAGCGTGGAGACCCAGAGGTTGCCGTTGCGGTCTTCCAGCATCGCTTCCACGCGCTCGCCGGTGATCTGCTGCGCCCGGCCATGCTCCAGCCGCCAGACGCCCGCGCTGCCGCCCACCAGCAGGCCACCCCAGCGCGACGGCTGCACCGCCAGCACCGACGTCTCCGGCAGTCCCGCTTCGCGCCCCCACGCGGTGGCGCGCCCGCCGCCGATGCGGAACAGACCATGGCGGTTGCCGACCAGCGCGCGCCCGTCCGGCAACGGCAGGATCGCCAGCACGCGCTCGTTGGCCAGGCGCGCGCCGGCGCTTTCGATCTCCTGCAGCTCGCCGCCGGGCTCCCGCCGGAACAGCGCGTGGTCGGTGCCGATCCACAACACGCCGTCGGGTCCGAAACGCAGCACCGACACGTCGGGCAGCGTGCCGGCCGGGCCCGGCAAACGCTGCCAGCGTCCCTGCCGGAAATGCAGCACGCCCGGGCCCACGCGGCCCAGGCTCAGCACCATCCCGCCCTGCGGATGCGGCGCGATGGCACGCACCCCTTCGATCTCCAGGCCCGCCACGCTGCCGCCGTCGTACGCCGTGAAGCGGCGGCCATCGAAACGCGCCGCGCCCTCCCACGTGCCCGTCCACAGATAGCCGTCGGCATCCTGCTGGATGGCATGCACCAGGTTGTGCGGCAACCCGTCTTCCATCGTCCAGCGCGCGATCGTGTACTCGTCGACCTTGCGCGCGGGATCCAGCGCCCACGCAGGCGCGCCGACGAGCAGGACCAGCAGACTCAGGCCGGTGAGGAACAGGCAGCGCACGGCGGGCACACGGTCCGGAGGAGCTTCGACCTCCTCAGTATCGGCTGTGGCGGGGGGGTTCTTGAACCCCCGCCGCCCGGGTCGCTCAGCGCGCGGCGTCCTCTTCCGGCCGTACCTTGAACCAGGCCGCGTACAGCGCCGGCAGGAAGAACAGCGTCAGTACCGTGGCCACCGTCAGCCCCCCCATGATGGCGACCGCCATCGGCCCGAAGAACGCGCTGCGCGACAGCGGGATCATCGCCAGCACCGCCGCCAGGGCGGTCAGCACGATCGGCCGGAAGCGGCGCACGGTGGCATCGATGACCGCATGCCAGCGGTCGTGGCCGGCCTGGATGTCCTGGTCGATCTGGTCCACCAGGATCACCGAGTTGCGCATGATCATGCCCGCCAATGCGATGGTGCCCAGCATCGCGACGAAACCGAACGGCACGCGGAACACCAGCAGCGCCAGCGTCACGCCGATCAGGCCGAGCGGCGCGGTCAGCAGCACCAGCGCCATCCGCGAGAAGCTGCGAAGCTGCAGCATCAGCAGCGTGGTCACCGCCAGCAGGAACAGCGGCATGCCGGCGGCGATGGACTTCTGCCCGCGCGCCGAATCCTCCACCGTGCCGCCGGTCTCCAGCAGGTAGCCCTGCGGCAGCGTGGCGCGGAGGTCGTCCAGCGTCGGCGAAATCTGCGCCACCACCGTCGGTGCCGTCACGTCGTCGTTGTTGAGGTCGGCGCGGACGGTGACGGTGGGCAGGCGGTCGCGATGCCAGATGATGCCGTCCTCGAACGCGTACTCGAGGTTGGCGATCTGCGACAGCGGCACGCTGCCGCCGTTGCCGGTCGGCACGGCCAGGCTGCCCAGCAGGTCCAGCCGCGTGCGCTCCTCTTCCGGCCCGCGCAGCAGGATCTCCACCAGTTCGTTGCCCTCGCGGTAGGTGCTGACGCTCAGGCCCGACAGCGACCCGGAGAGGAAGTGCGAGACCTGGGCCGTACTGACACCCAGCGCGCGTGCGCGGTCCTGGTCGATCTGCAGCCGCACGATCTTGCTGGGCTCGCTCCAGTCCAGGTTGACGTTGGCGACATGCGGATTGGCGCGCACCTTCTCGGCCATCTGGCGTGCGATCGCCTGCACCCGGTCGATGTGCTCGCCCGAGATGCGGAACTGGATCGGATAGCCGACCGGCGGACCGTTCTCCAGCCGCGTCACGCGGAACTGCAGCTCGGGGAACCGCGGCGCCACCTCGTCGATCAGCCAGCGCCGGGTCGATTCGCGCGATGCGGTGTCCGCGGTCAGCACCACGAACTGCGAGAAGTTCGCCTGCGGCAGCTGCTGGTCCAGCGGCAGGTAGAAGCGCGGCGACCCGGTGCCGATGTAGGCCACGTAGTTGAGGATGCCCTCGCGCTTGGCCAGCAGCGCCTCGAGCTTGCGCGCCTGCGCATCGGTGGACTTCAGCGAACTGCCCTCGGCCAGCTCCAGGTCGACCATCAGCTCGGGACGCACCGAATCCGGGAAGAACTGCTGCGGCACGAAGCGGAACAGCGCGATCGAGGCGACGAACGCCGCCACCGTCATGCCGATCACCACCCAGCGGTGGCGCAGGCAGAAGGCCAGCCAGCCGCGGAAGCGCTGGTAGAACGGCGTGTGGTACGGATTGTGGTCGTGCGCATCATGCGGCTTCGGCGCCAGCATGCCGGCGTACTGCGGCCAGCGGTCGGCCAGGCCGGCACGGAACGCGTGCCAGCGCGCAGCGAGCGAGCCCGGCTTCGGCGGCTGCGGGTTGCCCAGGTCGGGCAGCATCTTGTCGCCGAGGTAGGGAATGAACAGCACGGCCGCGATCCACGACACCACCAGCGCGATCGTCACCACCTGGAACAGCGAGCGCGTGTACTCGCCGGTGCTCGACGCCGCGGTCGCGATCGGCAGGAAGCCGGCCGCCGTCACCAGGGTGCCGGTGAGCATCGGGAACGCCGTGGATTCGTAGGCGAAGCTGGCCGCCTTCAGGCGATCGAATCCCTGCTCCATCTTGATGGCCATCATCTCCACCGCGATGATCGCGTCGTCGACCAGCAGGCCCAGCGCCAGCACCAGCGCGCCCAGCGAGATCTTGTGCAGGCCGATGCCGAAGTAGTGCATCACCGCGAAGGTCATCGCCAGCACCAGCGGGATGGACACCGCCACCACCAGCCCCGTGCGCAGACCCAGCGAGAAGAAGCTGACCAGCAACACGATGACCACCGCCTCGGCCAGCACGCGGACGAACTCGCCCACCGACGCCTCCACCGCCGCCGGCTGGTCGGACACCTTGCGCAGCTCCATGCCCAGCGGCAGCGTTTTCTGCAGACGCTGGAATTCGGATTCCAGCGTCGCGCCGAGCTTGAGGATGTCGCCGCCATCCTTCATCGCCACCGCGATGCCGATGCCGGGCTGCCCCATGAAACGCATGCGCGGCGCCGCCGGATCGGCGAAGCCCCGCGTGATTTCGGCGATGTCGCCCAGCTTGACGGTGCGCCCGCCGGCCCGGATCGGGAACTCGCGGATCTCGTCGACCGAGGTGAACTCGCCGCTGAGCCGCAGCTGCACGCGGTCGGTGGGCGTCTCGAAGAAGCCGGCGGGCGTCACCGCGTTCTGTTCCTCCAGCGCCTGCTGCACGGCATTGAGCGGGATGCCCAGCGTGGCCAGCTTGGTGTTGGACAGTTCGATCCAGATCTTCTCGTCCTGCAGGCCGACCAGTTCGACCTTGCCGACGTCGTCCACCCGCTGCAGCTCCAACTGGATGCGGTCGGCGTAATCCTTCATCACCGCGTAGTCGAATCCGTCGCCGGTGAGCGCGTAGATGTTGCCGAAGGTGTCGCCGAACTCGTCGTTGAAGAACGGACCCACCACGCCCGCCGGCAGTGTCGCGCGGATGTCGCCGACCTTCTTGCGCACCTGGTACCAGAGCTCGGGCATGTCGCGCGACTTCAGGCTGTCGCGCGCGGCGAAGATCACCTGCGACTCGCCCGGCCGCGAATACGAACGGATGTACTCGTAGTTGCCGGTGGTCATCAGCGCCTTTTCGATGCGCTCGGTGACCTGCTGGGAGACTTCCTCGGCGGTCGCCCCCGGCCACACCGTGCGCACCACCATCGCCTTGAAGGTGAACGGCGGATCCTCGGACTGGCCCAGGTGGCGGTACGACCACGCGCCGACCAGGCCCAGCAGGATCATCGCGAACAGCACCAGGCTGCGGTTGGTCAGCGCCCACTCGGAAAGATTGAAGCGGCGCATGGCTCAGCGACTCCCCGCGATGGCGATCAGCTCCCTCCCCCGCATGCGGGGGAGGGCTGGGGTGGGGGCGAACGTGTGCAACATCTCTCCGGAAAGTCCGCGGATGCTTTGCCCCCATCCCAACCTTCCCCCGCAAGCGGGGGAAGGGGCGCTATACGGGTACGGAAAACTCATCGGCACGTCCATCAGCGCGATCCTTCCTGCGGCTTCGATGCAGCGAGCGCCAGCGGCCGGTTGCTGCGATCCACCGGCGCGACGACCTGGCCTTCGCGCAACAGATGGCCGCCGGCGCCGACCACCCAGTCGCCGGACTTCAGCCCGCCCAGCACCGGCACCGACGCCTCACCGTAGGGACCCAACTGCACCGCTTGCGCACGCACCTTGCCGCTGGCCGGATCGACGACCCACACCGTGGTCCTGTCGCCGTCGCCGCGCTGGATCGCCGACAACGGCAGCTTCAGCGCCGCCTGGGTGCCGCTCTCCTGCACGTACACGCGCGCGCTCTGGCCCAGTTCGACCTGCTGCTGCACTTCGTCGCCGACCAGGCTGACGCGTGCGGCATAGGTGCGGGTCTGCGCATCCGCGGCGGGGGCGATTTCGCGGATGACACCGGGCAGGCGCTGGCCGGGGGCATTCCACAGCTCGATCATCACCGGCTGACCGACACTGAACTGGCGGATGCGGTTCTCCGGCAGACCGATCGCGACCTCGCGACCGCCGTCGGCGGCCAGGGTGAAGATCGTCTGGCCTGCGGCGACCACCTGCCCGGCTTCTGCCTGGCGGCTGGCGATCACGCCATCGCGCGGGGCGCGCAGTTGCGAATAGCCTTCCTGGTTGCGCATCACGTCCATCTGCGCACGCGCGGCACGCGCCTGGCCTTCGGCGGCCCGGTAGGCCGCGACCTGCGCGTCGTAGGCGGACTGGCTGATCAGCCGGTCGCCGACTAGCTTGGCGTAACGGTCGCGGTCGCCGCGCGCGCGGACCAGGTCGGCTTCGGCGGCGGCCAGTTGCGCCTGCGCGGCCTGTGCCTGCAGCGCGAAGTCGCCGGCATCGAGCACCGCCAGCACTTCGCCCTTGCGAACGCGGGCACCGGCATCCACGTTGCGTCGGACGAGATTGCCGCCGACGCGGAACGCCAGCGGACTTTCCTCGCGTGCCCGCACTTCGCCGGCGTAGGCCGACAGCGCGGCCCCGGCGCCGCCGCCGGGCTGCACGACCAGCGCGGGACGTGGCATTTCCGCGGGTTGCTCCTCGCTGCAGGCGGCCAGCCCGAGCAGCACGATTGCGAACACTCCGTTCCAGCGCGTCTGGCGCATGACCGCTCCGTTGCGATTTCAATTAATGGACTTGGCGGTATAGTATAAATATCGAACCGGGTAGTCTAGTATTACAGCATGGTCAGTCCACGCCACTCCGCCAGCCGCCCCAAGTCCCCCGCCAAGCCCGCTGCCAGCGGTCCCGGCCGCCCCAAGGACCTGGGCAAGCGCGCCGCCATCCTCGAAGCCGCCAAGCAGTTGTTCGCGCGCGAGGGATTCAACGGCGTCAGCATGGACCAGATCGCCGCCGAGGCGGGCGTTTCAAAGCTCACGGTGTACAGCCACTTCGGCGACAAGGACGCGCTGTTCGCCGCCGCAGTGAAGGCCAAGTGCGAGGAAATGCTGCCGGACACGCTGTTCGAGCTCGAACTGACCGGCAGCCTGCGCGACCAGCTCAGGCACATCGCGCAGGCCTTCTTCGCGCTGATCACCAGCGAGGAGGCCATCAGCACGCACCGCATGATGATGGTGCCGGGCAACATCGACGACAAACTCAAGCAGACCTTCTGGGACGCCGGCCCGCAGCGCACGCACGATGCGTTCGCCGCGATGCTGCAGGCGCTGGTGGCCAAGGGCGAACTGGACATTCCCGACGTGGCGACCGCCTCCGTGCAGTTCTTCTCCCTGATCAAGGGCGAAGTGCATGCCCGCATGACCTGCGGCCTGTGCAGCCGGCCCGGGCCGATGGATGCCCGCCAGCATGTCGACGCCACGGTGGACATGTTCCTGAGGGCCTATGGCCGCCGCTGAATCTGAAGCGCCGCCCCGGGCGACGGAGGTTGCGGTGACTTCCGGCACTGCGTCCGCCGGCGTGCGTGCCGCGATCCTTGCCCAGCGCGGACGGGGCCAGCCCGCTAAAATGCCCGGCCCAGCCCTCCGCGTCGGATGACCACCCCCATGACGATCGATTACTCCCAGGCCCGCGAAAACATGGTCGAGCAGCAGGTACGTCCCTGGGACGTGCTGGACGCGCGCGTGCTGGACGCCCTGGCCACGCTGCCGCGCGAGGCCTTCGTGGCCGACGCGCACCGTGCACTGGCCTACGCGGACCTGGCGCTGCCGCTTGGCCATGGCGAAGTCATGGCCAAGCCCGTGATCGAAGGCCGCACCCTGCAGGCGCTCAAGCCGCAGGCCAACGAGGACGTGCTGGAAATCGGCACCGGCAGCGGCTACCTGACCGCCTGCCTGGCGCACCTGGCGCGCGAGGTGGTCAGCCTCGAGATCCATCCCGACCTGGCCGAGGCCGCGCGTGCGCGCCTGGATGCCACCGGCCTGGGCAGCAACGTGCGCATCGAAACCGCCGATGCGCTGGCATGGGACAGCGACCGCCGTTTCGACGTGGTCTGCGTGACCGGCGCGGTCGCCACCGTGCCCGCGCGCTTCCTGCAATGGCTGCGTCCGGGCGGCCGCCTGTTCGTCGTGCAGGGCGCATCGCCGGTGATGGAAGGCGTACTGCATGTCAACGACGTCAACGGCGCGCGCATCGAATCGTTGTTCGAAACCGACCTCCCCTACCTGGTCGGCGCCGCACCGGCGCCCCAGTTCGTCTTCTGAAGATTAAACAAGGAACCCCGCATGAGCCGTCGCCCCCTCGTACTCGCGCTCGCCCTGGCCCTGCCGTCCGCGGCCGGCGCCACCGACCTGATGCAGACCTATGAGCTGGCGCGCACCGGCGATCCTCAGCTGTCCATCGCCGAGGCCACCCGTCTGTTCGACAAGGAAGGCGCGGTGCAGGCGCGTGCGGCGTTGCTGCCGCAGGTCAGCGGCAGCGTCGGCTATTCGCTGAACCACAGCAGCCGCCCGGGCAACCTGGTCAACGACGGCAACGGCGGCCAGATCGACATCGGCGATACCAAGAGCCGCAGCTACGGCGTGGACGTCAGCCAGACGATCTTCGACTGGAGCCGCATCGCCAACCTGCGCGGCCAGCGCGCCATCAGCCAGGCCGCCGACTACGACCTGGCCTCGGCCAACAACACGCTGATCACCCGCACCTCGGCCGCCTACTTCAACGTGCTGATCGGCATCGAGTCGCTGGCCGCCGCCGAGACCAACGAGGCCGCGTCGAAGAAGCAGTTCGACTACGCGCAGAAGCGCCTCGATGTGGGCCTGGCGCCGATCACCGACGTGCATGAAGCCCGTGCCCAGTACGACAGCGCGCGCGCCAACACCATCCTGGCCCGCAATGCGCTGGACGACAGCTACCGCGCCTTGGCCGAGATCACCGGCCAGCCGATCAGCGGCCTGAAGGGCCTGCCGGACGACTTCCGTCCGGAACTTCCGCCGGAACAGAACGCACAGGCGTGGGTGGACCGCGCGCTCGAGCAGAACCCGGACCTGAAGTCGGCCGAATACGTGCTGGAGTCCGCGCAGCATGGCGTGTCCAGCGCGCGCGCCGGCCACTACCCCACGCTGAACTTCCGCGGCGGTTATTCCAACGGTACCGCGTGGGACTCTGTGCACGGTCCGCTGAGCCCCGGCATCTCCCAGGATGACGAAGGCTACAACTGGGGCATCACCCTCAATGTCCCGATCTTCTCCGGTGGCGCCACCCAGTCCGGCGTGCGCCAGGCGCTGGCCCAGCGCGACCGCGCGGCCGACGGCATGGAGCAGACGCGCCGCGCGCTGATCCGCAACACCAGCAACGCCTACCAGGCGCTGGTCGCCGGCGTAACCGAAGTGGAAGCCCGCCGCTTGGCGGTGTTCTCCGCGCAGAGCGCGCTGGATGCCTCGCAGGTCGGTCTGGAAGTCGGCACGCGTACCGTGCTGGACGTGCTGCAGAACCAGCGCACGCTGTTCCAGGCGCAGGTCGAGTATGCGCAGGCCCGCTACAACTTCCTGCAGAACCGCCTGCTGCTGGAACAGGCCGCCGGGACGCTCGACGGAACCGACGTGCAGGACATCAACCGCCTGCTGACCGCCGACGCCGAAGCGCGCCTGTCGTCGCAGCCGGTGTCGCAGTAACGCCAAGCGCACCACGCACGATCACGACGGCGGGCTTCGGCCCGCCGTCGTCGTTTCCGGCGTCAGGCACTGCTGTAGGAGCGACGTGAGTCGCGACCGCACGCCACGGAAGATGTCCGGTCGCGACTCACGTCGCTCCTACACGTGCACGTCAGATCGCGCCACGCGCACGCAGCGCGGCGATCTCCGCATCATCGTAGCCGGCCTCGCGCAATACCTCGTCGGCATGCTGTCCGAGCAGCGGTGGTGCATGCCGGTGCACGACCGGGGTGGCCGACAGCCGGATCGGACTGTTCACCAGCGGCAATGCGTCGGCCAGCGGATGCGGTAACCCGGCCACCATGCCCCGCGCCTGCACCTGCGGATCGGCGAACACGTCGGCGAGGTCGTTGACCGGTCCGCAGGGGATGCCGGCGGATTCCAGCAGCGCCAACCAGGCCCGCCGTTCGCGCGACAGCAGCCGTTGCTGCAGCAGCGGCACGAGCACGTCGCGATGGCGAACGCGACCGGCATTGGTCGCGAAGCGCGTGTCGTCCGCCAGCTGCGGCTCGCCGAGCAGGCCGCACAGCCGCGCGAACTGCCGATCGTTGCCGACGGCGACGACGATATGCCCGTCGGCGACGGTGAAGACCTGGTACGGCACGATGTTGGCGTGCGCGTTCCCCTGCCGCGGCGGCATGTCCCCGCTCACCAGATAGTGGCTGCCGAGGTTGGCGAGCATCGCGACCTGCGTGTCCAGCAATGCCATGTCGATCACTTGGCCCTGGCCCGTCGCATCCCGGTGGCGCAGCGCGGCGAGGATGGCGACGGTGGCATACATGCCGGTGAACAGGTCGGCGACGGCCACGCCCACTTTTTGCGGCTCGCCCTCGGCCGCGCCGGTGACGCTCATCAGGCCACCGAGTCCCTGGATGGCGAAGTCGTAACCGGCACGCTGCGCGTACGGGCCGTCCTGGCCGAAGCCGGTGATCGAGCAGTACACCAGCCGCGGATTGGCGGCGCGCAGCGTGGCGGCGTCCAGGCCGTAGCGCGCCATGTCGCCGACCTTGAAGTTCTCCACCAGCACGTCGCTCTGCAGCGCGAGCCGGCGGATGACCGCCTGCCCCGCCTCGGTGGCGATATCGACGGTCAGCGAGCGCTTGTTGCGGTTCGCGCACAGGTAGTACGCCGATTCCGTCGTCTCGTTGCCGTCGGCGTCGCGGAGGAACGGTGGCCCCCAGCGGCGGGTGTCGTCGCCGCTGCCGGGGCGCTCGACCTTGATGACGTCGGCGCCGAGGTCCGCCAGCACCTGCGTACACCACGGACCGGCGAGCACGCGCGTCAGGTCCAGCACGCGCACACCCGCCAGGGCCTGCGGCGCTGCCGTGCTCACGCCACCGGCGCCGGCAGGTGCGGGGCGATCATCGCCAGCGTGCGCGCCAGCGCGCCGCGTCCGTGCTCGACCAGCGCACGGCCGCGGTCGGCCATCGCCTGGCGGCGGGCGTCATCTGCGAGCAGCGCTTCGACCGCATCGCCCACGCCGGCCGCGTCGGGCGCGATCACCAGCGCATCGGCTTCCGTCAGGCGACGGGAGATCTCGCTGAAGTTGTACAGGTGCGGACCGGTGACGGCAGGGGTGCCGACGGCGGCGGGCTCCAGCAGGTTGTGTCCGCCGATGGCCTGCAGGCTGCCGCCGACGAAGGCCACGTCCGCGCAGGCGTAGAACGCCATCAGTTCGCCCAGCGTGTCGAGCACGAAGACGTCGTTGCCGGTGGACGGCCAGCCCTCGCCGCGGCGCGTGCCGACGTTCCAGCCCGCCGCGCGCGCCGATTCCGCCACGCGCGGAAAGCGTTCGGGATGCCGGGGCGCCCACAGCAACAGCAGGTCCGGCCAGCGCTTGCGCAGGCGCGCATGGATCGCCAGCACCGGCGCTTCCTCGTCCTCGTGCGTGCTGGCGGCGATCCAGACGGGACGCCCGGTCGTCAGACGCTGGCGGAAGCCGGCGACCACCTCGGCCACGTTGGCGGGTACGGGAATGTCGAACTTCAGGTTGCCGACATCGCGCACCTGGTCGGGCCGTGCGCCCAGCTGCACGAAGCGCGCGGCATCGTCGCCGGACTGCGCCGCCACCCTGCGCACGGTGCGCAGCGTGCGCGCGATCAACGGCCGCAGCACGCTGTAGCCGCGCAGCGATCGCGCGGACAGGCGCGCATTGAGGATGTAGACCGGCACGCGGCGATCGTGGCAGCCGAACAGCAGACTGGGCCACAGTTCCGTTTCCATGATCAGCGCCAGCCGCGGCGGGAACTGCGCGAGGAAGCGTGCGACGGCGCCGGGCAGGTCGTAGGGCGAATACACATGCAGCACGCGCTCGCCCCACAGCGCCTGCACGCGCTGAGACCCGGTCGGCGTGATCGTGGTGACCAGCAGGCGCAGGCCGCGATGCCGCTTCAGCAAGGCGTCGACGACCGGCGCGGCGGCGTTGACCTCGCCCACCGACACCGCGTGCAGCCAGACGTCGACGGGACGCGATGGCGTGGCGTAGCTGCCGTAGCGCTCGCTCCAGCGCAGGAAGTACTCGGGATAGCGGAAGCCGCGCCAGATCAGGTGGTAGACGGTGACCGGCGTCAGCAGGTACAGCACCACCGAATAGAGGATGCGCAACAGGCGTTCGGCGGTGCGGTTCGACATGGGCGACAAGGATACCCGGGGCCACCGTTACAATGGGTCATGGCCGAATCCGAGAAGCGATCCTCCGACGCGGGCGAACGCCCGCCCATGGGCCTGCGGCAATGGCCATCGTGGCTGGGCATCGGTCTGGCCTGGCTGGTCGCCCGCGTGCCGTGGCGCCTGCAGCGCGTCCTCGGCCGCGGCGTGGGTGCGCTGCTGTACCGCGTGCTGCGCGACCGCCGGCGCGTCGCCCTTCGCAACATCGCGCTGTGCTTCCCGGAACTGGACGCATCGCGCCAGGAAGCGCTGGCGCGCGCCAGTTTCGGCGAACTGGGCATCGGCCTGTTCGAGTTCGCCCGCGCCTGGTGGGGCAGCGTCGATCCGATGCGGAAGGGTCTGCAGGTCGAGGGGCTGGAGCACCTGGCCGCCGCCCGTGCGGGCGGCCGTGGCGTGATCGTGGTGTCGGGCCACTTCACCACGCTCGAAATCTCGGCGCGCCTGATGTGCGACTACGCGCCGCTGGCCGGCATGTACCGCCCGCACAACCAGGGCGCGATGGAATGGGCGGTCAAGCGCGGCCGGCTGCGCTACGCCACCGCGATGTTCACGCGCGAGGAACTGCGTCCCGCGCTGAAGCATCTCAAGCAGGGCGGACTGCTGTGGTTCGCGCCGGACCAGGACACGCGCCGGGGCGACAGCGTGTTCGTGCCGTTCTTCGGCCATCCCGCCTACAGCCTGACCTCGACGCACCAGCTGGCGCGTCTCTCCGGCGCCGCGGTGATGGCGTTCTCGCATGTGCGTCGCGAAGACGGCGGCTACACGCTGCGGTTGTCGCCTGCGTTCGAGGACTTTCCGTCGTCCGATGCGACCGCCGATACCGCGCGCGTGATCGCCGCGATCGAGACCATGGTGCGGCAGGCGCCCACGCAGTACCTGTGGATCCACCGGCGCTTCAAGCGCCAGCCCGACGGGCGCGGCGCACTCTACCGGTAGAGATCCGGTTCGCCGGGCGGCCGTGTCTTGAAGCGGCGGTGGATCCACAGGTACTGCTCGGGATGCTGGCGCACGACGGCTTCCAGTTCGGCCATGTAGCGCGCCGCATCCTGCACCGGATCGCCGCTCGGCCATCCGCTCCAGGTCGGCTCGACCTGCAGCCGGTAGCGGCCGTCTTCGTCGCGATGGAACCAGAACGGCAGCACCACGGCATTGCCGCGGCGCGCGAGATCCGGCGTGGCCGTCAGCGTGGCGGCCTGCACGCCGAAGAACGGCACGAACGCGTTCTGGTAGTTGAAGTCCTGGTCGGCCGAATATGCCACGATGCCGCCGCGCGACAGCGCGCGCAGCAGGCCGCGCACATCCTTCTTGCCGATGACGTCGGCGAACACGCGGCGGCGCGCGTCGTCCATCAGGCGCTCGATGCAGGGATCGTTGTTGCGCCGCGCGACGATGGTCACGCGCTCACCCAGCGCGTCGCCCAGCAGGCGCGCGCACAGCTCCGAATGCGGGATGTGCCCACCGAACAGCAGGATGCCGCGCCCCTGTGCCTGCGCGGCGCGCACGTGCTCCAGGCCCTGCACGTCGGCGAGGCCGCGCAGCGCGCGTGCCGGGGCGTACCAACCGCGGATGAGCTCGAAGACGCCGGTCACCGTGGCGCGCACCGTGGCACGCACCAGTCGCGTGCGCGTGCGTTCATCCAGCTCGGGAAAACACAGCGCCAGATTCGTCGCCGCGTAGCGCCGACGCTTGCCCAGCAGCGGCCACAGCACCACCGTGGCGAGGCGTCCGAGTGCGAGCAGCCCGGATTGCGGCAGGCGCGCCACCGCGGATGCCAACAGATGGGCGGGCATCACGAACCAGCAACGCACGCCCGACGCGCGCTCACTCGCCATCGCGCGCCAGCAGGCTGCCTGCGTACAGCGCCGCCAGCATCACGGTCAGCCCGCCCCAGAAGGTGGAATAGAACGCCAGGTGCGTGTTCAACGGAAACACCGTGACCGCCAGCGCCAGCATCGCCGGCCGTGCGCGGTCCTTCGCCTGCGGCGTGGCATAGCGCCAGGCGCGCCACGCCAGCGCGGCGCCGGCCAGCCACAGCAGCAACCCGATGACGCCGGTTTCGCTGAGGATCTCGAGGATGATCTGGTGCGCGTGCAACGCAGGACCCTCGCCCCAGGCGGGCCGCTGCCCGGGCATCGCATCGCACGCCGGATAGGCCTCGCGGAATCCGCGCGCGCCCACGCCATTGACCGGATGATCGATCACCATGCACGTGGCGGCGGACCAGATCTGCGCGCGCCCGGAGAGCGCCGTGTCGACGCCCGCCCCGTCCGCCGTCAACACGTGGGTGGTGCGCACGACGCGTTCGCGCACCTGCGGCGACATCACGGCCAGGCAGGCCAGCAGCAATCCGCCGAAACCGAACACCGCCGCCAACCGCTTCCAACCGAGCAGGCGCCAACCGGAAAACACCAGTACCAGCGCATAGGTGATCCAGGCCGCACGGGCGCCGGCCAACAGGACCACGATGCCCACCAGGGTCGCGGCCAGCAACCATCCCGCCACGTCCATGCGCCGCGCGGCCACGAACAGCAGGAAGGGCGACAGGCTGGCCATGACCATACCGAGCTTGAGGTTGCATGGCCCCAGGAACCCACTCAGCCGATCCACGGCCAGCGTCGCATCCGGCGTGCACATCGGCCGGCCACTGATCGCCTGCTTGAGCTGATCCAGCCCCCAGAACAGCGGACTGGTGCCGAAGACCACCTGCGCCAGCGCATCCAGCGTCCAGACCGCCACGATGATGGCCAGGCCGTTGAAGGTCGTGCGTCGTGCCGGCGCGTTCGCCACCGACGCCGCCACCAGCCACAGGAACGGCAGGTAACGCAGGTCGACGGCCGCCTCGCGCAAGGCGCGCGGCGCATCGACGGCATCCACCGCCGAGATCGCCTGCGGCAGCCAGTAGGCCGCGAACAGCGCGCTGGTCAGCGCCCAGGCGCCACTGCTCAGCAAACGGGTGCCGTTGCGGAATCGATCCATCAGCAGGCGCACGATCGCCGCCAGCGCGCCCAGCACCATCACCGCCTCGGCATAGCCCGGCGCCGGCCACAGGGCGACGAACGTCAGCACCCACGCCGGCGCCCAGCGCCAGCCGTGCGGCGCGCGACGCGCGGACGTGTCAGGGAGCGTGGGCGAGTCGGCGGTCATCGGCGAGATCGTGGTAGAGGGCGAGCGTGGCGTCCTGCATCGCGCGCAGGGTGTAGGCGTGCATCGTAGCCAATGGCGGCGACGGATGGGCAAGCATCGCCTTCACGGTATCGAACAGGCGATCCTCGTCGAAGGGCGCCACCGCACCGCACGGTTGCAGCTCGGCCAGCAGTTCGCCGACACCGCCATGCGCCCAGCCGGCGACCGCACGCCCCACCGACAGCGCCTCGATCACCGTGCGACCGAAGGCTTCCGGTTTGTGCGACAGCTGCAGCACCAGGTCGCTGGCGGCGTAGGCGCGTGCGATTTCGGTGGTGGGTGGCGTGATGGCCACTGCCTCCGCGCACGCCGCACGCGCCGCATCCGCTTCGAGATCGAGCACGTACTGCTCGCGCCCGGCTTCGCGTGCGCCCGGCATCCACACGCGCGCATCGATGCCGGCCCGGCGCAGGCGGGCCAGCAAGACGATGGCATCGTGATGACCCTTCAGTCGGGTGCCGCGGCCAGGCAGCAGCAGGAGCGGTCCCTCGCCGGCCAGTGCCGGATGCTGCGCTGCCGCCCACGCGCGCGCCTCATGATCGGGATGCGCGGTATGCGGGAACTGCGCCGGGTCGATCCCGCGCGGAATCACCACCAGCCTGGACGGATCGGTCTGCGGATAGTGCTGCAGCAGATACGTGCGCACCGTGTCCGACACGCAGATCACGCGCTCGCCATAGGTCATCACCGCGCTGTAGCGACCCGGCGAATTGAGCCCATGCATGGTGGTGACGAAGCGCGGCCGCGACGCCGCCGGCATGCCCCGCAGCGCCCACAGGCCGATCCAGGCCGGCAGCCGCGAGCGCGCATGCACGAGGTCGGCGCCGACCTCGGCGAACAGCCGTCGCAAGGCAGCGGCATGGCGCAGCGTCAGCAGCGACTTGCGGCCGATGTCGAGGGCGACGTGTTCCGCACCGGTCGCGCGCAGTGCCGGCTCCAGTCGCCCGCCGGCGGACACGACGATGGCGCGATGCCCGGCGCGCACCAGCGCGTCGGCGATCTCGAGGGTGGAACGTTCGACACCGCCGGATTCCAGCGCCGGCAGCAGCTGGACGACGGTCAGCCGGCGCATGGTCGAGAGGCGATGCGGCGCGACCGCATCAGGCGGTCAGTCGGCCAGGACGAAGTGCGAGCCGCAGTACGGGCACTGCACTTCGCCGCCGGGCGCATCCTCGATGGCCAGGTACACGCGCGGGTGCGAATTCCACAGCGCCATCGACGGCAGCGGGCAGCTCAGCGGCAGGTCGGCGCGCGACACGGTGTAGCGCTTCTCGGCGTTGGCGGGCGCGGTGGCGGTCTGGCTCATGGCGTGCAGGCGGTCGTGGAACGAGGGCGCCAGTCTACCAGCCGGCGCCACGCCCGCCCATGGAACCGCCCCCGAAGAAAACGCCGCCCGGCATGAGCGGGGCGGCGAGTCCTTACGGGCGGTACCCGGCGAGGGAAGCGCACCGGATCGCAGCGGGTTTACTTCTTGGCGTCGGCCGTGGCTTCGGTGGTGATCTTCAGCGCGACCTCGTCGCTGACCATCGGCGCGTAGGCGCCCAGGCCGAAGTCGCTGCGCTTGACGGTGGCGGTGGCGTCGAAGCCGATCGCCGGCACCTTCTTCATCGGGTGCTCACCGGCCTTGTTGAGGGTCACGTCCAGCACCACCGGCTTGGTGACGCCCTTGATGGTCAGGTCGCCGGTGACCTTCAGCTTGCCTTCGCCCGCGGCTTCCACCTTGGTGCTCGTGAAGGTGGCGCTGGGGTACTTGGCGGCATCGAACCACTTGTCGCTGGTCAGGTGCTCGTAGAACTGGTCGGCCAGCGCGCTCAGGCCGGTCAGCGGCAGCGTGACCCGGACGCTGGACGCGGCCACGTTGTCGGCGTCGTACACCAGGGTGCCGTCGGCCTGGCCGAAGTTGGCGCTCGGGTTGGAGAAGCCGAAATGGTTCCAGCTGGCCAGCACGTTGGTGTGGCCGGGGTCGATCTTGTAGGTCACCGGCGCGGCGAAGGCGGAACCGGCGAACGCGAACAGGGCGGCGACGAGCAGGGTCTTGCGCATGGGGATGTCTCCGGGTGGTGGGGTGTCAGAGGATGCGCGCGGCTTCGTCGAAGCCCAGGCGCGGGGAACGCGGGAAGATGCTGGCCGGGTCGCCGTGCCCCAGGTTGACCAGGATGTCGGACTTGATCGCGGTGCCGGCGAAAAAGGCTTCATCCACCTTGTCGGCGTCGAAGCCGGTCATCGGGCCGGCATCCAAGCCAAGCGCGCGGGCGGCGATGATCAGGTACGCCGCCTGCAGGCTCATGTTACGCAGCGAGGGCTTGCTGCGGTTTTCCCGCGGACCATCGAACCAGGCCTTGGCATCGGTGTGCGGGAACAGGAACGGCAGCTTCTCGTGGAAGTCCTCGTCGCGGCCGATGATGACGGTGACCGGGGCGTCCATCGTCTTCTTGTAGTTGCCTTCGGACAGCGCCGGACCCAGCTTGGCCTTGGCCTCGGCCGACTTCAAGAACACGAAGCGCGCCGGCGTGGTGTTGGCCTGGGTGGGGCCGAACTTCACCAGGTCGTACAGCTGCCGCAACGTGTCGTCGCTGACCTCGCCGGTGAAGGCGTTGTAGGTGCGGGCGGTGCGGAACAGCTGGTCGAGCGAGGCGGCGTCGAGGGCGTGGGACATGGGCAGACCTTCAGCGGAAGAATGGGGCCGGGGAGACCGAATGCGGGGCAGTGTAGAGTGTCCTGACTATGGCAACATCCAATCGACCCGGAACGGATTGTTTTAACAAGTGGAACGAACGCCGCCTGTCGACCCCGCTTCGCGCAGCGTCTGCACCCTGACCGACGGCCGTGCCGGCAACCTACGCCAGGCCCAGTCGCTGACGCGTGCACTCGGCGTCGAGGCGGAGGAGATCGTGCTGGAGCCACGGGCACCCTGGCGCTGGAGCGCGCCACGGATGTTGCCCGGTGCAAGGCGTGCGTTCGGTACGGCGTTCCATTCCCTGCGGATGCAGGCGCCCGCCGTCGCGATCGGCTGCGGCCGGCAGGCCGCACTGGCGACACGCCTGTTGCGCGCATGCGGCAGCCGGACGGTGCAGATCCTCGACCCCCGCCTCGATCCGGCGCATTGGGACCTCGTCATCGCGCCGGAACACGATGGCCTGCGGGGCGCGAACGTGCTGACCCTGCTCGGCAGCCTGAATCCCGTCGACGATGCATGGCTGGCGGACGCGCGCGACGCATTCCCCGCGTTCGCTGCCCTGCCTTCGCCACGCACGGCGGTGCTACTCGGCGGCGACAGCGCGCACTACCGTTTCGATGCCGCCGCGTTCGACCGGCTGGCGGCGCAGCTGGATGACGCGTCGACGGCGGGCAGCCTGCTGGTCACGACCTCGCGCCGCACACCAGGCGACGTGATCGACGCCCTGCGGGCACGCTGGTCGCAGCGGCCCCATGCCGTGCTCTGGTGCGGCCCCGCCGATGGACCGAATCCGTACGCCGGCCTGCTGGGCTGGGCCGACCGCATCGTCTGCACGCCGGACTCGGTCAACATGGTGTCGGAAGCCTGCGGCACGCGCGTACCGGTGCACGTCTTCGAGGCGGATCGCGCCAGCGGACGCCCGCGCCGTTTCCTCGACGCCTTGCGCCAACGCGGCCGCCTCCACGATCTTCCCGATGCGCCTCTCCCGTTCGATGGCGAGCCGTTGCGCGAGACCGCCCGCATCGCCGCGGACGTTCGCTCCCGTCTCGGGCTCCCGCCTAGGTAGGCACGGAAGCGAAGGCGAGTCCGTGCGCGGCGGTCGTGCGCATCACCACGGCGCGCGCCGTGGCCAGCGATGCGTGCTCGACGATCAGCCGCGGACGCCGGTCCAGGGTGCAGGCCAGCCCCTCGGCGACGAAGGTCGCATGCACGGCATCCAGCGCAGTCGCCTGCCCGGACGACAATGCGCCTGCGGTCGACAACGCGGCGATCAGGCCGGGCGTATCGCGTGGCGACAGCAGGGCCGGTTGCGCAGCCGCGTCGCGCAGCACCAGGTACTGCAGCAGGAACTCCAGGTCGACCAGTCCACCGGCGCCCTGCTTCAGGTCGAACCGCGCGGTGTCGCTGCGGTCGAGTTCCGCGCGCATGCGCGTGCGCATCCTGTCCACTTCCTCGCGCAGCGCTTCGATCTCGCGTGGCCGTGCCAGCGTGGCCCTGCGGATGTCTTCGAACGCCCGCAGCAGCGACGCATCGCCGGCCACGCCGCGCGCGCGCACCAGCGCCTGGTGTTCCCACGTCCAGGCGCGGTCGCGCTGGTAGTCGCCGAAGCTGGCCAGCGAGGACACCAGCAGGCCTTTCGCACCGTCCGGGCGCAGCCGCACGTCCACGTCGTACAGGCGTCCGGCGGCGGTCACCGCGCCCAGCAGTGCGACGATCTTCTGCGCAAGGCGCGCATACCAACGACCGGCTTCGAGCGGACGCGCGCCCTCGGATTCCGTGTCGGCCGGCGCGTCGAACAGGAACACCAGGTCGAGGTCGGAGCCGAAGCCGAGTTCCTCGCCGCCCAGGCTGCCATAACCCACCACCGCGAACCGGCCAGACGCGACGGCACCATGCGACGCGGCGACATCGCGCGCTGCGATCTGCACGACGACGCGGACCACCTCGTCCGCCAGCCACGCCAACTGGCGCACGCTGTCGCGCGCCGCCTGGCGACCGTCGAGTGCCGCCAGCGCCACCCGGAAGCTCAGCGCGAGCCTGCGCTCGTTCAGCACGCGCAGGCAGGTCTCCGGATCGTCCTCGGCCAACGCAGCTTCGCATTCGCCTCGCAACTCCGCGCGATCCGGCATGGGTCCCGACACGCGCGTGTCCAGCAGCTCGTCCAGCAGCAACGGATACTGCGCCAGCCGCTCGGACAGCAGGGCACTGCGCGCCAGCACGTCGACCAGCCGGCCCAGCGCGCTGGGCTGTTCGTCCAGCAACGCCAGATAGCTGGCACGGCGCAGGATGGCCTGCAGCAGCGAGAGCACGCGACGCAGTGCGGCATCCGGCTGCGACGACCGCGCGCAGGCCTCCAGCAATGCCGGAACGACCCGGTCGAGCCGGGCGCGCGACGCATCCGACAGCGCGCGCACGCCGCTGAACTGCGCGAACTCGCGCAGCGCGCCGTCGGCGCTGCCGGGGTCCTGGAAACCCGACGCGGCCAGCGTCTCCGCGTCGCCACCCTCGGGTAGCGCACGCCAGTACAGCGCCAGCGCTCCGGGGGCGGCATCGCGCCGGCGCGGTGCCAGCAGTTCGGCGAATTCGGCCGACACGCGTGCGCGCTGCACGTCGAGCGCTGCACGCAGGGCGTCCCAGTCCGGATAGTCGAGGCCTGCGGCGATGCGATGGCGGTCCAGCGGATCCTCCGGCAGCGCGTGCGTCTGCGCGTCGCGCAGCATCTGCAGGCGGTTCTCCAGCCGGCGCAGGAAGCGATACGCACCGGCCAGCGCGTCACCCTCTTCCGCCGACATCTGCCGGGCGGCGACCAGCGCCGGCAACGCCACGCGCAGGCGGCGCTCGCGCAGGCTGGGCTCGCGCCCCCCGCGGATCAGCTGCAGCGCCTGCACCAGGAATTCGATTTCGCGGATGCCGCCCGGCCCGCGCTTGATGTCGTCGGCCAGTTCGCGCCGTGCGACTTCGGCGGCGATCGCGGCCTTCATCTCGCGCAGGCCGTCGAGGGCGGTGTAGTCCAGGTAGCGCCGATAGACGAACGGCCGCAGCGACTCCAGCCAGGCTTCGCCGGCCTCGATATCGCCTGCCACGGCGCGGGCCTTCAGCCATGCGTAGCGTTCCCAGTCGCGCCCTTCGCGCTGGAAGTACTGGTCCATCCCGGCGAACGACAGCGCAACGCGACCGGCGTTGCCGAACGGCCGCAGGCGCAGGTCGACGCGATGGCAGAAGCCGTCGACCGTCGGTTCGTCCAGCAGCCTGGCCAGCCGCTGGCCCAGCCGCATGAAGTAATCCTCCGCCGCCAGCGATCGCGCGCCGTCGGACTCGCCGCCCTGCGGGTATGCATAGACCAGGTCGATGTCGGACGAGAAATTCAGTTCGCCGCCGCCCAGCTTGCCCAGGCCGAACACCACCAGCCGCTGCGCACTGCCGTCGGCCGCGCGCACCACGCCATGACGCTGCGCGAACTCCGCTTCCAGGGCCTCCAGCGCCGTCTGCAGGCAGACCTCGGCCAGGCGCGTGGTGCCGGCCAGGGTGTCATCGACCGTGTCCAGGCCATGCACATCGCGCCAGACCAGGCGCGTCGACTCGGCGGTCCGGTAGCGGCGCAGCAGTTCGGGCCATTGCGCGGCGTTGTCGATCGTCAGCGCGGGCACCGGCCACGGCGCGGCGCCATCGTCGCGCAGCAGTACGGTCAGCACGTCGGGCTGCCGGCGCAGGGTTTCGAGGGCGAAGTCGCTGGCAGCGATCACGTGCGAGACGCGATCGACGTGGTGCGGATCGGCAAGAAGCGCATCGACGTCGGTCGATACGGCACGCAATCGCACCAGCCCGCGTTCGATCAGGGCATCGCGCTCGGCATCCGGAAGCGGGGTCGCGTCATTCATGGCGACCGATTGTGGCATGGGGCCGCGCGAGGCACGCGATCACCGTCGTCCATGTGTGGGAGCGACGTGAGTCGCGAACGAACCGCCGCGAACGCATAGCTGTGCAATACGCCTTGGCTGAAGCGGAGCCTGTACCGCTTGGGCGGCGCCCCCCCCCGGGAAAGCGATCGCGACTTATGTCGCTCCCACACCGTACCGGCGCTAGGCCGCTTCGGAAAGATCCGGCAACGCGGCGTCGTGTTTAAACGACAGCCCGAACTGCGCCGCCATCTGCTCCAGCAGCACCGGCTTCACCTGGTCCATGCCCGTCGGGCCACCGAGATCGGCCAGCGAGACCACCTGCAGGCCCTGGTAACCGCAGGGATTGATGCGATGGAACGGCTCCAGGTCCATCGCGATGTTGAACGCCAGGCCGTGGAAGGTGCACCCGCGGCGCACGCGGATGCCGAGCGCGCCGATCTTGGCGCCGGCCACGTACACGCCGGGCGCGCCGTCCTTGCGGACGGCCTCGATGTTCCATTCGGCCAGCGTATCGATCATCGCCTGTTCGATCTTGCAGACATAGTCGCGCACGCCGACCTTCAGACGCTTCAGGTCGAACAGCGGGTACGCGACGATCTGGCCGGGGCCGTGGTATGTCACCTGTCCGCCGCGATCGACCTGGACCACCGGGATGTCGCCGGCCGCGAGTACGTGCTCGGGCTTGCCCGCCTGGCCGAGCGTGAACACCGGCTCGTGTTCGACCAGCCACAGTTCGTCGCCGCTTGCGTCGGTCCGCGCATCGGTGAAGCGCTGCATGGCGCGCCAGACCGGTTCGTACGGCTGCCGCCCGAGGTCGCGGACGACGCAGTCCGTGGTCACAGCGTCCACTTCACTTCGGGATGCTCGCGCAGCGCCTCGTGCGCGGCGTAGTACTGCGCGCGGTCGTTGGCCTGGAAGCGGATGCGCACCGACACGTACTTGCCGTTGGCCGAATGCCGCCAGGTGATGTCCTCGTGCACCACCGACACGCCGGAGGCTTCCAGCAGGCGGGGCAGTTCGGTTTCCAGGCCCGTGCCGGCGGTGCCCATCGCGCTGAGCTCGAAGGTGCCGGGGAACTGGAAGCCGTGTTCGGGGTTGTCGGATTTGATCTCCATGCCCGGATTATTGGGATGGAGACGGCGAAAGCCAAGCCGACCGGTCCCCGAACGACGAAGGGCCGCATGCGCGGCCCTTCGTTCCTGCGGCGGCGACGCTCAGCGCGCCAGCTTCACCAGGGTGGAGGAGACCCAGCCCTTGTTGCCCAGTTCGTCCTCGACTTCCCACATCACGCCGTCCTTGTTGCCGGTGGGATACAGCATCATGCCCGGATCCAGGTCGCGCACGGCCTTGCCGGTGCCCTTGGCGTTGGCGAACAGGCGGCCCGGCTTGGTCATTTCCACCGCCTGCTGGGCGTTGGAGCCCGATGCGTTGTCGGTGAGTCCGCCCAGCTGGCCGACGAGGTCGGTGTAGGCCTTCAGATAGGCCAGCGTGATGACCTGGCCGATCTCGGTATTGGCGTAGCCGCCGACGCCCGCCGCGCCCAGGCCGCTGCCGCCGAACAGGCCGCCACCGGCGCCCCAGCCGATGTCGGTCTTGACCGCGTTGCCCTCAGCCATCGCCACCTGCTCGGACGAACGCACGTCGGTCACGGTCAGCACCACGTCGGCCGTCTTCTTCTTGAAGTTCAGGCCACCGACGATGGCGCCCGCGTTGCCGCCGATCAGCCCACCCAGCAGGCCGCTGATGGCGTTGCCGCCGGCATTGCTGTTCTGCGAGATCAGGTCCGGCACCAGCACGTAGTCGGCGGCGCGGATCTGTCCCTTGCCCACGTTGGAGCGGTTGCGCAGCTCGCCGCTCGCGGCCAGGTCGCGCTCGGCCATGGCCGCGCCCATGCCGGCGCCACGATCGACGAGGGTGAAGCAGCGCGACTTGTTGACGAACACCTTGATCAGCCTCGACGGCGCCGGCAGCTGCTGGCCGGTCCACCAGTTCACCGCATCCTCCGGCTCGATCACCGAGATCGACCCCAGCGGCTTGCTGCAGGTCGGGATTTCGGCGGTCTGCTGCTTGCGCTGGTCCTGCGCGCTCTGGCGCTGGGCGAACGCGGGCAGCGCGGCCACGAGCGCCAGCATGCCGGCGGTGATACGTACGGTCTTGCTCATTCCCCTGCTCACTGATGTCACTCCTTGAAAGATTGTCGCTCCCGACGCGGAAGCGCTCCATCGGCACGGGCGACCGCGGCGCGGATGCCGGTGTCCCCGGTGCGGATGATAGGCCATGGCGGGCGCCATGCCTGCAAGCACGGCGAATGTGAAGCCGACAGGCCATCGGGGACCCTGGCCCGTGGCCGCCAGCCGGTGCGCGATAATCGCCCGCCCCGCATCGAGCCCCGCCGTGTCCTACCTGCTCATCAGCATCGTCTGCAGCGTGCTCGTCTCGGTGCTGCTCAAGCTGATGCAGCGGCGCGGGATCGACACGGCGCAGGGCATCACCTGGAACTACCTGGCCGCGGCGGTGCTGTGCTTCGTGCTGCTCGACCCGCCGCTGGCGACGCTGGCGCGTGCCGATGCGCCGCAGGGAGAGCTGGCCCTGCTGGCCCTGTTGCTGCCCGGCATCTTCCTGGCCCTGTCGGCCTCCGTGCGCGCGGCCGGCATCGTGCGCACCGACATCGCCCAGCGCATGTCGCTGGTGCTGTCGCTGCTGGCCGCCTTCCTGTGGTTCGGCGAACGCGTCGACGGACTGCGGATCGCCGGACTGGTCCTCGGCGTGATCGCCATCGCCTGCCTGGTCGTGCGCCCGGAGCGCGGCGCACGCAGCGACGGCTGGCAGGCCTGGGCGTTGCCATTGCTGGTGCTGGTGGGCTACGCCAGCGTCGACGTGCTGCTGAAGCGGCTGTCCGCCTCGGGCACCCCGTTCGCCGCGTCGCTGCAGCTGGCCTTCGTCGCCGCCTTCGCGGTGATGCTGGCCGTGCAGCTGCTGCGCGCCTGGCGTGGACACGTCGCGCTGACCCGCGCCGCCCTCGGCAGCGGCCTGCTGCTGGGCGTGCTGAACTTCGCCAACATCCTGTTCTACGTGAAGGCGCACCGCGCATTGCCCGAGCATCCGGCGGTGGTGTTTTCGATGATGAACATCGGCGTGGTGCTGCTGGGCACGCTGGCGGGCGTGTTCGGCTTCGGCGAGCGGCTCGGCCGGCTCAACCTGCTGGCCATTCCGCTGGCGATCGTGGCGATCGCGCTGATCGCCAGCGGGATGCGCTGAGCCGGAAAACAAGGAAGCCGGCATTCGCCGGCTTCGTCGTGCTCACGGATCGCGGCGGATCACTCCGACTCCCACCACATCCAGAACGCGTCCCACAGGCGCTTGAAGAAGCCGGCTTCTTCGATCGCCGTGATCGCCACCAGCGGCGATTCCGCGACGACCTTGCCGTCCAGCGTGACCTTCACGGTACCGATGGCCTGGCCTGCGGTGATCGGCGCCACTAGCGTCTTCGGCACGTCCATCGTGGGCTTGAGCTGCTCGTAACGGCCACGCGGCACGCTGACCAGCATCGGCTGCGCGACGCCCAGCTGCACGTCCTTCGCCTTGCCCTTCCACACGCGCTGGGTGGCGATGGACTTGCCCGGCTCGTACAGGCGATGCGTTTCGTAGAACCGGAAGCCCCAGTTCAGCAGCGCCAGGCTGTCGTCGGCGCGCTGTTTCTCGGAGGTCGAGCCCATCACCACCGCGATCAGGCGCTGGTCGCCGCGCTTGGCCGAGCTCATCAGGCAGTAGCCCGCGCCGGAGTGATGGCCGGTCTTGATGCCGTCCACGCTGGGGTCGCGCCACAGCAGCAGGTTGCGGTTCGGCTGGGTGATGGTGCCGACCGTGAACTCCTTGATCTTGTTGAAGGCGTACTGCTCCGGATACTCGCGGATCAGCGCGCGCCCGAGCAGGGCCAGGTCGTAGGCCGTGGAGTAGTGCTCCGGCGCCGACAGGCCGTGCGCGTTGACGAAGTTCGAGCCCTTCATGCCGATCTGCGCGGCATAGTTGTTCATCAGCGCGGCGAACGCTTCCTGGCTGCCGGCGGCATGTTCGGCCAGGGCGATGGCGGCGTCGTTGCCCGACTGCACGGCCATGCCGGTTTCCATATCCAGCAGCGACGCGGTCTTGTTGACCGCGAAACCGCTGTAGCTGCCGTCCGTGCCGGCACCGCCCTCGCGCCAGGCGCGCTCGCTCATCATCACCTGGTCGGTGGGCTTGATCTTGCCGTTCTTCTGCTCGGCCGCCAGCACGTACGAGGTCATGACCTTGGTGATGCTGGCCGGCTCGACGCGCTCGTTGTAGTTCTCGCCGGCCAGGACCTGGCCGGTGATGTAGTCCATCAGGATCCACGCCGTGGCGGTCGGGGTGGGCGGCGGCGGAATCTCGACAGCCGCAGCGGCCGGAGCGGCAGGCGCCGGCGTCGGCGCGGGCGTCTGGGCGATGGCCAGCCCCATGGCGGTGGTCGCGAGCGCGGCGAGGGCGAAACGGAACTTCATCGGCGGAAAACTCCTGGCAAGGCCGTGGGCCTGTCGGTTCGAGGCGCACATTGTAGGGAGACGCGCCGGCGCATGGGTTGGAAAGACGTAAAAAGCCGGGAAACGCCGTTCCTACTCGCGGACGATGCGCGGGCGCGCGAAGCCCAGGCTGGCGATCCTGCCCGCCAGCGCCTCGGCCGACGCGGCATCGGCCGCCCCCACGCGCAGCCGCCACAACGGACGGTCCGCACCCGGCACATCGCTGAGCCGCGCGTCGGCAATGCCCGCGGCGGTGAGCCGCGCCAGCGCGCGGTCGGCGTTGTCGCGGCTGGAAAAGCTGGCGACCTGCAGTTGCAGCGCAGCCGGGGCGCGGCTGGCCGGCACGGCGACCGCTGCGGACGAAGCGGCGGCAGGCATCGCCGACGGGGTGGCGACCGGGGTGGCCGCTGCAGGCGCGGCGGGTTTGCCGGAGGCCACGCGCACGCCATTGGCCTTCATCCATGCGTCGAACCCGTCCGCGCTGGGCGTATCGCCCGGCTTGGCCGGCACGTGGTAGCGCGCCGCCTCCTTCGGCAACCGCCCGACCAGGTGATCCATCGCCGACGACGCGGGCAAGGATGCGGGCAAGGATGCGGGCGCGGCGGCCAGCGCGGTGCCGTCCGGCGTCAACGCACGCACTTCCACCCGACCGGTGCCGCGCTGGGTGATGCCCAGGCGCACCGCAGCCGCATAGCTCAGGTCGATCACGCGGCCTTCGTGGAACGGCCCGCGGTCGTTGACCCGCACGACCACCGACTTGCCGTTGTCCAGGTTGGTGACGCGCGCGAAGCTGGGCAACGGCAGCGACTTGTGCGCGGCGCTGTAGGCGTACATGTCGTAGACCTCCTGGTTGGAGGTGCGACGGCCATGGAACTTGTTGCCGTAGTACGACGCCGTGCCCTGCTCGACGTAACCCTCCACCTTGTCCAGCACGCGGTACTGCTTGCCGAGCACCGAATACGGCGACTTGTTGCCCACGCGCGAGCGCGGCTCGGCGGTGACGAGGGGCTCGCGGATGCAGTCCAGGTCGGGCACGTGGTCCGGCGTGGTGTCGGGCACGCCCGGCTTGTAGAGACCGCCGGCGGTGTAGTCGCCGCGCGTGGACAGGTCTTCCTGCGCCGGTGCGTAACGCGAACAGTCCCTGCCGGCGACGGCCGGCGATGGCGTCGCCGGGGATGGCCGCGTGGCGCCGCCGCCCAACGGCGACGGCGACTTCTTCGGCGCCGTGCTGCATGCGGCCAACGCCACCGCGATCAGCGGCAGGGCCAGCCACTTCATGCCGGCGGAATCTCGCGACCGGCGATGGCCTGCGACAGCTGGTACACCGCCATCGCGTACATCTTGGAGTTGTTGTAGCGGGTGATCGCGTAGTAGTTCTGGAAGCCCAGCCAGTACTGCCGGCCGTCGGCGCCATCCAGCTGCACCAGCGTGGCGGTGGCGTCGGGCGCCACCGGGTCGATCGGGCGGTAGCCCTTGTCGGCCAGCTGCGCCAGCGTGTAGTCCGGCGTCCAGGTGTCCGGATTGAACTCGGCGAAGCCATCCTGCAGCTGCGCACGCGCCACCACCGCGCCGCCCGGCACCCAGCCGCCGCGCTCGCCGCCCTTCTTGCGGAAGTAGTTGGCGATCGAGGCGAAGATGTCGGGGTAGCTGGCGAACAGGTCGCGACGACCGTCGCCGTCGCCGTCCACCGCGAACTCGCGATAGCTGGACGGCATGAACTGGCCCAGCCCCATCGCGCCGGCGTAGCTGCCGGTCAGCGAGGCGATGTCGAGGTTCTCCTCGCGGCCCAGCGCGAACAACTGCGCCAGCTCGTCGCGGAAGAACTGCTCGCGACGGTGTTCGTAGGCGGCACGCTCGGGATTGCCGGTGCGCGGATAGCGGAAGGCCAGCGTATACAGCGCATCCAGCACCTTGTGGCGGCCCGTGAAGCCACCGTAGTTGGTTTCCACGCCGATGATCGACACGATCATCTCCGCGGGCACGCCGTACTGCTGCTCGACGCGGGTCAGTTCATCACGATGCGCGGCGATGAATTTGCGACCGCCGTCGATGCGCGCCTGCGTCAGGAAGCCGACGCGGTATTCGCTCCACGGCTTCACCCGCTCGGCGGGACGCGACATGGCCGCGACCACGCTGTCGAGGAACTGCGCCTTCGCCAGCGTGGCTTCGATCTCGGCCGGCGCGATGCCGTACTTCGCCGCCGTGTCCCGCACGAACTGCGCCCGCGCGGTGGGGAAATCGACCGGCTTCAGCGCTTCCGTCGGCACCTCGGCGACGCGTTCGACCGAGGTTTCGGCGGGGGTGGTGGGAGCAGGTGCGGGAGGCGTCGCCGACGCGGCCGGCGGCGGTGGCTGCGGCGTGGCGCAGGACGCCAGGCCCAGCACCAAAAGACAGGAAAGTGCGTTTCGCATCATCGGCGCGAGGGTAGCATGCAGGGTGCTGAAAATCGTGAACGTGGGGGGCAGGCGTGAGTGGAGAGGAGTGAGACGTGAGCAGAAGCGGGCC
The DNA here is from genome assembly GCF_035999195.1 of Pseudoxanthomonas sp. Lineage (NCBI taxonomy): Bacteria > Pseudomonadati > Pseudomonadota > Gammaproteobacteria > Lysobacterales > Lysobacteraceae > Pseudoxanthomonas > Pseudoxanthomonas sp. The sequence goes on from NZ_DASYGY010000009.1 coordinate 1,647,214, forward strand.
TTGCCGTTCCTCACTCCTCACTCCTCTCCACTCACGCCTCAATACCCATGCACCGGCCGGTGCGCACGCACCGCCATCACCAGGCCCAGGCCGGCGAGCAGCGACACCGCAGACGTGCCGCCGTAGCTAAGCAGCGGCATCGGCACGCCCACCACCGGCAGCAGGCCCGAGACCATGCCGCCGTTGACGATGACGTAGACGAACAGCGCCATGCCCAGCGTACCGGCGAGCAGGCGCGAATACGTGTCGCGCGCGTCCATCGCGATCCACAGGCAGCGGCCGACGACGAACAGGTACAGCGACAGCGCCACCGCGACGCCGACCCAGCCGAATTCCTCCGACAGCACGGAGAAGATGAAGTCGGTGGTGTGCTCCGGCAGGTAGTCCAGGTGCGACTGCGAGCCCTGCCCCCAGCCCTTGCCCGTCCAGCCGCCACCGCCGATGGCGATCTTCGACTGCAGGATGTTCCAGCCGGCACCGAGCGGATCGTTTTCCGGATCGCGGAACGTCAGGATGCGATTCTGCTGGTACTCGCGCAGGAACGAGAACCACGAGATCGGCGCGAACATCACCAGACCCACCGCGGTGCCGCCCAGCACGCCGGCGGTGATGAACCACCACCACGACAGCCCGGCCAGGTAGAGGCCGAACACGCCGCTGGCCGCCACCAGCATCGCCGTGCCGAAATCAGGCTGCAGCAGGATCAGCCCGGTCGGCAATCCGATCAGCAACGCCGACACGATCGTCGTGCGCCAGCCCGGCGGCAGCGGTTCGCGATGCAGGTACCAGGCCAGCATCATCGGCAGCGCGATCTTCAGCAGTTCCGACGGCTGCAGGTAGAAGAACTTCAGGTCGATCCAGTGCGCACCGTGCTTGCCGGTACCGATGAACAGCACCAGCACCAGCGGCAGCAGCGCCACCGCGAACACCCCCGGCGTCCACGCGCGCAGGCGCACCGGCGTCACCCGCGACAGCGCCCACATCGCTACCAGGCCAACGCCGAAGCGCACGCCCTGCGCCAGCACCAGCCGCTCGCCCAACGCCTCCCCGCCCGCGCTGTACAGCACGGCCAGGCCGATGCCCATCAGCGCCAGCAGCGCGCCGAGCAGCCACCAGTCCACCGTGCGCAGCAGGTGCCGCAGCAGGTCGAAGCCCGAGCGCAGGAGATCGGTCATGCCGAAGCCCTCGACGCAGAGGCGGCTTCAAGCCCCTCTCCCATTGGGAGAGGGGCGTTGAGCAGGCGCTCCGCCGGAGGGAGAGGGGCTCGGAAACTGGCTCGGAACCTGGCTCGGAACCTGGCCCGGGCGCGGATTCGCATTCGTCGGCTGCGCCGGCGCCGGTGTCGGCGATGCCGGCGATGTCGCCGGTGCCGTGCCGGCGGGCGCAGCCTCCTCCCCTTCCTTCTCGGGCATCTTCCCCAGCAGGTAGGCGTCGAAGATCTTGCGCGCCATCGGGCCGGCGGTGCTGCCTCCGTAACCGCCGCCTTCCACCGCGATGGCGATGGCGATGGTCGGGTTGTCGGCCGGCGCGAAGCCGACGAAGAGCGAGCGATGGCGCAGGTGCATCGGCAGGCTGCGCGGATCGACGGCCGCCGTGCCGCGGCGGCTGATCACCTGCGCGGTGCCGGTCTTGCCGGCCATGAGATACGGCGCACCCAGCGCCGTACGCCAACCGGTGCCGCCGGGCTGCATGGTGTCCTGCATGCCGAGCCGCACCACCTCCACGTTCGCCGGGTTCGGACTGATCGCGATGGGCGCGGGCTGCGGCACGGGTTCCCATGGCCGATCGAACCCGACACGGGTCTCCCGCACCAGGTGCGGACGCCGCAACTGCCCGCTCGCGATGCCGGCCGTGGCGCGCACCAGTTGCAGCGGGGTGACCTTCCAGTCGCCCTGGCCGATGGCGACGTTGACGGTGTCGCCGGGGTACCAGCGTTCCTTGCGCGACTTCAGCTTGGCCGCCGGCGAGGGCAGGATGCCGCCGATCTCGCCGCGCAGGTCGATGCCGGTGGGCTGGCCGAAGCCGTAGTGCGCCATGTACTCGTCGAACTGCGCGATGCCCATGTCCAGCGCCAGCCGGTAGTAATACGTGTTGACCGACTGCGAGATCGACTTGCGCAGGTCGGTCACGCCGTGGCCGCGCCGGCTGGCATCACCCCAGCCGCGACTGGTGCCGGGCAGGTAGAACATGCCGGTGGACACCACCGTGTCTTCCGGCTTGCGCTTGCCGCTGTCCAGTCCGGCCAGCGCGATCAGCGGCTTCAGCGTGGAGCCGGGCGCCACGCCGCCCAGCACCAGGCGGTTGAACTGCGGGCGCGACGGATTGTCGTTGAGCCGCTTGAAGTCCTTGCTGGAAATGCCGTTGACGAACAGGTTGGGGTCGTAGCTGGGCAGGCTGACCATCGCCAGGATCTCGCCGGTGCGCGGATCGACCGCGATCGCCGAGCCTTCCAGTTCGCCGAAGGAATCGACGATGGCCTGCTGCAGCTTCGCGTCCACGCTCAGGCGCAGGTCGGTGCCGGCCTGCGCGGGCACGCGCCCGACCACGCGCAGCGCGCGGCCTTCCACGTTCGTCTCGACCTTCTCGTAACCGATCTTCCCGCGCAGCTGCTCGTCGTAGTAACGCTCCAGGCCGGTCTTGCCGATGTGGGTCAGCGCCGAGTTGATCTCGCCCAGCGTTTCCAGATCCTTCTCGTCCACGCGGCCGACGTAGCCGACGATGTGCGCGAACAGCTCGCCGTAGGGATAGCGCCGGGTGAGGTACGGCACCAGTTCCACGCCGGGATAGCGCCAGCGGTCCACCGCGAAGCGCGCCATCTCCTCCTCGCTGACGCGCAGCTTCAGCGTGATCGGGCGGAAGCCGCGCGTCGCCTTGCGGGTGGCCTCGAAGCGCTCGATGTCCTCGGGGGAGAGGTCGATGATCTTCGCCAGGTCGGCGACCAGCTTCGCCGGCTCCTTCACCTTGTCCGGCGTGACGTCCAGGCGGAACGCCGGCACGTTCTCCGCCAGCAGCAGCCCGTTGCGGTCGTAGATGGTGCCGCGCCCGGGCACGACCGGCCGCGGGCGGATGCGGTTGGCCTCCGAGCGCGTGGCGTAGTCGGCGTGCTCGATGACCTGCAGCTTGAAGTACCACGCGCCCAGGCCCAGCAGGCACAACGCCACCACCACGAAGCCGGTCACCGCACGGCGGCGGAACTGGTCGGCTTCGGCGTGCGGGTTCTTGCCGCGTCGGCGGGCTCCGATCATCGCTCAGCCCCGCCGGCGGCGACCCAGCCGCAGCGCGTCCATCAGCACGAACAGCGGCGGCCAGAACAGCATGCCCAGCAACGGCGCCCACCAGTACTGCCAGGGCAGCGTCGGTTCGCCCAGCGTCAGGTGCACCACGGTGGTGACGATGCGGTCGTTGAGCAGCAGGCCGCCGATCGCCAGCGCCTGCTGCGACATCGGGAAGAAGCGCAGCCGCGCGCGGAAGCGCTGCAGGATGAAGGCCATGATCAGCAGGCGCAGCGCCTGTTCGCCCAGCAGCGTGCCGAACATCAGGTCGGCGACCAGGCCGATACCGACGGCGAAGCCGAGGCCCGCGCTGTCCGGCGCCTCGATCACCCAGTACGCGACGATCAGCGCCAGCCAGTAAGGGCGAAGGGGCTGCAGCACCTCCGGCAACGGCAGCAGGCCGAGCAGCAGGGCCACGATGACGCTCAGCGGCATCAGCCAGCCGGTACGGGCGCGGCTCATCGCTGCGGCTCCTGCGTGGTCGGGCGGGGCGAAGCCGGAGTATCGCGGTCGAGTCTTTCGCCGGTTACGGGCGCGCGGCCGTTGAGCCCCTCTCCCGCCGGGAGAGGGGTTGGGGTGAGGGTCGGGACGTTCGCGGGGCGTGGGGCTTGCGAAGAAGTGGGCGCGGGCGCGGATGTATTCTGCGCAGCCGCCCCGGTGCTGCCTTCGTCAGCCCTCACCCCAACCCCTCTCCCGGGGGGAGAGGGGCTCTGGGTCGCGGGCGCGACAGGTGGCGCTCCCGCCGGCTGCGCGGCACCTTCGCCAGGCGTCGCCACCTCCGGCAGAAACCGCGACGGATCCGGGGTTGGCAACGGCTGCGGTGGCGCGGACTTCAGCAGCAGCACGTCGCGGCCGCGATCCAGGCGCGCGGCCGGCGTGACGTCCCCCACCAGGAAGGCATGGCTGTCGTCCGGGCGCAGCGCGGAGATCCTGCCGACCGGGAATCCGGCCGGGAAGCGGCCGCCCAGGCCGGAAGTCACCAGCAGGTCGCCGACCTCGATGCCGCTGTTGAGCGGCACGTCGGCCAGTTCCAGCAGGTCGCTGCGGCCGCGCCCGTAGACGATCAGGCGCACGCCGTTGCGCGCGACCATCACCGGCACCGCATGATCCGGATCGGTGAGCAGCAGCACGGTGGCGTGCGCCGGCGTGGTGTCGATGATCTGGCCCATCAGCCCGCCGGCATCGATGACCGACTGCCCCACTTTCGCACCGGCGCGGCTGCCGGCGTCCAGCACCAGACGCTGCCGACCGGGTGCCAGGTCGACATCGAGGATCGGCGCGAGCTGCACGTCCAGCCCGCGCGAGGTCTTCACGCCCAGCAACGCGCGCAGCTGCGCGTTGTCCGTGGCGGCCGTCTGCAGACGGGCCAGCCGGGCGTTGGCCACCAGCAGGTCGTTGCGGAGACGCCCGTTCTCCTCGATCAGGCCGGCGCGGGTGGCGGCATCGTCCTGGACGCGGGTGGTCACCCGCCCGGGCAGACCCGCCACCCACCACAGCGGCTGGGTGACCACGTTGAGCTGCGAGCGCAGCTGCGACAGCCAGCCGCCGCGATGGTCCATGACCACCAGGGCGATGGTCAGCGCCAGATAACCCAGCAGCCGCAGCGTGCTGGCGACTTCACCGGGACGGGAGGCGACGGGCGGACCGGCGTAGGAGGGCACGGGCTAGGGACGCGTGGAGAGAAACGAGGAGTGGGAAGTGAGGAGTGCAACGCAGGCCAGGGCGGGCGAGTGGCTTCCACTCACTTCTCACTCCTCGCCACTCGTTCCTGCCTTCCTCATTCCGGCGCGAAGAACTCGTTGCCGTGCATGTCGACCAGCTCCAGCGCACGGCCGCCACCGCGGGCCACGCAGGTCAGCGGGTCGTCGGCCACCTGCACGTGCAGGCCGGTCTCTTCGCTGATCAGGCGGTCCAGGTCGCGCAGCAGGGCGCCGCCGCCGGTCAGTACGATGCCGCGCTCGGCGACGTCGGCGCACAGCTCCGGCGGGGTCTGCTCCAGCGCCAGCTTGACCGCGCTGACGATACCGGACAGCGGCTCGTGCAGGGCCTCCAGCACTTCGTTGGAGTTGATCTTGATCATCTTCGGCACGCCCTCGGCGAGGTTGCGGCCGGAGATCTCCATCTCCTGCACCTCGGCCTGCGGGTAGGCGCAACCGATCTCCAGCTTGATGCGCTCGGCGGTGGCTTCGCCGATCAGCATGCCGTGGTTGCGGCGCACGTAGTTGGTGATGAACTCGTCGAAGCGGTCGCCGCCGATGCGCACCGACTGCGAGTAGACGATGCCGTTCAGCGAGATCACCGCCACCTCGGTGGTGCCGCCGCCGATGTCGATGACCATCGAGCCGCGCGCCTCGGTCACCGGCATGCCGGCGCCGATCGCGGCCGCCATGGGTTCTTCGATCAGGTAGACGTCGCGCGCGCCGGCCTCCTCGGCCGATTCCTTGATGGCGCGGCGCTCGACCTGGGTGCTGCCGGCCGGCACGCACACCAGCACGCGCGGACTGGGACGCAGGAAGCGCGACTTGTGCACCTTCTTGATGAAGTACTTCAGCATCGCCTCGGTATAGGTGAAGTCGGCGATCACGCCGTCCTTCATCGGGCGGATGGTGGTGATGTGGCCCGGCGTGCGGCCCAGCATCTGCTTGGCCTCGGCGCCCACCGCCGCGACCGAACGCGAGCCGCCGATGGCACGGTCCTGGCGCACCGCCACGACCGACGGCTCGTTCAGCACGATCCCCTGCCCGCGCACGTAGATCAGGGTGTTGGCCGTGCCCAGGTCGATGGACAGGTCGTTGGAGAACATGCCGCGGAGCTTCTTGAACATCGGGGGACGGGTTCCTGCTGGGGGCTGGAAAATCGCGCGGGGCTGGCGATTTTTTGGGCAAAAAACAAGTCGGCTAGCCTAACAATCCGGCATGGTGCGGGCAAGGAAAAATCTCGTAAATGCACAGGAAAAACCGCGCTTCGCCGAACGCATGCGCGGTCGTGGCCCGCACCGCTCCGCCGTGCCGCGACGTCGGACAAGACTGGCCGCCGCCCGGTCCAGCCGGTAACCTTCGCACCGGCGCGCCGGGAATGGGGCGCACGTCCCGCTTTTCCTGCGGCCCGGGACGGCCGCACCCGCCCTCCAGCCGAGTCTGCCGATGTCCGCACTGATCTGTGGTTCCCTTGCCTACGACACCATCATGGTGTTCCCGGACCAGTTCAAGAACCACATCCTGCCGGACAAGGTGCACATCCTGAACGTGTCGTTCCTGGTGCCGCGCATGCGCCGCGAGTTCGGCGGCTGCGCCGGCAACATCGCCTACAACCTCAAGCTGCTGGGCGGCGACCCGGTGCCGATGGCGACGGTGGGCCAGGATTTCGGCCCGTACCGCGAGCACTTCGTCGAGCAGGGCATCACGCTGGATCAGGTGAAGGTGATCGACGAACTGTTCACGCCGCAGGCCTTCATCACCACCGACCACGACAACAACCAGATCACCGCCTTCCATCCGGGCGCGATGATGCGCAGCTACGAGAACCACGTGAAGGACGTGGCTGGGGTGACTTTCGGCATCGTCAGCCCGGACGGGCGCGAGGGCATGATCCAGAATGCCGCCGAATTCGCCGACGCCGGCATCCCGTTCATCTTCGACCCGGGCCAGGCCATGCCGCTGTTCAACGGCGAGGAACTGCGCCACTTCATCGAACTGGCCGACTACGTGACCGTCAACGACTACGAGTCCAACCTGCTGCAGGAGCGCACCGGCTGGAGCGAGGCCGACATCGTCCAGCGGGTGAAGGCCTACATCACCACGCGTGGTCCGCACGGTTCGCAGATCCATACGCCCGAGAAGACCTTCGACATCCCGCCGGCGCACGAGCGCCGGGTGACCGACCCGACCGGCTGCGGCGACGCCTTCCGCGCCGGCCTGATCTTCGGCATCGAGAAGGGCTACGACTGGCTCACCATCGGCCGCATGGGCAACCTGATGGGCGCCCTGAAGGTCGAGCATCCGGGGACGCAGAACCAGCGCTTCGACTTCGACGAATTCAACGAACAGTTCAAGCAGCAGTTCGGCTACGCGCTGTAGGCCGGCCGCGGCCGGGCGTGGGCGGCGACGCCGTCCGCGATGTGCACGCCCCTCTCTCCTGCGCCTCAAATGTGACTCGACGTTTCCCCCGGGATGGTCGCCACCCGGACCTGTTTGTGACGTAAGGTTAGCGCCGGGGAAGCGGCGTTCGGTGCGCTGTCCCGCGCAGTCGGCAACGGGCAGGGGCAGCATGGTCGTGCAGCATCGGCAACCTTTTTCGCAAGACGTCCCCGTCTCCGCCGTTGCCACGTTCCGCCAGCTCGCGCTGCAGGCCCTGCTGATCGTCGCGGTGGTCTTCATCGCCAGCGGACTGGGCATCCTGACCCGCCCCGAGCACCAGCTGGCCGCGTTCTGGCCCACCAATGCGCTGCTGCTGGGCCTGTTCGCCCGGCGTCCCGCCCTCGCCTCGCCGGCCGGCTGGGCTGCCGCCGCGCTGGGCTATGTCGCGGCCGACCTGCTGACCGGCAGTCCGCTGTTCACCACGCTGCGCCTGACCACCGCCAACCTGGCGGGCGTGGCGGCCGGCTTTCTGGTGTTCCGCCGGGTGCGCCACGAGGACCGGCAGCTGCAGCATCCGCTGTCGATGCTGTCGGTGCTGGCGGTGTCCGCCGCCGCGGCGCTGGCGGCCGGACTGGCGGGCAGCCTGACCTCGTCGATGAAGCTGGGCTTCCTGGCCACCAGCGGCTTCTGGTTCTCGGCCGAGCTGGTCTGCTATGTCGCCATCCTGCCGGTGGTGTTGCTGGCACCGGCGCCGGCCACGCTGGGGCATGCGCTGCGCGAGCGCCTGGTGCGGCTGCGGCGGCGCCCGCTGACGGTGATGCCGCTGCTGGCGCTGCTGCTGACGATCCTGCTGGGCGTGGCGATCGGCGGCCCGGGCGCCATCGCCTTCCCGGTTCCCGCGCTGTTGTGGTGCGCGCTGGCCTACCGCCTGTTCACCACCGCCCTGGTCACCCTGCTGCTGTGCGTGTGGACGCTGATGGCGATCGCCACCGGCGTGATCGATCTGCAGCTGCAGGGCGATGGCCCGCTGCCGGTGATCTCGCTGCGCATGGGCATGGCGCTGCTGGCGGTGGCGCCGCTGACCGTGGCCAGCGTCAATGCGGCGCGCAACCGGCTGCTGGCCACGCTCAACCACGCCGCCGACCACGACCCGCTGACCGGCACGCTGAACCGCGCCGCCTTCCTGCGGCGCGGTCGCGAACTGGCCGAACGTGCGCAACGCACGGGCGGTACGGTGGTCGCGATGATGCTCGACATCGACCACTTCAAGTCGGTCAACGACCGCCACGGCCATGCGGCCGGCGATGCGGTGCTGGTGACGTTCGCCACCCGCATGCGCGAACACCTGCGCGAGGACGGGCTGTTCGGGCGGTTCGGCGGCGAGGAGTTCGCGGCGCTGTTGCCCGGACTGGACGCCGACGCGGCGATGCGCGTCGCCGAGCGCCTGCGCCACCTGGCCAGCGAACCGATCACGCTCGACGACGGCCGCGTGCTGGACATCACCGTCAGCGTGGGCGTGGCGCTGTCATCCGCGTCGATGCACGCCGATGCGCTGGAGACGTTGCTCAGCCAGGCGGATGTGGCGCTCTATCGCGCCAAGGCGATGGGGCGCAACCGGGTGGTGTCGTAAGTGCATCGGGCGGCGCGATACGTCGCGCGGAAGGCTCATGCCGGATCGCGCCCGTCTCGCGCAGGCGCACGGTCGATCTCGGCCAGGATCGCCGCACAATCGGCCAGCCGCCAGGTCGCCCACGCCGACCACGCCTCATCGGTGTCGCCGACCAGCACGGTATGCGTGCCGGCGGCGCGACCGCACTCGATGTCGAACCGGTAGTCGCCCACCATCACCATCTGCGCCGGCGACACGTTCCAGCGATCCGCGAAGTCATGCAGGCCGTCCGGTGCCGGCTTCGGCGTCGCCTCGTCGCGCCCGATGATGTCGGTGGGGTCGAACACGCCCTCCAGACCGATGGCGCCCAACGCCACCGTGGCCAGTGGGCGCGCATTGCGGGTGAGAATGCCGAGCCGGCATCCCCGGCCGTGCAGCGCGCGTACCAGTGCCACCGCGCCCGGCGCCGGCGTGGCCGCTTCGGCCAGCGTGCGCTCGTGCCGCATCAGCCAGTCGTGCTTCTGGCGCGCCTGATCCGCCGGCAGCGCGGCGAGGTGGCCCAGGATGTCGGCGTCGGCCGGGATCTCCAGCGCACGCCGGATCAACACGAAGTCGTGCACCGGCGCCGTCAGCGTGCCGTCCAGGTCGAACACCCAGTGCCGCAGGTCCGCCAGCGCCGGCACGGCGGCGGGTGCCGCTGCCGGCGTCAGTCCCATCCCGGCATCTGGCTGCCGTCCAGTCCGCCGACCTCGAACACGGCCGTGCGCGGGCTGCCGTCCTTCACCAGGAACTCGACTTCCAGCACCTTCGTCTTGCGCACGAGACGCCACAGCGCCTTGTTGTCGTCGATGAACATCGCCGTCGCTTCGTCAGTATCCGGCCGGTGCGCCGCCATGCGCCTGGGCGCGGCGCTGTCGGCGACCAGGGTCACCTGGCAACGGGTGTAGCAGGCCTTCGCGAAGTCGCTCGCCTGCAGCACCAGGTAACTGCTCCGTTTCCACTCGGGGTGGTCGCGGAACACCAGCTGCACCGGCCTGGCGCCGCTGCCGTCCACGTCCACCGGCTCCTTGCTGTAGATCATCGCCGAACGCTGGATGCCCTTGCCGGCCGGCACCTGCGCGTAGGCCCACAGCGCTTCCATCCGCCGCTGCTCCCGCGCGGTCTCGGCCTTGGACTTCACCTCGTCCAGCGCAGGGCCGATGCGTGTGGCCGCGGTGCTCTGCGGGTACTGGTCGACCAGTGCGATGCCATGGATGCGCGCCATGTCCCAGTCGTTGGAGGCGACGGCGCTGTCGTACTTCTTCGCCAGCTCGTCGGCCTGCTGTTCCATCGCGGCCGTTTCCGCCGCCGCGGCGGCGGCGCGTTCGGCCTCGCGGTCGCCGCAGGCGGACACGGCCAGCGCGCAGGCCAGCGCCAGGGAGAAGGCGTGGGTCGTGTGCTTCATCGTCATCGGGGGGTTCCTTGCTGGATCAACAGGACGACCGCGGCCGCCACGTCGTCGGGTTTTTCCATGATGGACATGTGGCCGCAACCGTCCAGTGAAACCTGGATCGCCTGCGGCATCGTCTGTGCATACAGCGCCATCGCGCTGTGATCGATCACGCGGTCCTGCCGGCACCACAGCAGCAGCGCCGGCTGGCGGATCGATGCCGCGCGCTCGCCGGGCAGGAAGCGCTCCTCGCTGCGTCCGATACGGTCCAGCACCTGCTGCTCGAACGGCGCCTGCGCGATGCGCCAGTCGATCACCGCCTTCGACGCCGGCCACGGAATCGCCGGTTGTGCCGCCCGATCGTGGAAGACGGTGTCCAGGTAACGTTGCAGCGAGGCCGCGTCATGCACCGCGAACGGATTGCGTCCGGCCAGCACCTCCAGGCCGAAGGCGTTGTCGGCGAAGCGCACGCCCGCCGCGTCGATCAGCGCCACGCGTGCGACCAGCGCCGGGTGGTCGGCGGCCGTGATGGCCACGATGCCACCGCCCATCGAATGCCCCAGCAGCACGACGGGACTGCCATCGCGGCGGACCGCACGCAGGAAGTCCGCCAGTCTCGCGGCCTGTGCGCGGAAACCGTAGTCGGCCCCGGCGATGCGCTGGCTTTCGCCCCATCCCGGCAGGTCGGGGATGACGAGCCGGTAGCGGCCGCGCAGCCGTTCGGCCAGCGGATACCAGTTCTCCTTGCCGCCCGTGAAGCCGTGCACCATCACCACGGTCGCTGCGGTGGGATCATCCGCATCGCTTTCGTCGTAGACCCAGCGATGGTCGCCCGCCACGACGTGCCGTTCCGACAGGCCGATCCACCACCCCTGCAGCGCAAAGCCGTTGCGCAGCGGCGCCATCGGGTCGCGCCACAGCCAGACCGCTGCCACCGCGCAAACAAGAACGGCCGCCAGCAAGGCGACCGTCCGTGTGCGGGTCAGGCGCAACGCCATGGCTTACGGCGCCGCCGGGGCCTTCGCCAGCAGCGCTTCGACCGAGCCGGTCGTGATCGGGTGGTAACCCGGCCGGGCACGCGCGAAGCTCTCCTTCGCCAGCGCCAGGCCTTCCGGCGTCTTCACCAGCTCCTCGTAGATCGGCATGATCAGCTTGCGACGGCCGACGCGCTCGATGAACTTCGCGATCTCCGGCTGCGCGTCCACGTAGCCGCTGCGGATGGCCAGCGGATACCAGCGCATCGCGATCTCGCCATTGGCGGTACCGGTAAAGCCGTAGGCGCCGTCGAGCTGCTTCAGCTGCTCGACCGTGAGCTTCTCGCCCATGCCCTCGAGGAAATGCACCCACTGCTGCGTCACCCAGGCGTCGGTCAGCTGCTTGTTCGGCAGCTGGCCGCTGCCCTGCCAGGCGATGCGTGCGGTGTCGGTGTTGGAGAAGCCGCGCGACTGCACCTGCGGCGCGTTGGCGGGAATGCCCGTGCCGTAGACCCAGGCCTGGATCTCGGCATCGGTCACCAGGTTGGGATGCTTGTCGAACAGGTGCTTCTTCGCGTAATCGAGGAACTGCTCGGTGGTGATGCTCTGGAACGCGAAATGATCGAAGTAGCCGCGCAGGAAGGCGTCGAACGCCTGCCGGCCGAAACGCTCTTCCAGGAACTGCAGGAACCACGCGCCCTTGTCGTACGACACCGCGCTCAGCGCGTCGTCGGCGTCCAGCTGCGTGCCCGGCTTGACCGCCAGCGACTGCGTCGCCTCCGGCATGGTGCCGATCTCCTTCTTCAGGCTGTTGCGGGCGATCGCATACTCCATGCTCGCCTGCTCCTTGCCGTACAGCGCCTCGACGATGCGGTTCTCGACGTAGCTGGTGAAGCCCTCGTTCAACCAGCCGTGCTTGGCGCTGGAGAAGGTCACCAGGTTGCCGGACCAGCTGTGCGCCAGTTCGTGCGCGATCAGCGAGACCAGCGTCTTGTCGCCGACGATCACGGTGGGCGTGATGAAGCTCAGGCGCGGGTTCTCCATGCCGCCGTACGGGAACGATGGCGGCAGCACCAGCATGTCGTAGCGGTCCCAGCGGTAGGGGCCGTACAGCTGCTCGGTGGTGGCGATCATCTTCTCGGTGTCTTCGAACTCCTTGGTGGCGCGGTCGACCATCGCCGGCTCGGCCCACACGCCGCTGCGCGCGGAGATCGGCTTGAACACCAGGTCGCCGGCCGCGATCGCCATCAGGTACGAGGGGATCTTCTGCGGCATCTTGAACGTGTAGTCGCCGTCGCGCGCGGCGGCCGGGTCGTTGTCGGCGCTCATCAGCACCATCACGTCCGGGCGCGAGGTCACGTGAGCGCTGTAGGTGTAGCGCACCTGCGGCGTGTCCTGCAGCGGCACCCAGCTGCGCGCATGGATCTGCTGCGACTGGCTGAACATGAAGGGCAGCTGCTTGCCTTCGGTCATCTCCGGCGTCAGCCACTGCAGGCCGGAGGCCTCCGGCGAACTGGCGTAGGTGACGCGGACCTTGGCGTTGCGGGCCGGCGTCTCGATGGTCAGCTTGCTGCCCAGCACCGCATCCTTGGCGGCCAGCGCGTACTGCAGCGGCGCCCACTCCTCGGCACGATCGGCCTGAGCCTGTCGAAGGCCTTCGACCTTGGCGATGGTCAGGTCGCGCGTGTCCAGCACCAGCTGGGTGGCGGCCTTGTCCTTCCAGTCCAGCGTGTAGGTCGCGGTGCCGCCGATGGTCTTGGCGTCGAAATCGACGGCAATATCCAGCGCCAGGTCGTAGATGGCGACCTTCTGCGGCTCGGCATACGAATGCTCGTCGCGGTCGACCGGTGCCTGGACGGCGGGCTTGGGGGTGGCGGCCACGGGGGTGGGGTCGGGTTCCTTGGAACAACCGGCCGCCAGCACGGCGGCACAGGACAACAGCAAAGCCAGAGAACGCATCAGGGGACTTCCAGCGCTACAGGGGAATGCCCAGTTTACCGCGCCATGGCGCGGCCGCCCGGTTCAGACCTTGTAGCCGGTGTGGATGGCGACGATGCCGGCGGACAGGTTCTTGAACCCGGTCCGGGCGAAGCCGGCCTCGTCCATCATGCCCTGCAGTTCGGCCTGCGGCGGATGCTTGCGGATGCTTTCGGCCAGGTACTGGTAGCTGCCGGCGTCCTGTGCGAACAGCTGCCCCAGCTTCGGCAGCACCTTGAACGAGTGGAAGTCGTAGACCGGCTTGAACCAGTCCACGGTCACCTCGGAGAACTCCAGCACCCGCGCCTGCCCGCCCACCTTCAGCACCCGGTGCATCTCGCGCAGCGCGGCCGCCTTGTCGGTGACGTTGCGCAGGCCGAAGGCGATGGTCACCAGGTCGAAGCTCGCGTCCGGGAACGGCAGCGCCTCGGCGTTGCACTGGACGTATTCCAGTCCCTGCACCACGCCGCGGTCGGTCATGCGGTCGCGGCCCACCGACAGCATGCCGGCGTTGATGTCGCCCAGCACGATCTGGCCGGTGTCGCCCACGCGGTCCTTCAACAGCGCCGCGATGTCGCCGGTGCCGCCGGCCAGGTCGAGCACGCGGTCGCCTCGCTTCACCTGGCAGGTGCTGACGAAATACCGCTTCCAGACCCGGTGGATGCCGAGACTCATCAGGTCGTTCATCAGGTCGTACTTGCCGGCGACCGAGGTGAAGACTTCGCCGACCAGCTTCTGCTTGTCCTTGGCGGCGACGTCGCGGAAGCCGAAATGGGTGGTGCCGCGTTCGTAGGGGGATTCGCTCATGCCGGGATTATCGCACTCCCCGGCCCGCGCATTCCTCACAGCGCTCAGCGGTGCCGCGGCAGCAGGCGCATGCGGGCCGGCTCGCGCAGGCCGGAGGGCGCCTGCGGGGGCGTGGCCGGTACGCGCTGGAGCAGCGGTGGTGGCGCGGACGACGCCTGCGCCGTCGCGGCCGGCGCTTCGCGGGCGGGCATCGGCAGGCTCATCACGCGCGGGCGCGGGCCGATCCGCACCACGAAGCCGTGATCGGTGGCGGACACGACCTGCAGGTGATGGCGGCCATCGGGCGTGCTCCAGATCTCGCCCGGCCTGAACATTGAGCCTTCGTTGTTCGACAGGTCCGCCGGCGGCAGGTCGGCGTCGATGCTGCGGGCGATGCCGTAGTCCTGCAGCGTGTGGATGATCACCGCATCGCCGGCCAGTGCGGCTTCGTAGGCGCCTGCCCGCCGGCGCGCTTCGATGACATGGATGACGGTGCGGTAAGGGTCGGGCTGGGGCACGCCCTCCAGCACGATCATCTGCACGCCGTCCGCGTCGCGCAGGCCGGCCACGTCCAGGGGGATCTCGTGCACCTGCCGGTTGTCCATCCCCAGTACGCGCTTGCGCGCATCGGGCACCCAGCCCAGTCGTTCGCGCTGGATCATGCCCGGATGCTTGGGCAGCAGGCCGTAGACCGCATCGTGGGTCGCATGCCGCCACGCGTCGCTCATCACGTCCCAGGGGTTGTCATGGGTATCGGTATCGCCATCGGCGTTGTCCGAGTGCGGCAGCCCGTAGCCGTGTCCCATCTCGTGTGCCAGGCCGGCCAGGTTGGCGAAGGCCCAGGGGGGGCTCCAGGTCGCACGCATGCAGCGGTATGCGCCCTCCAGCTCGGCGCAGGCGCCGCCGCCCCAGGCACGGCCATCGAGTTCTGCGTTGAACATCAGGTTGATGCCCTGCACACCGCTGAAATCGACCTCGGCATCGGCCTGCGCGGTGCAGTCGGCGAACAGGGCATTCAGGTCGACCTTGAGCACGCCATTGACGCTGGCGACGTAAGCGGCGCGGGCGCGTGGCAATGCGTACCAGCCATGGGCCGAACTGCCGGCCAGGTCGATCCGGCCGTAGGACACCTCGGACCAGTAGTGCCCGAGCTGGCCCGGCGCCGACCCGTACTGCTGCTGGAAGAACGCGCGCGGCTTCGGCTCCCCCGCCACATCGGCGAACCGGCACATCACCGTGACCCAGCGCGTGCTGCCCTGCACATTCGCGGCCGCGAGCACCCGCCCGCTGACGTGCCGGTCGGCATCGCGCGCGACCGCTGCGTCGGCGGGCACGATGGCGTCTATCCGCGCCGCGTGGAGACCGGGCGCATACGACACCGCCACCCGCCGGTTGGCGAGCGCGTACAGATCGCCGGCGGCGCGCCGGGACTGCGCGGTATCCAGCGGCAGGCGGACACCCGACCCCACGTCGAGCCAGGCCTCGAACCGCGGCGTCGCACGTTCGCCACGCGTGGCCGGCGCCGGATCGCCCCACTGCAGCTGCAAGGTGCCCTGCACGATCTGCTGCGCCGCGGCCACCCACGGCAGGCCGCACAGCACCAGCAGCATCGTCCTGCGCAGGACGGAACGCACGTAACGCGAAGGCCGCCTCGTGGCATCCATCGCACGCGCCTCAGCGAGCCAGGACCGCGCACAGGGTAGGCAGCCGCAGCAACCGCGGCAGCACGTCGCAGCGACGGTCCTGTGCGCGGGCCCGGCGCGCCGGCGGCGAGGCCTTCGGTGCGGAAGCCGGCGATGCCGTCGCGCGCGTGGCCGCTTGCCCGGCCGACACGGTCGACCTGACCAGCACCGGCGATGGCGTGCTCATCGCGCGCGGCCGGGGTCCCACGCGCACCAGGAAGCCCTGCGCCGTGATCGACAGCACCTCCACCCAGTGCCGCTCGTCCGGCGTACGCCAGCTTTCGCCGACGCGCAGCATCGAGCCTTCGTTGTTCGAGAAATCCGCCAACGGGATGTCGGTGTCGATGCTGCGGGCGATTCCGTAGTCCTCCAGCACATGGATGATCACCGCATCGCCCGCCAGCCTGCCGTCGTAGCTGCCGTGGCGGCGGCGCGCCTCCAGCACATACACGACGGTGCGGAACGGATCGGGCTGCGTCGGCTGGACCAGCACCAGCATCTGCGCGCCGCTGCCCGCGGCGCCGTCCGCCCAGGCCAGCAGCACGTCATGCGTGGCGGCGTTGTCGGCGGCCAGGACGCGCTTGCTGTCCGGCGCCACCCATCCCAGCCGGTCGCGCTGCGCCATGGTCAGCTGCTTGGGCAGCAGCCCGTACGCGGCGTCGCTGACCGCGTTGCGCCAGGCGTCGCTCATCAGGTCCCAGGGATTGTCGTAGGTATCCGCATCGCCATCGGAATTGTCCGAATGCGGCAGGCCATAGCCATGCCCCATCTCGTGCGCCAGCGGGGCGAGATTGCTGAAGGCCCAGGGCGGGTTCCAGGTGGCGCGCGTGCACTGGTAGCTGCCGTCCAGCGTTGCGCAGGCGCCGCCGCCCCACGCGCTGCCGTCCAGTTCCGCGTTGAACATCAGGTTGACGCCCTGCGCACCGCGGAAATCCACCTCGGCATCGGCCAGCGCCGTGCAGTCGGCGAACAGCTGCGACAGGTCGGCCCGGGTGCGGCCGTTCACGACGGACAGGTACGAAGCCCGCGTGCGCGGCAGCGTGTACCAGCCATGCGCCGTGCTGCCGGCCAGGTCGATGCGGCCGTAGGACACGGCGGACCAGTAGTGGCCCAGCTGCCCCGGTGCATCGCCGTACTGGGACTGGAAGAACGCGCGCGATTTCTGTTCCGACGGCACATCGGCGAACTTGCACATCACCGTGACCCAGCGCGTGGTGCCGGACAACAGCGTCGGCGTGCGTCCGCCGACGCTTTCGCTGCGGGCCATCGTCCTGCCGGCCGATGCCTCGACCGGGACGATCGCACTGATACCCGATACCACAGGCATCGCGTTGCCGGCGCCCGCGGCGGCCATCACGTGCGCCGGTGCGCGGTAGGCCACCGCCACACGGCGGTTGGCGAGTGCGTACAGGTCGCCGGCGGCGACGCGTGCCTGCGCGGCATCGAGCCGGTAGCGCCGCTCCGGCCCCGCATCCAGCCACGCTTCGAACTGTGCCGCGCGCGGCGTGCCGTGCGCCACCGGCGGACCGTCGCCCCAGCGCAGCTGCAACACGCCCTGCACGATCTCGTCCGCGTGCGCCTCCATCGCCGCCGCAGCCATCATCGTCAGGCACGCGACGACACGCGGCATGGTCGCGCATACGGCGCGAATCCATCGGCCCCGGTACATTCCATTCTCCGAAAGCGCGCGGTGTCGCGCGACTACTTCGGACATCGCTCCGGGAGGCTCGATCCGGCAAAGGGATTGCCGTTCGCGACGGCGAATGTCGCGTTCTGGAATGCAGGTCGCCGTTCACCTGCGCCACGGTGCGCACTCCGTCGCGACGAATACGTATGCGTTCGTGTCCGCCGATTCCGTCGCTGTCACACCCGAATGCGACGACGTCCGCAGATGCGGAGCGTTGCGTGGCCGACGGTCCGGCGCGATCAGGGCTCCAGCCGGATCAGCGCTCCAGCAGGGCGCACAGCGGCGCCCTCCGCAGCAAGGACGGCAGTGCAGCGCAGGCACGACGATGCAGACCCGCCGCCGCGCGGATGACGGGCACCGACGGCGCCGGTGGCGTGGACGACGATGGACGCGCCGCCGGCGACGAGGACGCCGCGACGCTCGCGGGGCGCTCCAGCGCGGGCGCCGGCGAACTCATCGAGCGTGGCCGTGGCCCGACCCGCACCACGAAGCCCTGTGCCGTGGCCGACACCACTTCGACCCAATGCAGTTCGTCCGGCGTGTTCCAGCGTCCGCCCACCTTCAGCATCGAGCCTTCGTTGCTCGACAGCGTGGCGGCCGGCGTATCGCGGTCGATGCTGTAGGCGATGCCGTAGTCCTCCAGCTTGTGGATGATCACCGCGTCGCCCGCCAGCTTCGATTCATAGGTGCCGGTGCGGCGACGCGCTTCCAGCGTGTAGATCACCGTCCTGTAGGGATCCGGCTGCGCGGGCAGGGCCAGCACCACCATCTGCGTGTTCGACGTGTTGAGCACGCTGCCCGCATCCAGCACGAACTCGTGGGTCTCGCGGTTGCCGGCCTCGATCACGCGCTTGCGCGACGCAGGCAGCCAACCCAGTCGTTCGCGCTGGTACATGTTCGGATGCTTGGGCAACAGCCCGAAGGCGGGATCGCTGGTGGCGTTCCGCCACGCATCGCTCATCACGTCCCAGGGGTTGTCGTAGGTGTCGCCGTCGCCATCGGAGTTGTTGGAATGCGGCAGCCCGTAGCCATGCCCCATCTCGTGCGCCAGCGGCGCGAGATTGGCGAACGACCATGGCGGACTCCAGGTCACGCGCGTGCACCCGTAGACCCCGTCGAGCGTGCTGCACGCGCCGCCGCCCCACGCGTTGCCGTCCAGCTCGCCGTTGAACATAAGGTTCACGCCCTGGATGCCGGCGAAGTCGACCTCGGGGTCGGCCGCGCTGGCGCAGTCGGCGAACAGCTCCGACAGCTGCGCCTTCTGCTTGCCGTTGACGTCCGCCAGGTAGGCCGCACGCGGCTTCGGCAGCGTGTACCAGCCATGCGCGGTGCTGCCGGCCAGGTTGATCTGGCCGTACGACACCTCGGACCAGTAGTGGCCGAGCTGGCCCGGCGCATTGCCGTACTGTTCCTGGAAGAAGCTGCGTGGCTTCTGTTCGGCGGTGATGTCGGCGAACTTGCACATCAGCGTGATCCAGCGCGTCGCGCCGATCACCGGTGCGGACGCCATGACGCGGCCATCGGCGCCCATCGCCAGCGCACGCTGCGGCAGGCGGTCGGTCGGAACGATGGCGCTGATCGAAGCACGTGCGCCGGCCGCCGACATGACCTTGGACGACGCGGCGATGTCCGCGCGCACCGCGTACGACACCGCCACGCGGCGGTTGGCCAATGCGTAGAGATCGCCCGCCGCCCGCCTGGCTTGATCCACATCCAGTGCGACACGCCGTCCCGGTCCCATGTCCAGCCACGCGTCCAGCTGGGGTGGCGCCTGCACGCGGCCCGGCAACGCGCGCGGCGGATCGGCCCACTGCAGCTGCAGGGTTCCCTGCAGGACCGTTTCCGCGCGCAGCGGAAGCGACGGAAACAGACATGCCAGCACCGGCAATCCCGCGCCGAGGAGCACCCGCATGCTCCTGCGCCACGTGCCGGCCGATCGGTGGTTGACCACGCGCGACCCCATTCACGATGGACGGGTCGGAATGACGCCGTCATCGTGGGTGTCGGCTGCAAAGGTGAGTGCTTGAGGGGTGAAGGACGCGACAGGACACGTTTTCCGCACGGATGTCGCGAACTGCGATGCCGGTCAGCAAACGCGTGCGAAACGCATCCATCCGGGCCCCGACAGCGCCCTGGCGCGCGCTGTCGGGGCCGCACCCAGCGTGTCGGAAAAACCCCTACCGGTCAGCGTTCGCGCAGCGCGCAACCCGCCGGCGATCTGCGCGCATCCGACGCGCAACGCGGCGTGGACGCATCGCGCGCACGCGGACGCGTCCGGTCATCAATGACCGCGCGCGTGCCCGGCGTCGATGACGCAGACGACGGCGCGGGCGCCGCGACCGCCGCGGGCCGCACCAGCGCCGGCAACGGACTGCTCATCACGCGCGGCGGACCGACCGTCATCACGAAGCCGGTGGCCGTCTGCGCCTTGATCGTCACCGCATGCGAGGCTTCCGGCGTGACCCAGCGCTCGCCCACCTTGAACATCGAGCCTTCGTTGTTCGCGCGGTTGGCCGGCGGTGTGTCGGCATCCATGCTGTACGCCGTGCCCGACCGCTCCACCTTGTGGATGATCACCGCGTTGCCGGCCAGGTTGCCTTCGTAGGTGCCTTCGCGCTTACGCGCTTCCAGCGTGTACACCACGGTCGCGTAGGGATCGGCCTGCGGCGACAGCGACAGCACCAGCATCTGCGCATTGGCCGCGCCGGTCAGATGCGCGTAATCGAGAGCGATGTCGCGCGTGGCCAGATCGCCCAGCGGCACCACGCGCTGCCTCGCCGTGTCCACCCAGCTCAGGCGATGGCGCTGGAAGATGTTGATGTGCTTGGGCCGCGTGCCGTACGTGGTGTCGGCCACCGCGTTGTTCCAGCTGTCGCTCATCACGTCCCACGGATTGTCGTAGGTATCGCTGTCGCCGTCGGAATTGTCGGAATGCGGCAGGCCGTAGCCATGCCCCATCTCGTGCGCCAGCGGCGCCAGGTTGCGGAACGACCAGGGCGGATTCCACGTCACCCGCTTGCACAGGCGCGCGCCGCGCACGGTGGCGCAGCTCTGTCCGCCCCAGGCGAACCCGTCGAGGTCGCCGTTGAACATCATGTTGATGCCGACCGGCGCATTCAGGTCGACGGTCTCCGGCGCCGCCGAGGCGCAATCGGCGAAGAGCTTGTTGAGGTCCGCCTTGTCCTTGCCGTCCACCTTGGTCACGTAGGTCGAACGCGGGTTCGGCAACGTATACCACCCATGCGCCGTGCTGCCGACCAGGTTGATCTTGTTGTACGACACCTCACGCCAGTAGTGGCCCAGCTGGCCGACGCCTTCGCCGTACTGCGACTGGAAGAACGCCAGGTCCTTCTGCTCATCGACGATGTCGTTGAACTTGCACATCAGCGTCACCCAGCGCGTGGTGCCGCTGATCGGCGCCGCCGCCATCACGCGTGCGTTGGCCGCATGCACGGGCGCCGACTGGGTGACGCGATCGGCCGGCACGATGGCCTCGATCGCGGGTGCGGACGACATCACCCGCCCCTGCGCCGCGAACGCCACCGCCACGCGGCGGTTGGCCAGCACGTACAGATCGCCCGCGGCAAGCCGTGCCTGCACGGGATCGAGCGGCAGGCGGCTGCCGTCATCCTTCAGCAGCGAGGCGTTGAAGCGCGGCGAAAGACGGGGTTGGCCGGTTGCCGCAGGCGCGGGATCGCCCCACTCCAGCTGCAGCAACCCCTGCTCGATGGTCTGCGCGCGCAGCGCCGTCGCGAACGAGAGTCCGCATGCCACGGCCAGCATCGCCGTGATTCGCGCACCGCGCGACACCCTGTTGAGCTTCCCTTTCATGTTCCCCGGCTCCCCTGACCTGAACGCGCACCACGCAACGCACTCCGCGTTCTAACGGGTATGCGGCCAGGGCGCCGTGCGTGGCATCACACTCTCCACCTGTATGATCCCGTTCCCCCTCCAGCGTCGACGCAGGCCGCCATGAGCGCTTCTCCCGACTACCGTGCCCTTCTGGAAACCGCGATCAGCGAAGCGCGCCAGGGTCTGACCGAAGGCGGCATCCCGATCGGGGCGGCGCTGTATCACCAGGACGGGCGCCTGCTCGGCTGCGGCCACAATCGCCGCGTGCAGGAGGGCGACCCGTCCGTGCATGGCGAAACCGATGCGTTCCGCAAGGCGGGGCGCCAGCGCCGCTACCGCGACACGATCATGGTCACCACGCTGGCCCCGTGCTGGTACTGCAGCGGACTGGTGCGGCAGTTCAACATCGGCACCGTGGTGGTCGGCGAATCGGTGACATTCCAGGGCGGTATCGACTGGCTGCGCGAATCCGGGGTGGAGGTCATCGACCTGCAGAGCGAGGAATGCATCACCATGCTCGGCGACTACATCCGCGCCAACCCCGAGGTGTGGAACGAGGATATCGGCGAGGATTGAATCTCCGTCCCGCAGGGGTCAGGCCTTGCGCACGAATTCCGACTTGAGCTTCATCGCGCCGATGCCGTCGATCCTGCAGTCGATGTCGTGGTCGCCATCGACCAGGCGGATGTTCTTGACCTTGGTGCCGACCTTCACCACCAGCGACGAGCCCTTGACCTTCAGGTCCTTGATGACGGTGACCGTATCGCCGTCCTGCAACAGGTTTCCGTTGGCATCCTTGGTCACACGTTCCTCGTCGCCGGCAGGCGGCACGTCGGCCGACCATTCGTGACCGCATTCCGGGCACACCAACTGGCCACCGTCCTCGTAGCTGTACTCGGACTGGCATTGGGGGCACGGCGGCAGCGTCGACATGGCGGACCGGGAAGCGGATACAGCCGCGATTGTCGCATGCGTAGCGTGCGCCGCGCGCACGACCGCGTCTTGATGGGTTCATGCGGTCGTGCGCATGGCGCACGCTACAGGGCGTGCGGGCTGTAGCGTGCGCTGCGCGCACGGCCGCATGTAGATGGGTTCATGCGGTCGTGCGCATGGCGCACGCTACAGGATGTAGCGGCTCAGGTCGGGATCCTGCACCAGTTCGCCCAGATGCGCATCGACATAGGCGCGGTCGATGACGACGCTCTGGCCGTCGCGGTCCGGCGCCTCGTAGCTCAGCGTATCGAGCAGGCGCTCCAGCACGGTGTGCAGGCGACGCGCGCCGATATTCTCCTGGCGTTCGTTGACCAGCGCGGCGATCTCGGCAAGGCGGTCGATCGCGTCGTCGGCGAAACTCAGCGCCACGCCTTCGGTCTTCATCAGCTCCACGTACTGCTTGCTCAGCGCGGCCTTCGGCTCGGTGAGGATGCGGATGAAGTCCTCCTTGCTCAGCGCCGACAGCTCCACGCGGATCGGGAAGCGGCCCTGCAGCTCGGGAATCAGGTCGCTGGGCTTGGCCAGGTGGAATGCGCCCGAGGCGATGAACAGGATGTGGTCGGTCTTCACCGTGCCGTACTTGGTCGACACGTTGCTGCCTTCCACCAGCGGCAGCAGGTCGCGCTGCACGCCCTCGCGACTGACGTCGGCACCGCTCATGGTGCCGCTGCGCTTGGCCACCTTGTCGATCTCGTCGATGAAGACGATGCCGTGCTGTTCGCACGATTCGATGGCGGCGGCGCGGATGTCGTCCTCGTTGACCAGCTTGGCGGCCTCTTCCTCGATCAACTGCGGGCGCGCGGCCTTGATGGTCACGGTGCGCTTGTGGGTCTTGGCGCCTCCCAGGTTGGAGAACATCTGCCGCAGCTGCTGGCCCATTTCCTCCATGCCGGGCGGCGTCATGATGTCGACGCCAACGTTGGCAGCCAGTTCCAACTCGATCTCGCGGTCGTCCAGGTCGCCGTTGCGCAACTGGCGGCGCAGCTTCTGCCGCGTTTCCGACTCTTTCGATGACGGTTCGGCACCGATGTCGACGGTGGCCGTGGCGGCGCCGAAACCGAAGCCGTTGCCACCCGACGCATCACGCCGCGGCAGCAAGGCATTCAGGATGCGGTCTTCCGCCCGCTCCTCGGCCTGCGTGCGCATGCGCGCCTTGGCCTGCTCGCGGTACATCTTGACCGCCGTGTCGGCCAGGTCGCGGACGATCTGCTCCACGTCCTTGCCCACGTAGCCCACCTCGGTGAAGCGCGTGGCCTCGACCTTGACGAAGGGCGCATTGGCGAGCGTGGCCAGGCGGCGCGCGATCTCGGTCTTGCCGACGCCGGTCGGACCGATCAGCAGGATGTTCTTCGGCATCACTTCATTGCGCAGTCCGTCGTCGAGCTGCATGCGGCGCCAGCGGTTGCGCAGCGCGATGGCGACCGCGCGCTTGGCAGCCTGCTGGCCGACGATGTGGCGGTCGAGTTCCTGCACGATCTCGCGCGGGGTCATGGTTGAAGAGCCGGGATTGGTCATGGCCGTGATTCGTGATTAGTGATTGGGGATTCGTCAGAAGCGGTAGCAGAGGAAGGCGAGCGGCGCGAAGTTCGTTGTTGCCAATCACGCATCACGAATCACCCATCACAGCTCTTCAACGACCACGTTGCGGTTGGTATAGATGCAGATGTCGCCGGCGATGTTCAGCGACTCGACGGCGATGGACTTCGCGTCCAGTTCGGTATGCGCGAGCAGCGCGCGCGCGGCGGACAACGCGTAGGAGCCGCCGGAGCCGATGGCGATGATGCCGTCCTCCGGCTCGATCACGTCACCGGTACCGCTGATGATCAGCGAGGTTTCCCTGTCGGCGACGGCGAGCAGCGCCTCGAGCTTGCCCAGGCGACGCTCGGTGCGCCAGTCCTTCGCCAGTTCCACGGCAGCGCGCGTCAGCTGGCCATGCTTCTCCAGCTTGGCCTCGAACAGCTCGAATAGGGTGAACGCGTCGGCCGCCGCGCCGGCGAAGCCCGCCAGCACCTGGCCGTCGCGGCCGAGCCGGCGCACCTTGCGCGCATTGCCCTTCATCACCGTGTGGCCCAGCGTCACCTGGCCATCGCCGGCGACGGCGACATGGCCGTTGCGGCGCACGGACAGGATGGTGGTGGCGTGGAAGACGTTCGGGTTCTGGCTGGGGTCCATGGAGGCCTCCGGGGGGTTCTCCCAGAGGTGGGGACGCTGCCTCCGGGTTCAAGCATGACGTTTGGCGCCGTTGTGGGAGCGACGTGAGTCGCGACGGCGATCCCAGGACACCCGGCGACGTACGACACCCTCCTGACCGCGCCTGATACGGCTGTCTTGCCTGTTGATATCTGCGGTCGCGACTCACGTCGCTCCTACAAGGGACTCAGCGTTTCCGCTTCGCCCGCGGATGCGCGGCGTCGTAGACCTTGGCCAGGTGCTGGAAGTCGAGGTGGGTGTAGATCTGGGTGGTGGCGATGTCCGCGTGGCCGAGCAGTTCCTGCACGCCGCGCAGGTCGCCGGAGGATTCCAGGATATGGCTGGCGAAACTGTGCCGCAGCATGTGCGGGTGCACGTGCTTGAACAGGCCCTGCCGGTTCGCGAGTTGCTTGATGCGGATCTGCACGGCGCGCTGCGAGATCGGCCCGTCGCCGCGACCGGGGAACACGAAAGCCTCGTTCGCCGCCGGCCGTTCCTGACGCCATTCGGTCAGCGCAGCGCGCGCATGCGAACCGACCGGCACCTTGCGTTCCTTGCTGCCCTTGCCGAGCACCGTGACCATGCCGCCGGCCATGTCCAGGTCGCGCCAGCGCAGCGCGCACAGTTCGCTGAGGCGCAGACCGGAGGAATAGAACAGTTCCAGCAACGCACGATCACGCTTGCCCAGCGGTGCGTCGGTGGGAATTTCGACCAGCCTGACGGCCTCGTCCGCGTCCAGGACCTGCGGCAACTTGCGCGGGGCCTTGGGTGCGCGCAGCGCAGCGGCGGGACTGGCGGCGATGCGACCGTGCTTCAGCAGCCACTGGTAATAGCTGCGGCACGCCGACAGCCGGCGTTGCAGGCTTTTCGGCGACAGACCGCGCCGATGTTCGCTGGCGACGAAGCTGCGCAACTGTTCCGGCTGCATGTCGGCCAGATCCGCGATGTCCTGGGCGTGCGCCCATTCGGCCAGCGCGGCCAGGTCACGGCGATACGCGTCCAGCGTGTGGGCCGAGACGCGGCGCTCGACGTCGAGATGGGCGAGGAAGTCGGCGGTGGACATGGATCTTCCCTCCCCGTCATTCCCGCGAAGGCGGGAATCCAGCGACTTCGTGCTTCGGAAAGCCGGCGACACACTCGGCCAAAGGCACTGGGTTCCCGCCTTCGCGGGAATGACGGGGGAGGATTGCGGAGACGAGTTCAACCATCGAACCGCTTCAGCGCCGTCACCAGCGTGTCGCCCATCATGCGCAGGAACAGCGTGCCCATGCCGGGATAGAAGCGGTTGCCGTCGCGGCTGCCGACCGCGACCAGACCGATGCCGGGCAGCGGCAGCAATGCGGACGAGGCAACTTCCTCGGCACGCGACCCGTACAGCAGCACGTGCTTCTCCGGCTGCAGGCGGCCGCAGATCGGCTCGCCGTCGCGCAGGCAGTCGCGGAACGGTGCCATGTGCGGATTGTCGGCCGGCACCACCTGCAACCACTCGCTTTCCTCCAGGCCGGCGATCGGCTGCAGCAGCACGATGCTGACGCGGTCGCCGTTGAAATCCTCGGCCAGCGAGGCCGCCATCGCACGCACGGTGTCGGCGGCGGTCCCCTGCTTCATCAACGTCAGCGCCAGCTGGTGGGTGCGCACGGCCAGGCGCTCGTTTTCCTGCGCATTGGCGAACAGGTCGCCCAGGCGCTTGGAAAGCTCGCGGTTCTTGTCGCGCAGCACTTCCAGCTGATAGCTGGCCAGCGACGCCGTCGGACCTTCGTCGCGCGGCACCACCATGCTCAGCGCCAGGTCCGGGAACTGCTTCAGGAAGGTCGGATGCCGCCGCAGCCACGCCGCGACTTCGTGCGCACCCATTTTTTCCGCTGTCTCGCTCATGCTGTCCATTCCCCTTCGAATACGAATGCCGCCGGCCCGGACATGATGACCGGCGCGTCGTCGGACGGCCAGCGGATGCGCAGTTCGCCACCGGGCAACACGATGGCCACGTCACGATCCACCCGGCCACGACGGATCAGCACGGCGGCGGCCGCGCAGGCACCGCTGCCGCAGGCCAGCGTCTCGCCGACGCCACGCTCGTACACGCGCAGGCGCACGCGGTCGCGCGCCACCACTTCGGCGAAGCCGACATTGACCGATTCCGGGAAGTGCCGCGCCCGCTGCAGCAGCGGGCCGTAATGCGCGACCGGTGCCGCCTCGACGGAGGGCACTTCGATCACGGCATGCGGATTGCCCATCGACACCGCGCCGAAACGCAGCCGCAGGCCTTCGTCCACGTCGGCGTCGTACTCCGCCCGCGGCTGGTCGAAGCCCTGCAGCGGGATGCGGGCCGGCACGAACTCGGGCACGCCCATGGCGATGGCATAGCGGTCATCGCCGATGCGTTCCACCGCATGCGTGGCAAGCGGACTGTCGACCTCGAAGACATCGCCCCGGGCGACACCGTCGCGCACCAGCCAAGCCGCGACGCAGCGCGCACCGTTGCCGCATTGCTGCGAGCCGGAGCCATCGGCGTTCCAGATGCGGTAGGCCGCGACCGAACCGGCGCTGCGCGGCGGTTCGATGGTCAGGATCTGATCGCAGCCCACGCCGCGGTGCCGGTCGGCCAACGCGGACGCCAGCGCGGCATCCGGCGGCGGCGCGCCATCGCGGAGATCCAGCACCACGAAATCGTTGCCGGCCCCGTGCATCTTGGTGAAACGCATCGCCCTGGACCGCGCGTGCGGAGACTCAGCCATTCCCGTCGGTGGCCGGCACCGTGGCCGGATCGATCGGCGGCTCGGCGGGGACGCTGTCGGTCGCGGGCGGTGCCGCCTCGGCCGGCGTCACCGGCGCCTCTTCGACCGGCTTCTCCGGCATGAACAGCGGGCCCTTGGCACCGCAGGCGGACAGGGCCGCCATGAGGGCGGCGGCGAAGGCAAGACGGACGTTCCGGTTCATGCCGCGAGTATAGCCACAGCGGGATGAATGCGATCGTCGATCACCGGCCGTGCGGCGGCTCCGGACGTCGCCACAGCCAGAGCGCGACGGTGGTCATGCAGGCGATCGGCAAGGCGACCATCCACCCGCGATGCGAGCCCATCCACAGCATTGCGGCCAGCAGGATCGCCGCACTGACCAGCATCGTCCACGTGGCCGCCCACTTGGCGCGCCGGGAGACCGCACGGTGCAGATGCCAGTCGTGGATCATCGGGCCGAAGCGCGGGTGGGTGACCAGGTAGCGGTGCAGACGTTCGGAGCCGCGCGAGGCGGCATAGGCGGCGATCAGGATGAAGACCGTGGTCGGCAGGCCGGGCACGAAGACGCCCACGATGCCCATCCCCAGGCTGGCATAGGCCAGCAGCCGCCACGCCCAGCGGAAGCGCGCAGGGCGCGCGTCGGGCAGGTCGCGCGGCGGTGGCGGAGACGGCTCGTGCACGGCGACCTTGTACCCCAAATCCCGCACCGACGGCGCAAACATGCTCTGCGCGGAGCGGACCACCACGCCCCAGCTTGCCATGACGCATCACTCCGACCGAGGACCTGCCAGGGTATCGGCTGGCCAGGAGCGTCACTGAAGCGCCGCCTGTCGGCGACGGGCCGCAGACGGAAAGAGCCGGGTTTCCCCGGCTCTTTATGTTGCCGCGCGAAGCGGTTACTTCGACGCCACGCCCAGCTGGTCCAGCATGAAGGCGTACATCTCGGCACGCTCGCGGTACTGGCGGAAGCGGCCCGACTTGCCGCCGTGCCCGGCCTCCATGTTGGTGCGGAACACGACGGTGTTCCTGCTCGTGTTCAGGTCACGCAGGCGGGCGACGTACTTGGCCGGCTCCCAGTACTGCACCTGCGAGTCCCACAGGCCGGTGCCGACGAACATCGCCGGGTAGGCCTTGGCCTGCAGGTTGTCGTAGGGCGAGTACTTCAGGATGTAGTCGTAATAGCCCTTCTCTTCCGGGTTGCCCCACTCGTCGTACTCGTTGGTGGTCAGCGGGATGCTGGGGTCCAGCATGGTGGTGACCACGTCGACGAACGGCACCAGGGTCAGGATGACCTTGTACTTTTCCGGCGCCATGTTCGACACCGCGCCCATCAGCAGGCCGCCGGCGCTGCCGCCCATTGCGGCGACGCGATCCTTGGCCGCATAGCCTTCCTTCACCAGGTAGTCGGTGACGTCGATGAAGTCGGTGAAGGTGTTGATCTTGTTGTACAGCTTGCCGTCGTCGTACCACGCACGGCCCATTTCCTGGCCACCGCGGATGTGCGCCAGCGCGTACACCACACCGCGGTCGAGCAGGCTGATGTTGGTGATACTGAAGTTCGGATCCATCGACGAGCCGTAGCTGCCGTAGGCGTACTGCAGCATCGGCGCCTTGCCATCACGGGCGACGTCCTTGCGGTAAACCAGCGTCACCGGGATCTTCGTCTTGCCGTCGCGGGCCGGCGCCCACACGCGCTCGGTCACGTACTTCGAGGCGTCGTAGCCCGGCACCGGCTGCTGTTTCAGCTGGCGGCGTTCGCCGGTCTTCGTGTTGATTTCGTAGGTCGTGGCCGGCGTGGTCATCGACGTGTAGCTGTAGCGGACCCAGTCGGTGCCGGTTTCGGGATTGGCGGACAGGCCCATCGAATAGGCGGACTCATCGGCCTTGATGTACTCGCTGCTGCCGTCGGCCTTGACCACGCGCAGGCTTTCCAGCGCATTGGCCCGCTCGGAGACCACGCTGAAGCCGTCGAACAGCTCGACACCCTCGACGAACACGTCGTCGCGGTGCGGTATCCAGTCCTTCCAGTCCTTGCGCGAGGTCGAGCCCGTCGGCGCCGTGACCACCTTGAAGTTGGTGGCGCCGTCGGCATTGGTGCGGATCACCCAGCGGCCACCCAGATGATCGGCCTGGTACTCCACGTCGCGCTCGCGCGGCGCCAGCACGGTGAAGACACCCGGATTGGCCGCCGGCGTGCAGCGCATCTCCGAGGACACCGTGCTTTCCACGCCGATGCAGATGAACTGGTCGTCGCGGGTACGGCCGATGCCCATGTAGAAGCTGTCGTCTTCCTCTTCGTAGACGAGTTTGTCCTGGCTGGCCGGCGTGCCCAGCACGTGCGACTTCACCCGCTTGCTGAGCAGGGTTTCCGGATCCTTGTCCACGTAGAACAGCGTGCGGCCGTCATCGGACCAGACCAGGTTCGGCTCGGCATTGGTCACGGTATCCGGCAGCATCTCGCCGGTGTCCAGGTTCTTGAAGCGGATCGTGTACTGGCGGCGGCCGTTGGTGTCGTCGGCATAGGCCAGCAGGCGGTTGTCCTGGCTGACCTCGTAGTCGCCGACGCTGTAGTAGTCCTTGCCTTCGCCCAGCGCATTGACGTCCAGCAGCACCTGCTCGCCGGCGAAGTCGCCGGCCTCGTTGGCCTTCTGGATCGACACCGCGTCCACGCCCGGGCCGTCCTTGCGGCGCGCGTGCACGGGGTAATCCTTGCCCGTCACGAAGCGCGCGTAGTACCACCAGCCGCGCTCGCGGTACGGCACGCTGGCGTCGTCCTGCTTGATGCGCGCGACGACCTCGTTGTAGAGCGTGTCCTCCAGCGGCTTCAGCGGCGCCATCACCGTATCGGTGTACTTATTCTCGGCTTCGAGGTAGGCGAGCATCTCCTTGTTCTCGCGCTTGTCGTCGCGCAGCCAGTAGTACTCGTCGTTGCGCTCGGCGCCGTGCGGCGCCTTCACGACGTGCGGCTTCTTGGCCACGTCGGGCGGGGTGGCGGTGGCGGCGAAAGCGGAGGTGATCGGGGTACTCATCAGGACGGTCGCGGCAAGCAGGAAGGAGGTCGGCTTCATGGATGGGGTCCGGGGATGCGGGATGCAATGCGTCGGGATAGGCCCCCTCCCCCGCGTGCGGGGGAGGGTTGGGGTGGGGGACAGCGGCTCCGTCTGACGTCGGCGCTGCCCCCTTCCGCCCTTCGGGCATCTTCCCCCGCAGGCGGGGGAAGGGAGCGAAGACTTACTTCGACAGCTGCTGCCAGAGGAAGGTATAGGCCAGCGCGCTCATGTGCGCGGCCTGGGCGTTGTTCGCCGCGCCGCCGTGGCCGCCCTCGATGTTCTCGTAGTAGCGCACGTCCTTGCCGGCATCCAGCATCATCGCCGCCATCTTGCGGGCGTGGCCGGGGTGCACGCGGTCATCGCGCGTCGAAGTCATGAACAGCGTCGGCGGATAGTCCTTCTTCGCATCGAACAGGTGGTACGGCGAGAAGGTCTTGATGAACTCCCAGTCGGCCGTGTCGGGATTGCCGTACTCGGCCATCCACGACGCACCGGCCAGCAGATGGCTGTAGCGCTTCATGTCCAGCAGCGGGACCTGCACCACGACCGCACCGAACAGCTCCGGATACTGCGTCAGCATGTTGCCGGTCAGCAGGCCGCCGTTGCTGCCGCCCTGGATGCCCAGGTGCTTCGGCGAGGTGATCTTGCGGGCGATCAGGTCCTGCGCGACCGCGGCGAAATCCTCATAGGCCTTGTGGCGGTTGGCCTTCAGCGCGGCCTGGTGCCAGCGCGGACCGTACTCGCCGCCGCCGCGGATGTTGGCGACCGCATAGACGCCCCCCTTCTCCAGCCAGCCCTTGCCGACGCCGCCGGAGTAGCCCGGGGTCATCGAAATCTCGAAGCCGCCGTAGCCGTACAGCAGGGTCGGCGTGCTGCCGTCGTACTTCAGGCCTTCTGGACGCACCAGGAAGTACGGGATCTTGGTGCCGTCCTTCGAGGTGGCGAAGTGCTGCTCGATCTTCTTGCCGGACGCATCGAAGAACGCCGGCATCGACTTCAGCTGTTCCGGCTGCTTGCCCAGCTCGACCAGCGACAGCGTGGTCGGCGTCAGGTAGTCGGTGACCGTCATCCAGACCGCATCGCTGCTGTCGGCATCCACCGCGCTGACGCTGATGGTGCCGAAGCCGGGCGCACCCACGAACTCGCTGCGCTTCCAGCCCGTCGCCGAGGGCGTCAGCACGCTGAGGCGGTTCTTGACGTCGTCCAGCACGTTCAGCACGACGTGGTTCTTCGTGACGGACATGCCCGCGAGCGAGGTGGTCATGGTCGGCTCGAACAGCACGTCGAACGTGCGCGTGCCGGCCATGAAATCATCGAACTTCGCCGCCAGCAGCGAGCCGGCCGCGTAGGTCGTGCCGCCGACGGTCCACGGCTCGCGCAGCTCCAGCGTCAGCCACTCGCGGAACACGCCCTTGTTGGCCGAGTTGGGCGCGTTGATCTTGGCCAGCGTGCCGTCGGCGCGGCGCAGGTACAGCTCGTCGTTGTAGAAGGCCAGCGTGCGGCTGACGAAATCGCGCTGGAAGCCCGGCGTGTCGTCGTGGTAAGCCGCGATGTACATGTCGTTCGGCTTGCCTTCGTAGACGACCTTGGCGCTGTCCAGCGGCGTGCCGCGCTTCCATTCCTTGACGATGCGCGGATAGCCCGAGCTGGTCAGGCTGCCGGCACCGAAGTCGGTGTACACGTAGACGGTGTCGGCGTCCTTCCAGCCCAGGGCGCCCTTGGCCTCGGGGCGATAGAAGCCGTCGGCGAGGAACTTCTTGTTGACCAGGTCGAACTCGCGGGTCTCGTCGGCGTCGGCGCCGCCGCGCGACAGCGCGATGAGGCAACGCGTGTAGTCGGGCTTGCGGCAGTCGGCCCCGTGCCAGACCCAGTTCTTGCCTTCGGCCTTGTTCAGCGCGTCCAGGTCGAGCACGGTTTCCCACTGCGGCTGCGCCTTGCGGTACTCGGCCAGCGTGGTGCGGCGCCAGAGACCGCGCTCGTGCTGCTTGTCCTTCCAGAAGTTGTAGTAGAAGTCGCCGATCTTCTGCACGCCGGGAATCTTGGCGTCGGAGTCGAGGATGGCGCGGATGTCCGCTTCCAGCTGCCTGAAGGCGGGCGTGGCCGCGATCTCGGCCTCGGCCCTGGCGTTGACACTCTTCACCCAGTCGAGCTGCTTCTGGCCTTCGACGTCTTCCAGCCACGCATACGGGTCGTTGGACACATCAGCCTCCGCGGCGTGGACGGGGGCGGACATCACGCCCGCAACGGCAAGACCTGCGGCCAGGCAGGCATGGGTGAGTCTGGGCATCGGGGAGCGCTCCGGAGGTGCAGTTCATGAACATGTCACGCTAGCACAAGGCCCGGAGGCCACCCCCTGCCGAAGGTCAGGCCGCCCGGACCACGCCCGCGTGGCGGGCACGCAGGCGACGGGCCTGGGGCGAGCGGCGGCGGACCGCAGGGCGAAGCCGGCGCGCTGCCGCCGGCAGGCGGAACCGGTGCAGCGCCCACCACGCCACCGCCGGCATGCCGACCAGCCACAGCGGCAACCAGCCCAGGGCATCGGTGCTGGCGCGCGCCAGCGGCACCAGCAACACCAGCGCAAGTCCTGTCAGGACGGCCCGACGCAGCATGCGATCCAGGGCAGCGTCGGGACGATCGGGATCGACCGGACGTGACGAGGGGAATGACGCGATGGACACGATGGACATGGCAAGGGGCTCCCGTGAGGTGATGTCGGTACGACGTCACACTGGCGCACGGGCATCTCACGGACTGCGACATCACCGGTTAACATCTTCCTCGCATCCTGCTGGCTAGCGTGTCCGTAAGACGGGGAGAAAGGAGTCAACATGCCCATGCCGTTGTTTCCCCGTGTGGTCCGCCTCGCGCTGTTGGCCTGCCTGCTGGCGCTGATGGCCGGTTGCGGCCATCGCGGCGCCGTCCGGGAAGACCCCGCCGCGCTGGACCTGCCCCGCTTCATGGGCACGTGGAACGTCATCGCGCACGTCCCCTACTTCGCCGAGCGCGGGCATGTGGCCGCGCGTTACGAATACGCGCTGCGCGACACCGACAAGGTGGGCGTGACGTATCACTACCGGGAAGGCTTCGACCAGCCCGGACAGACGCGCGAAGCCCGCGCCTCGGTCAAGGGCGACTCCGGCAATCGCGAGTGGACGCTGTGGTTCGTCGGCGTGGTGCCGGCGAAATGGCGCATCCGTGAGGTGGCGCCCGACTACTCCTGGGCGCTGGCCGACTACCCCGGCCGCGACATGGGCTGGATCCTGGCGCGGGATCCAATGATGGACGATGCGCTTTACCAGGACCTGGTGAAACGCGCCCGCGACCACGGCATCAATGCCCGCCAACTGGTGCGTGTGCCGCAGCTGCCGCAGCAGGTGGGGACGCCGGGATTCGGCGAACCGAAAGAACCGTGATTCGGCATCCTGTAGGAGCGACGTCAGTCGCGACCGATTGCGGACGTTGCCCTGGATGCTTCGCAACAAGAGTGGCGCCTGCTTCCTGCGCCATAACGCGTGAGTACCGCTTCAAGACACTCGAGATCAGTGGTCGCGACTGACGTCGCTCCTACATGGATCATCGCTTCTCGTAGTTCGACAGCGCCAGTTCCAGCAGCGCCTTCGCCTGCTCGCGCAGCACGGCGGGCTCGACGATCTCCGCGTCGGCGCCGTAGTGCAGGATGTCCATCAGCAACTCGCGCGAGACGCTGTAGGGGATCTTCAGCTCGTAACGGCCATCGGGCAGGTGGCGGCCCTGCTGCTTGGAATGCCACTGTTCGTCGGCGACCCAGCGCGCGGCCTTGGCGCTGAACAGGATGCTCGCCCAGCCCTTCGGCTCGCCGGAGAAGATGCCGTAGCTCGAGGCCAGATGCTGGTTCAGTTCCTCATTCGGAAGGTCGCGCGCGGCCTCTTCGGCCAGCCGCGCGTTGCTCACGCGGTCGACGGCGAAGCTGCGCAGGGCGTTGCGCTCGTGGTCCCACGCATCGAGGTACCAGTTGTCGCGGTAGTGGGTGATGCGCTGCGGCGACACCGTGCGCCGGGTGCGCTCGTCGGTGGAACGGGCGCGGTATTCGAACTGCAATTGTTTGCGCTCCAGCACGGCCGAGGCGACGGTACGGAAGCTGGCTTCGTCGAGCTTGCGACCGCGGTGCGGGATGACGCGCACACGGTCGACCGGCCAGTGGTCCACGCCGGCATGGTCGGCCAGCAGGCTTTCGATGCGCTTCTGCAACGGCGCCAGCGCGCCCGACAGCACGCCGCCCCCCGTGCGCACCAGCAACTGCTGCGCCGCCAGCAGCGCATACAGCTCTTCCGAGCTCAGCCACAGGCCGGGCAGCTCGAAACGGTCGCTTTCGGCGGCGTGGTAGCGGAACCCCGCTTCGCCGTCGCCCTCGATCGGCGCCATCAGCGCATCGCGCAGGTACGCCAGGTCGCGGTAGACCGTCGCGCGCGAACAGCCCAGTTCCTCCTGCAACCGCTTCACCGTGACCGGGTAGCGGGCCGCCTTGAGGAGTCGGTGCAGGGCGGTGATGCGTTCGATCTTGTCCATGGGCGGCACGGCAGGGGGCGTGCCCGGATTATCACCGACGGATGGCCGTTTTCATCGCCCCGTCGCCGTTGGAACAGGCAACGGGGACCTGCGCCGACGGCGTCTTGGGCCCGTGCGGTGCCTGGTGCCCCGGCGTGTCCTCACCGTCGTGGCGCCCTCAACGCGCGGACCCAAGGCGCTGTCGCGCCGCACTACGCCGGCAAGGAGTGTGCACCGCTCTGCCAGCACGTGCTCACCGACGCACGCCTGCCATGGGCCCATGCGGCGCACGCGATCTTCATCCTCGAAGCACGGTCTCCGGTCTGCGCGCAACGGATGCGTCCAGCCCGACGCCAGCGACCCGCAAGGGGAACGCCGTCGATCGTGACGGCCATCGCGGATCGGACGCATGCG
The DNA here is from genome assembly GCF_035999195.1 of Pseudoxanthomonas sp. Taxonomy (NCBI): domain Bacteria; kingdom Pseudomonadati; phylum Pseudomonadota; class Gammaproteobacteria; order Lysobacterales; family Lysobacteraceae; genus Pseudoxanthomonas; species Pseudoxanthomonas sp. Next base: position 1,682,464 of record NZ_DASYGY010000009.1, read on the forward strand.
CGTGCGCGAGTGCATGTCGCAAACCTGAATCCGAACAAGCACTTGGGTTGTGGTGTCACACATCGCCGCCTACCATGTAACCGATTACAACCATCCTCCCCGAGACTGCCATGCCCGCCCGGATGCCCCGTTCCCTGCTCGCCTTCGCCCTGCTGGCGGGCGGCGCGTGCCAGGCCAGCGCCGCCGATATGTCGCTGCCACGCAACGACAAGGTCGACGCGACCACGACCGGCAAGGGCTTCACCAAAGAACACGGGATGGCGCTTCCGGTGGTGGCCATGGCGGTGCGTCCGATGCCGGAAACACCCCCGCCGCCTCCGCCGCCCGCACCGAAGTTCACCGGCGGCGGCGAGCTGGGCTTCGCTGCCGCCAGCGGCAACAGCAACAACGAAAGCTTCAACGGGCGCCTGGACCTGACCTATACCGATGGCGGCGCATGGCGCCACAGCGGCAGCCTGTTCGGACTGCATTCCCGCTCCGAATACAACCGCACGCTGGACGACGGCAGCATCGTGCGCGACCGGCGCACCACCGCCAACCGCTACACGGTGACCGCCAACAGCGCCTACCTGATGGACGAACGCGGCACGCTCAACACGTCCGTGCGCCATGAGGAAGACGACTTCGGCACCTACAGCCGGCAGCAGTCGGTGAGCCTGAGCTACGGCAACCGCGTGATCGAGAACGAACGCGCGCACTTGGACCTGCAGGTCGGCCCGGGCTTTCGCCGCGCCTACGACACCCTGGACGGACGCAACGAGGCCAGCTTCATCGGCCGCGGCCTGATCGACCTGCGCTATGCGCTGAGCGAGAACACCGAGATCGTCAACAAGCTGCTGGTCGAATCGGGCGAGTACAACACGTTCGCGCAGAACGATCTGGGCGTGTCGGTGACGATGAACTCGCACCTGGCGCTGAAGGCCGGCTGGCAGGCGCGCCACAACAGCGATGTCGCCCCCGACATCAAGAAGACCGACACCCTGACCACCATGAACGTGGTCTACCGCTTCAAGTAGGCGCTGTCCTTCAGGCGAGGAACGCGCCCGCGCCCTGCTCCAGCAGCTGCGCGGCGACCCGGCGACCCAGCGCATCCGGATCGGTGGCCGGTCCGCGCGCTTCCGTGCGCAGCAGCTGTCCGTCGGCCACCGAGCCCACCAGGCCCGACAGCACGAGCTCGTCGCCGTCGCGCTGCGCGAACGCCGCGACCGGCACATGGCAGCTGCCATGCAGCGCGCGGTTCATCGCCCGCTCCGCTTCCACGCAGACGCGCGTGGCGGCATCGTCCAGCGCGGCGAACAGCGCGAGCAGTTCCGGATCCTCGGCGCGGCACTCGACCGCGACGGCACCCTGCGCGGGTGCCGGCAGCCAGTCCGGCGCATCCAGCCGCGCGCGGATGCGCGAGGCGAAACCGAGCCGCTGCAGGCCCGCGCACGCCAGCACGATGGCGTCGTATTCGCCGGCGTCCAGCTTGGCCAGGCGCGTGTTGACGTTGCCGCGCAGGTCGCGCAGGTCCAGATCCGGGCGCAGCGCGCGCAATTGCGCCTGCCGGCGCAGCGAGGACGTACCCACGCGCGCGCCCTGTGGCAGCGCCGCGATGTCGGCGTACAGATTCGAGACGAAAGCATCGGCGGGATCGGCACGCGTCAGGATGGCGGGCAACGCGAACGGCCCCTCCAGTTCCATCGGCACATCCTTGAGCGAATGCACCGCGCAATCGGCCTCGCCGCGCAGCATCGCCAGCTCCAGTTCCTTCAGGAACAGGCCCTTGCCGCCGATCGCGGCGAGCGACCGGTCCAGCACTTCGTCGCCGCGCGTGCTCATCGGCACCAGCTCGACGACGACGCCGGGGTGCGCGGCGCGCAGGCGGTCGGCGACATGTTCGCTCTGCCAGAGGGCGAGCGGGCTCTTGCGGGTGGCGATGCGCAGCGTGGTCATGCGGGCATTATCCCGCATGGCGCGGCGATGGCGGGGATCAGAGCGCCTTGACGGTCTCGCGCAGGCCGGCCACGCAGCGCCGGCTGACCTCCAGCGGGGCCTTGCCGTGGCGCAGGATGGCCTGCACATGACCATCGCCGACGCGCTTGATCTCGACCAGTTCGTGTCGGGCCACCAGGCAGTTGCGGTGGATGCGCACGAAGCGCCCGCCGAACTCCTCCTCCAGCGACCTCAGCGACTCTTCGATCAGGTCCTCGCCACGGGCGTGGTGCACCACCACGTACTTCTCTTCGGCCTGCAGGTAATGCACCTCGTCCACCGGGATCAGCCGCAGGCTGCCGCGCAGACGCGCGCACAGGTGGGTGCGCGGCTGGCTGTTCGCCGCCGGCGGATGGCTCTCGCGACCGGCGATGAAGGTGCGGGCACGCTCCAGCGCCGCCGCCAGGCGTTCGGGGCGGATCGGCTTCATCAGGTAGTCGATGGCGGCGGCCTCGAACGCGGAGAGCGCGTGTTCGTCGTACGCGGTGCAGAACACCACGGCCGGACGCGGGTCGAAGGCGGCCAGGTGGCGGGCCGCTTCCAGGCCGTCGACCCCGGGCATGGCGATGTCGAGCAGCACCATGTCGGGACGATGCTCGGAGCAGGCCTGCAGCGCGTCGAGGCCGTTCTCGGCTTCGGCGACCACCTCGATGCCGGCATGTTCGGCCAGCAGGGCGCGCAGGCGTTCGCGGGCCAGGGATTCGTCGTCGGCGATGACCACTTTCACGGCAAAGGCGTCCTCGTTGAACGTTGGCGTGATCCCCCGCGGCCTAGGTTACCCATGCCCGCGCCCTGCGTCACCCGGTCGGGATACGCGGGGATTACAACGCAAATCGTTGCGCCATCCAGTCACCCAGGTCACGGATTTCCTCCGCGCAGACCTGGTGCGCCATCGGATAGCGGTGCCATTGCACGTCGAAACCCAGCTCGCCCAGCACCCGCGCGCTCTGCTCGGCATGGACGAGCGGGATCACCGGATCGCCACTGCCGTGTGCCATGAAGACGGGCTGTGCGGTCGCCGCCTGGGCGAGATGGGACTTGGCTTGGGCCGCGCCCGGCAGGTAGGTCGACAGCGCGATGAGCCCCGCCAGCGGCACCTGCCTGCGCAGGCCGGCGGCCAGGGTAATCGCGCCGCCCTGGGAGAACCCGGCCAGCAACAGCCGCTTCGGTGCGATACCGCGCGCCTGTTCGCGTTCGATCAGCGCTTCCACCTGGGCGATGGATTCGTCGATACCGGCGCTGTCCGCACGGGTGGGAAAATCCATGCCCACGATGTCGTACCAGGCCCGCATGCGCACGCCGTTGTTGATGGTCACCGCGCGCACGGGCGCGTGCGGGAACACGAAGCGCAGCGCCGGCCAACCCGGACGGACCAGCTCGGGCACCAGCGGCGCGAAGTCGTGGCCGTCGGCACCCAGCCCGTGCAGCCAGAGCACGGACCACTGCGGCGCCGGGCCGGTTTCCTGTTCGACGGTATCGAGGACGGCGGAAGCGGAAGAGATCGTCATGCCGTCATTCTGGCCGCAGACGCGCGCGGACACCACTCAGCCGTCGCGGGCACCACCGGCGGGCAAGCGGAACCGCACGGTGCGGCTCGATGCATGCGCCCGTCCGGTCGCCTCGAAACGCCAGCGCTGCGCCACGGCGAGCGCCGACGCATCGAACATGCCGTCTGCGGTCGACGACAGCAGGCGGACATCGCGCACGCTGCCATCGGGCTGGATGGTGAAGGCCACTTCCGCCTGTCCTTCGATGCGCGCACGCAGCGCCGGCAAGGGGTAGCGTGGCTGTGCATCCTGCAGCAGCCGCGGCGGCGGCGCGCCCTGCGCGGTGCGCGATGCCGCCGGCGGCGTGCTGGCCGGCGGGGGCGCGTCCTGCACCGCCGCCGGCGCAAGCGGAGGCGGCACGGGCTCGGCTTGCGACGTGGGGGCTCGCGCCACCGGTACGGCAGCCTGCGACGGCAACGCGGGTGCGGCCGCTGCGGGTGCAAGCGGTTGCGGGGCCTCCTGCGCGATCGCCGCTTCACGTGCCGCCTGTGCGCGCGCGAGTGCGGCCAGGGCGGTGCGCAGGCGTGGCAACGCTGGCGCACGGGCATCGATGCGCTCGATCAGGCCCTGGAGTCGCAGCGCCTCCGGCGCGTCGCCGCGCGCGATCGCCTGCTCGGCGGCGATCAGCACGTAGGGTTGCAGTTCGGCCAGCGCCGCCTGCGCACGCGCCTGCTCCGCGACCTGCGCACGTGCGGCCAGGTAGTATTCCACCGCGTTGTCGCCCGCCGGCGACAGCATCCGGCCGGCGGACAGCGCACGCGTCGCGCGCTCGTACGGCGCCGCAGGTTCGTCCCCGGTTGCCACGTCGATCGCAGCCGCTTCTTCCCGGCTCACCGCGGGTGCCGCCGCATCGCCGCACGCCGTCATCCCCAAGGCGATTCCCACGCCCACCCACATCAACATCGTTTTCATGGCCGCCCCTGTCCTGCGGTCGGCAAATCTAGGCGGCGTTGATGACGGGCATGCGTCAGCGACCGGGATGCCGCTCGGCCGGGGCAAGGGTCGTGCGGGGCGCCCCTCCTGTGCACCCTCCCGGAGCACAGGGTGCACCGGTGCCATTGGAACCGTTTGCAGGCGCGCCTGCGGCCCGCGCACCGCGAAACTTCAGGTACAGTGAGATGATCCGGGGCCGATATCACGACGTACCGCCCCCCGGGGAGCGGCCCGGCAGCGCGTGCCGCCGCGACCCCCTCCATCATGCGGCAACCGTTCTTTTGGGGAAGAACCGACCGTGAGGCCTACCGCCATCGCCATGCCTTCGCACATCGCCGATGGCGAGCCCGACGTGTCCTGGGTCATCGACCACAGCGACAACGCCATCGTCGTCTGCGACGACTCCGCGCGCATCACCTGGACCAACCAGGGCTTCACCCGGATGCTGGGCTATACGCGGGAGGACGCCGTAGGCCGGCGGCCGAGCGATTTCCTGGCCGGTCCGCACACCGATCCGGAAACGGTCGAATGGGTGCGCGGACAGCTGCATACGCAGCAGGGCTACCGCACCGAACTGCTGGTCTACGCCAAGAACGGCGTGCCGCTGTGGATCTCCGCCGTGGTGAACCCGGTGTTCGATCCCGAGCGCAACGTGCGTTACCTGCTCGGCGTGTACACCGACATCACCCACAGCAAGCTGCACGAGGAAATGCACCGCAAGGTGCTGGGCGCGATCGTGCGCGAGCAGCCGCTGCGCGATGTGCTGACGCTGATCTGCCGCGAAGTAGAGAAGGTCATGCCCGAGGCGGTCGCGTCGGTGATCGCCGTGGACGACTACGGCCGCCTGCGTCCGCTCGCCGCCCCCAGCCTGCCGGACACCATCGCCGTGGTCATCGACGGCGAGCTCGCCGGCCCCATGGTCGGCGCCTGCGGCTCGGCCGCCTGGAGCGGGCAGCCGGTCGAATGCGGCGACATCGAGCGCGATCCGCGCTGGCAGGCCTACAACGCGCCGTTCCTGGCGCTGGGCATCCGCGCGTGCTGGTCCAGTCCCATCAAGGGGAACGACGGGCGCGTGCTGGGGACCTTCGCCCTGTACTACTGGGAAACGCGCGCACCGGACGAGTTCCACCAGCGCGTGGTCGACGTCTGCCTGCACCTGTGCGCGCTGGCCATGGAGCGCGAGCGTGCGCACGCCCGCATGCACCAGCTGTCCTTCTACGACACGCTGACCGGCCTGCCGAACCGGGCGCTGTTCAACAGCAAGGTCGAGCAGATGCTGCTGGGGGCGGCGCGACGCGATACCCACGTCGCGCTGCTGTTCGTCGACATCGACCGCTTCAAGATCGTCAACGACACCCAGGGCCACACCGCCGGCGACATGCTGCTGCGCGAACTGGCCAAGCGGCTCGGCAGCGAACTGCGCGAGGGCGACGTGGTGGCGCGGCTGGCGGGCGACGAGTTCGTGCTGGCGGTGCCCGATCGCACGGCCGAGGAAGCCGCCAACCTCGCCGACCGCCTGATGGCGCGCCTGTCCGAGCCGGTCAGCGCCGGCCGCATGATGCTCACCCCGCAGGCCAGCGTGGGCGTGGCGATGTTCCCGTCCGACGGCTGGGACGTCGACTCGCTGGTGCGGCATGCCGATATCGCCATGTACCGCGCCAAGTCCGAAGGCGGTGGACGCATCGTGTTCTACAGCCTGGAAATGAACCAGGCGATGCAGGAGCGCCTGGCGCTGGAGAACGCCCTGCGTGACGCCATCCGCAGCGGCCAGCTGCGCCTGCACTACCAGCCGCAGGTCGCGTTGGACGACGACGCCACGCTGCACGGCGTCGAGGCGCTGCTGCGCTGGCGGCACCCGGAGATCGGCGAGATTTCCCCCTCCACCTTCGTGCCGATGGCCGAGGAGTGCGGCCTGATCGACGAACTGGGTCGCTGGACGCTGGAGGAGGCCTGCACGCAGATGGCCGACTGGCGCCGTCGCGGGGTGCCGGTACCGCGCGTCTCGGTCAACCTGTCGGCGATCAACTTCGAACAGCAGGACCTGCCCAGCTTCATCGGCAACGTACTGGGCAAGTGCGGGCTGTCGCCCGCCGAACTGATGGTGGAGGTGACCGAAAGCGTGATGCTGGCGCAGAAGCCGGAAGTGCTGGCCAACATCGACGCGATCCACCGGATGGGCGTGAGCCTGTCGATCGACGATTTCGGCACCGGCTACTCCAGCCTGAGCCATCTGCACCGCTTGCCGATCAGCGAACTGAAGCTGGACATGAGCTTCGTCCGCGACCTGGAGCACAGCGAATCCGCGCGCGCGCTGACCACCTCGATCCTGCGCATCGGCGAAAGCCTGTCGCTGAAGGTCGTGGCCGAGGGCGTGGAGAACGCCGCCCAGCGCGCCGTGCTGGCGTCGCTCCACTGCGACCTGCTGCAGGGCTACTACGTCTCGCGGCCGCTGTCCCCGCACTCGCTGGAACGCTGGGTCACCCTGCAACCGCCGGCCGGGTGAGGGCGGAACGCGCCGGGTCGTCCAGCAGAAACCCGAGCGCATCCCCGCACGGCGCCGCCAGGCGGAACTGCAGCAGGTCGTCCGCACGGGTGCGCCCCAGGCCGACCGCGGCCACCGGCAGGCCGAGGCGCACGGCGGCATGCACGAAGCGCAGGCCCGAATAGACCATCAGCGACGACCCGACCACCAGCATGGCGTCGGCGCGCCCGAGGTGCGCCATCGCCGTCTCCACCCGCGCACGCGGCACGTTCTCGCCGAAGAACACCACGTCCGGCTTGAGCATGCCGCCGCAGGCCTCGCAGGCGGGCACCTGGAACAGGCTGAAATCCCTGCCCTCGAGATCGGCGTCGCCATCCGGCGCCGGGCTGGCGTCCAGCGACAGCCAGTCGGCATTCGCCTGCGCCAGCCGCACCTGCAGCCGCTCGCGCCGCGACACCGCCGTACAGCCCAGGCAGGCGACGCCGTCGAGCCGTCCATGCAGATCGATCACGGCGGCATGACCGGCGGCCTGGTGCAGGCCATCGACATTCTGGGTCAGCAGCACTTCGCAACGGCCCTGGGCTTCCAGCGCCGCCAAGGCGGCATGCGCGGCATTCGGGCGGGCTGCCGCGACGCGCGGCCACCCGAGCAGGCTGCGCGCCCAGTAGCGTTGGCGCGTGACGGGATCGCCGACGAAGGCCTGGTAGGTCACCGGCGGCGTGCGCTTCCATGCGCCCTGCTCGTCCCGGTAGTCGGGGATGCCGGACGCGGTGCTGCACCCGGCACCGGTCAGCACGAACAGACGGCGGTGCGCCGAGACGAACTCTTCCAGTCGCGTGTCGATCATGCCGGCAGCATAGGCCATGCCGCGCCTGCGTGGCTCAGGGCTTCGGCGCGGGACAGTAGCTGCGCAGGTAGTCCATGTGCGCCGGCATCTGCCGCGCCGTGTCCAGCACGTTGCGGCGGATGTCGTCGAGGAAACGCTGCAGGTCCGCCGGCGACATCACGTCGGCCGTCGGGTGGTAGCGCTTCGGCACGATGCCCTGCCCCATCATCACCTGGATCCAGGAGTTCTCGCCGAACAGCTCGCCGGGCACATGGAACACGGTGCCGGTCTCGCGGAACAGGTCGATGCGATGGCGCAGCGTGGACGGGATGTCCATTTCGGCGATCTCGCGCCAGTAGGGCGAGTCGCGCCGGTCGCTGACCTTGTAGTGCATGATCACGAAGTCGCGGACATGCTGCAGTTCCTCGTCCAGGCGCGCGTTGTACTCGTCGATCGCCGGCTGGGTGATGGTGTGCGGGAACGTCTGCAGCAGGCGAACGATGCCGCGCTGGATCAGGTGGATGGTGGTCGATTCCAGCGGCTCGATGAAGCTGCCGGCCAACCCCAAGGCCACGCAGTTCTTCGCCCAGCACTGCTGGCGCTGCCCGGGCCGGAAGCGGATCGGCCACGGCTGCTTGATCACCTCACCCTCGACGCTGCCGAGGAATTCCTCGCGCGCCTCGTCGTCGCTCATGTGGCGACTGGAGTAGACGATGCCGTTGCCGACGCGGTGCTGCAGCGGGATGCGCCACTGCCAGCCCGCCTTGCCCGCGATGGCGCGCGTGTACGGCACGGCGTCGCGCACGGCCGTGGTCTGCGTGGCCAGCGCGCTGTCGTTGAACAGCCACTGCGACCAGTCGGTGTAGCCCACGCCCAGCGCCTTGCCGATCAGCAGCGCACGGAAGCCGGTGCAGTCGATGAACAGGTCGCCCTCGATCGTCTCGCCGCGTTCCAGCTTGATGGAGGAGATGCAGCCCTCGGCATCGGTGGCCACGTCGACGATCTTCCCCTCCACGCGCTTGCAGCCGTGGCGGGCGCTGAAGTCGCGCAGGAAGCGTGCGTAGAGCGCGGCATCCATGTGGTAGGCGTAGTTGACGTGGTAGCGCGGCAGGTGCGAGAAGCGATCCTGCAGCGCCGCCTGCAGTTCGATGCAGTAGTCGCTGTACTCGCTGGCCATGCCTTCGGCGCGGCCGCGCAACCAGAAATGCTGGAAGCCGGCGGACCAGTGGTCCTTGCCGCTGATGCCGAACGAGTGGATGTAGCGGTGGTCGACGTCCTTCCAGTGCTCGAAGGAAATGCCCAGCTTCACCGTGCCCTGCACGGCGGACATGAAATCCTGCTCCTTGATGTCGAGCAGGCGATGGAACACGACCAGGGTCGGGATGGTCGCCTCGCCCACCCCGACGGTACCGATCTCTTCGGACTCCACCAGGGTGATGTCGAGCACCTTGCCCAGCGTCTTCGACAGCGCGGCGGCGGCCATCCAGCCCGCGGTGCCGCCACCGGCGATGACGACGCGCTTGACGGGACGGGGCGTGGCGACGAGTTCTTGGCTTTGCATGCGGTGGACTCTATCGGTTCAGGCGCTGCACCAGCAGCGCACGCAGGTGACGGACACGGTCTTCGTCGAGCGACGCCAACACGCGCCGTGCGGATTCGGGGATGTGGGCGGCATCGACGGCTTCGTCGTAGCCGAACACGTAATGGTCGAACACGTCCTTCCAGATGGCGCGCTCGTGCGGCGGCAGGTCGCGCAGGCTGGTGATGGCCAGCATCAGCGCGTTCATCGGCGTGTCCATCCACGCGGGCGTGCGGCGCCACCAGTAGTTCACCAACACGTTGAAGGGATCCAGGCCTTCCATGTGATGCCACCACATGGACGGGATGAACACGGCATCGCCGGGCGCGAGCACCGACGTGCGCGCGTGGCGCATCGCGTCGGCAAAACGGGGGAAGCGCTGCAGGTCCGGCGCAGCGAAATCGACCAGGCTCACCGCCTGTCCGGCCGGCGTGTGATCGAGCGGTCCGATGTAGAGGTTTGCCAGTTGGTCCGGGGGGAACAGCGTCACCCGTCGCCGGCCCGCCACCACGCAGGCCAGATTGTCCGGCACGTCCTGGTGTGCCGCGATGCGGCTGCGGTTGCCGATCCAGATGCTGGCCAACGGATCGCGCGCACCCAGATCCATCGGATTCTCGGCGCGGAACCCCGGCAGGAAGGTGTCCAGCGTGGTCGACGCCACATAGATCGACGGCGGCGCAACGGCATCGAGGTACTTGCGCAGCGTATCCAGCGCGACCGCCAGCGGCACCTCTTCGCGCCGGAAGTTGAAGCCGCTCAGGTCCGCGTTGTAGAAGACGCGTCCGCCGGCCTCCGGCGGCGCCACCGTGGCGACGACCGGCATGCGGCCATGATCGAAGCGCTTGAGGTACGCGATCGCTTCCTGGGCGGAGGCGCGTGCCGCCCGCACCGCAGGCCAGGCCGACGCCAGGCCGCGCAGCACCCGTGGCGTGCTGCCCGACAGCAGCGACTCCGGTACGGCGGCGGGATCGCACCCGCCCACCTCTTCGATGGGATCAGGCAGCGGCAGCACGGCGTCGGTTGATCCGCTCGATCAGGTCGCGGAACCGGGAGAGCGAGGCCAGCACCATGTAGATGGGCAGCAGGTGGCCCTCGCGCGCCAGCCGTTCCAGCGCCGCGCCCGGCAACGCCTGCAGGCGCGCCTCGTCGATGGTGTGGAAGCCGGCCAAACGGTTGTGCGAACCGTCGTCCAGCTTCACGTCCAGCACGAACGACTCCAGCAGTTCGTGCTCCACCAGCGCATCGATGAAGGCGGGCGTGGCGACCACGCCGTCATGCAGCGCCAGCAGCACGGACTTGATCCGTTCCAGGTAGTCGGTGGCGACGCCGTGTTCGTGGAAGAGCCTCTCGCCGCCGTCGAGGGTGACACGCGGGTGCTGCAGGTCGACGTGCAGCAGACGCTCCTCGCCCGAGACGCCGACGAGGAACGGCTGCCGCCGGATGGACAGCGGAACGTAGGTGGCATCCCAGCGCGTCCCGTCGAGGAACAGGTTCTCGCCCTCTTCCAGGCCCAGCAGCGCCAGCGGCACGAAGCGCCCCTCGCCATCGCGCGCGAACACGATCGGATAGTGCGCCTGCACGTCGCGGAACTCCGCGGGGAACGTCAATGCACGCATGACCGCATCGCCGAGTGCTGCGCCGTGTCCGGCGTGGACGCGCAGCGTGCGGTGTTCGACGTTGTTCAACAGCACATGCTGGCTCATCGGCGCTCGCAGGCCATCTGTAGTGGAAAGCACGGTCCCCGGGCATCGTGCCCGAACCCATGGCGCAAAGAAAGACGGAGCCGCCGGACACGCCGACGACTCCGCCCTGGATCACGCAGCGAGGATCAGAACTTGTACCGCAGTCCGAACATGTAGCGCGGACCGGTCTGGGTGGCGAACCGCACCATGTTCTCGTGACGGGCGTGGGTGCGCATCGTCTCGTCGGTGAGGTTGATGCCTTCCAGGCTGAGCGTCAGCTGCGGCGTCACCTGGTAGCTGACGTTCATGTCGAACTGGCCGTAGGCTTCGGTGTAGTTCGGGTTGTTGCCCTGCCCGCCGACGCCGCTGAAGAACTTGTCGCGCCAGTTGTAGGCCGCACGCACCTGCCACGGCCCCTTGTCGTAGAACGCCACCAGGTTGGCCGAATCGCTCAGGCCCGCCAGCGGATACTGGTCGCCCAGGTCCGTGTCGTCGAACGTCAGGCCCGAATCCACCTTGGTGTAGTTCGCCGCCAGGCCGAAGCCGCTCTCGCCGAACACGTGCTGCACGTTGATCTCGAAGCCATCGAGCGTGTCCGAACGCTGGTTGGCCGGCACGGTGATGTTGAAGCCGGCGATCGGATCGCCTGGCTGGCCGGTGATCGTGCCCGCCGCCACGTCGACGCCCGGATCGTTGGCGTGGTTGGCGAAGATGTAGTTGCGGATGCAGTCGCCGTCGGTCGGCAGGCAGCCGGCCGCCAGCGCGTTGTTCCAGTACGTGCCGCCCACCGGCGTATGCAGGGAGAACGGTTCCTCGCGCACCACGGTATCGCTGATGAAGTTCTCGATGTCCTTGCGGAACCAGCCGACCGAGAAGTAGCTGCCCGATCCGTAGTACCACTCGAACGACAGGTCGAAGTTGTCCGACAGCAGCGGCTCCAGCGCCGGATCGCCGCGGCTGCCGTCGCCGCCGCTGATGCGCACCACGTTGGCCAGCTGCTGGCCGCCGCGGATGGCGCCCCAGCCGGGGCGGCCGATGGTCTGGCTGTAGCTGCCGCGCAGCACCATGCTTTCGCTGAGGTCCAGCTTCAGGTCCAGGTTCGGCAGCAGGTAGTCGTACTTGCCCTCGCGCCGGCCGAACGACTGGCCGTCCGCATAGTTCACGTACAGCTCGTTCGCGGCCACCCAGCTGATGGTCTCGCCGACGCGCTCCAGCGCGGTGGAGACCACTTCGGTTTCCTCGTAGCGCACGCCCAGCGCCAGGTGCAGCGGCATGGACCAGTCGAACATCGTGGTCCACTGCACGTACGCGCTCTTCGACTTCTCGGTCGTGCGGATGTCGTCGGTGAACTGGGTCGGCATCTGGTAGCAGGTGGCGCAACCGGATTCGGTGATCGCGGCCTGGCGCAGGCGCTCGAAGTCGAACACCAGGAAGGTGTCGGTCCAGTTCGGATTGTTGTGGTTGCCGAACGCGTCGAAGTAGCGCGACATGTGGTCCGCGTACCAGATACTGTCGTCGTAGTCGGCCGGCGTCCCCACGCCGCCCCACGTATCGCGCTGCATCACCGCCGAAGCGGAGCGGTTCCGCACGTCCATCGCGGACACGCCGAAGTCCAGGCCCGAGTACTCGCCGAACTCGAAGCGGCCCTTGGCCTGCATCTGCTCGACTTCGGACTTGTTGTAGCTGTTCTGGAACACCGAGCCGGTCACCAGCGCCTGCGAGGCCAGCACTTCGGTCTGGCCCGGCGGCAGCACGACGTTGACGATCGGGATCTCGCCCGAGTAGTCGACCGTGGTGGTGCCGCGCACGTAGGCGGCCACGCCCAGCACGCCGGCCGAACCGAGCGGACTGTCGGGCTTCGATTCGGACTGCGAGTTGTGGTAGTCGAACTCGAGGTTCAGGTTGTCGCTGACTTCCCACTCCACGTTGAAGCCCAGCGAATCGCCCTGCGTCTTGGTGGCCAGTTGCATGCCACCCATCGACAGGTCGGCGCCGGTCATGTCCTCGGAGTAGATGATCGGCGCCGCGACCGGACCGTCGGTCCACGAGCTGTCGCCCGGGCCGTAGTTGAACCACACCGACAACTCGCTGCGCTGCTGCTGCACCTTGTTCTCGATGTAGTTGTAGTCCAGCGTCGTGGTCACGCGGTCGGTGGGCGCCCACTGCAGGGTCACCTGGCCGTTGGTGCGCTGGCGCTGCACGCCGTTGACGCTGTAGCCGGTGTTCTGCGGACGTGCATAGACGTCGTCGAGCCCGGGACGGTTCTGGATGCGGTCGTAGTAGGTCTCGCCCGGCAGCGGCAGGCGCTGCCAGCTGTTCGAATTGTCGCCGTAGAACGTCAGCCAGCCATCGGCCACCGACGCCTGGTTGAAGCCGGAATCGCGCTCCTGGTAGCTGCCGCTGAGGGTCACGCCGAAGCGGCCATCGGCATAGGTCTGGCTGAAGATGCCGGACATCTCGCCGGTGAAATCGCTGCCCTGCAGGGTGTCGGGCAGGTTGCGGTTGGAGCTGTCGTTGACCGCCTTCAGGCCGAACGTCGCCACCGGATCGGCTTCCAGCGGGCGCGCGGTGCGCACGTCGATGGTCGCGCCGATGCCGCCGGTCGGATTGTCCGCGCGACCGGTCTTGAAGACGCGCACTTCCGAGATCGATTCGCTGGCCAGGTTGGCGAAGTCGAACGAACGGGACGTGGAGTTGCCCGCACCGCCGCTGCCGAGGTTGGACGCCGGCATCTGGCGGCCGTTGAGCAGCACGAGGTTGTAGTCCGGACCCATGCCGCGCACGGTGACCTTGGAACCTTCGCCGCTGGACGTGCGATCGATCGACACGCCGCTGATGCGCTGCAGCGATTCGGCCAGATTGGTGTCCGGGAACTTGCCGATGTCCTCGGCGACGATGCCGTCGACCACGCCCTGCGCGTCGCGCTTGAGGTTCATCGACGACTCGAGGCTGGCGCGGATGCCCTTGACCACGACCGTGTCGAGCTCCGTGGCATCCACCTGGCCGGTGACGGCGGGCGCGGCGCCGGTATCGCCCTGCGGCTCGGCCTGCTGCGCCCACGCGGGGCCGGCGAGCGCCAGCAACAACGCGGATGTCAGCACCCGCTTCCTTGGAACGGACTGCAACTGCTTCATGGACTTTCCCCTCTCCGGAAATTCACGAATGTGGTGGTGTACGTGCTCGCGGCCCCTTCGCCACGGCATGGGGCCGCATTGGACGCGCGATTGACAGCGTTGTCAACTTTCCCGAATTTTCGATGGACTGGCTGAGAAACCGCTTGTTTTCAGCAATATTCTTCATGCTGCATCGCAGCTGAAATCGTTTTCTGCATTGCATCCGTGACACGACGCCGGACGAAAATTCCACGCGGACCAGAGCTGAGGTTTTCTATTGGTATGGAAGATGACGTGCGCGACCTACCTGCGCGCTGCGGAACGCGGCGCCTCCTTCCAATCCTGCAGCGATGCACTCAGCGCGTTGCGGGAGGCTGCGTCGACTCGCGGAACAGCACTTCGTGTTCCACCTGCACCATGCCGCCCGACTCGGCCGCGCGGATGCGCGACAGCAATTGCAGCGTCGCCAGCTTGCCCATCTCGGAGGTGGGCTGACGCACCGTGGTGAGCGCCGGATAGATATGGCGTGCGATCGGCGTGTCGTCGAACCCGCAGACCGAGATGTCCCGCGGCACCGACAGCCCGCGCTCGCAGGCGGCACGGATCACGCCGGCCGCCATGTCGTCGTTCGCCGCGAAGATCGCGGTGGGCGGTCGTTCGAGGCCGAGCAACGCATCCCCCGCCTCGATGCCGGATTCGAACGAGAACGCACCCTGCACGACCAGTGCCGGGTCGTACTCGATCCCGGCCTTCTTCAGCGCATCGCGGTACCCCTTGTAGCGCCACTGGCAGGCGCCGTGCGCGGGCGGCCCCTTGATGTGGGCAATGCGGCGGTGTCCCTGCGCCACCAGTCCGGCCATCAGTTCCAGTACCGCCGAGGTCTCGTCCATCATCACGCCGATCCGCCCCTCGGTACGTTTGGGCGCGATGCAGGCGAACGGCACCTCCTGCTGCTCCAGGAACTCCAGCACCGCAGGATCGTCGGTCAGCGGCGGGATCAGCACCACGCCGTCGGGCGCGAAGTGCTCGAACACGACCTTCAGGTCCTCGGCCTTGCGCTGCCTGGCAGATCCCACCGGCGCCAGCACCAGGTTGTAGTGATGGTCGCGGCAGGCGTCGAGCATGCCGCTCTGGATCTCCATCAGGTAGTTGCGCGACGGATTGTTGTAGACCAGCGCGATGACATAGGACCGCTGGCCGGCCAGGCTGCGCGCGGAGAGGTTCGGACGGTACTGGAGCTGCTCGACCGCCGCCATGACGCGCTGGCGCATCGCATCGCGCACGTTGGGCTCGTTGTTGAGCACGCGCGATACGGTCTTCATCGAAACGCCGGCAGCGGCGGCCACATCCTCGATCCGACTACGCATAAGGCGGTTCCCGCTCCACTTCGTCCATTCCTTCCGGCGACGAGGCCGGATTCTGACAGCGCCGCGCATCGCTGGATACTGCGTCGGCCGCGCGCGAGGCGGCGCGGCCGACGCATCTTTCATGCTGCATGGCAACAGACCGCACGCCGCGCATGGCCGACCTCCTCACCGCGCCGCGCCTTACCGTGGCGTTCCTCGCCTCCGGTTGACAGCATGATGTAGCAACTGTATGACAGCGCTGTCAACCATCCCGCTCCGAGATCGCCCGCGCAGCACGCGGGATGCCATGCCGCGCCCACGAGGATCACGACGATGCGCCACACCCCCCTGTTCGCCGCTGCCCTGCTGGGGTTGTCGATGATGAGCGACGCCTCGGCCGCACCGTCGGCTGGTACTCCCGTGACCGTCGCCATCTACACCACGGCACAGGACAGCACGCAGCGCCTTGCCCGGACCGGGAGCGCCACGCTGCAGCCGGGACACGCACTGACCGAGGTGGAGAACTCGGTCTTCGTCGATCCGACCCGGAAATTCCAGGCGCTGCTCGGCATCGGCGGCGCCATCACCGATTCCACCGCCGAGGTCTACGCCACCCTGTCGCCGGAAAAGCGAGCGGAGTTCATGCGCGCCTACTACGACACCCGGGACGGCATCGGCTACTCGCTCGCGCGCACCACCATCCACAGCTCCGACTTCAGTTCCGCCAGCTACACCTACATCGAGGAGGGCGACAGGGAACTGGCGACCTTCTCCATCGCGCACGACCGCACGGCGCGCATCCCGATGATCAAGCAGGCGATGGCCGCGGCCGGCGGCACGCTGCCGCTGTACGCCAGCCCGTGGAGCGCGCCGGCCTTCATGAAGACCAACCGGCACATGCTGAAGGGTGGCGCGCTGCTGCCCGAGTACCGCGATGCGTGGGCCAACTACTTCGTGAAATTCATCCGGGCCTACGAGCAGGAAGGCATCCCGATCTGGGGCATCACCGTGCAGAACGAGCCGATGGCCACGCAGACCTGGGAATCGATGCTGTACACGGCCGAAGAGGAGCGCGACTTCCTCAAGCTGCACCTGGGCCCGACCCTGCATGCCGCCGGCTACGCCGACAAGAAGATCATCGTGTGGGACCACAACCGCGACATGATGCTGTACCGCGCGCAGGTGATCCTGGGCGATCCGGACGCGGCGAAGTATGCATGGGGCCTGGGCTTCCACTGGTACGAGACCTGGGCCGGCTTCGATCCGATGTTCCGCAATGTTGCGGCAGTGACGGAAGCCTTCCCCGACAAGCCGGTGCTGCTGACCGAGGCGGCGGTGGAGAAGTTCGACCCGGCGCGCTACCAGCACTGGCCGAACGCCGAGCGCTACGGCACCTCGATGATCCACGACTTCAACAACGGCGCCGTGGGCTGGACCGACTGGAACATGCTGCTGGATCACACGGGCGGCCCCAACCACGTGGGCAACTACTGTTTCGCGCCACTGCACGCCGACACCCGCACCGGTGAGCTGATCTACACGCCCAGCTACTACTACATCGGCCACTTCTCCAAGTTCATCCGGCCGGAAGCACGCCGGGTCAGCGCCGCCACCAGCCGCAGCACGCTGCTGGCCACCGCTTTCGTCAATCCCGACGGGCGACTGGCGACGGTGGTGATGAATCCGACCGACAAGGCGATCGACTACAACTTCTATGTCGGCCAGGCGTCGGCGGTGGTGACCATTCCCGCCCGCGCCATCCAGACGCTGGTGCAGTAGGCATGCGCGGCGCGCGGCGTGTACTGCTGTCGATGCTGGTCGTGCTGAGCGCGGCGGCACAGGCGGCCGAACCGTTTCCGTGGCCCGGAGGCCGCAAGGCGGCGGTCAGCCTGGCGTACGACGATGCCATCCCCTCTCAGCTCGACCGCGCCATCCCGGCCCTCGATCGCCACGGACTGAAGGGCAGCTTCTACCTGACGCTGGGCTCCGACACCCTGCGCACGCGCCAGCGGGAATGGATCGCCGCCGCACGCAACGGCCACGAGCTCGGCAACCACACGCTGTTCCACCAGTGCTCGGCGTCGCAGCCCGACCGCGCCTGGGTGGAGCCGCACCGCGACCTCGACAATACGACCGTGGCGCAGATGGTCGACCAGGTGCGGCTGGCGAACGTCATGCTGGCCGCGCTCGATGGCAGAAGCGAACGGACGATGACCGTACCGTGCGGGGATACGCAGGCACGCGACGGCAACTACGTCGATGCCGTCGCTGCGGACTTCGTCGCGATCAAGCGGGGGCAAGGCGGGGTGATCGACGACATGACCCGCATCGATCCCGCCGCCGTACCCGTGGATGTTCCCGTCGATGCCACCGGCGAACAGCTGATCGCGCGCGTGAAGGAAGCCGCCCGCCGCGGCACGATGGTCGGCTTCACCTTCCATGGCATCGGCGGCGACTACCTCGCCGTCTCGAAGGAGGCGCACGAACAGCTGCTGCGCCACCTTGCCGCGCACCCGGACGTCTACTGGGTGGCGCCGTTCGTCGACATCATGCGGCACGTCGCCTCGCACGGCAGCGCAGCGCCCGCCTCGCACCCCTGACGCGCGCGAGGCGTCATCCACCGCCGGTCCAGTGCCAGCGCAGGCCGACGGTGAAGGTACGGTCCGCGCCCGGTTCGTAGAAGCGGCCATTGCCTTCGTTGACGATGACCGAACCGATGTGGAAACGATCAAGCGCATTGTCGATGCGGGCGAATCCCTGCAGGCGCCCACTGCCCATCGACCAGTCGCGCACGACTTCCAGGTTGAGCACGCCGTAGCCGGGGGCGCGCTCGCTGCCCGTGTCGTTCACGGTGACATCACTGACGGCCAGCAGCTGTGCGGCCGCATGCCACTGTTCGCCCTGCCATCGTAGCCGTGCCGATGCCTGCTGCCGTGCGACGCCCGGGATGCGGGTGCCGGCGGCAACCTGTACCACGGGCGAGGTGCAGCCGCTCGCGGTGCAGATCGGGAAGCGATCACGGAATGTCGCGTCCAGCCAGGTGTAGGCCAGTTGCAGCTGCCATGCCGCGTGCAACGGCAGCTCGGCCTGGATCTCCATGCCCTGCCGACGGGCGGCGCCAGCATTGCGGAAGCTGCTGCGGCCGCCGACATTGCGCGCTACCGCCAGTTCGTCGTCGGTATCCGCGCGGAACAGCGCGGCTTCGATACCCGCACCCTGACCGCCACGCCATTTCATGCCCAGCTCGGTATTGCGCGTCGTCGCCGGCCGCAGGTCGAAGGCCAGCCCCGCACCCCCGTCGGCACGATAGCCGACCTCGTTGAAGGTCGGCGTCTCGAAGCCGCGCCCGATCGAGGCATACAGGCGCAGCGCGTCGGAGGGAGCGAACACCAGGCCCGCCACCGGCGTGGTCCGCGCGTACACCACGCGGCCGCTGTCGTCGGGATTGGTGGCGGTGACGTAGGCATCGTCGGAGCGGAAGCGCACGCGGCTGTGGCGGGCGCCGACCAGCAGCGACCACTGTGGCGCAACATGCCACCATGCCTGCGCATACTGGTCGGCATTCGCCACCTGGTTGCGTTCGTTCCGCCGTAGCGCGCCGCGTACGCCCAGCGCCGCGCCGACGAAGTTCTCGTAGCCGCGACGATGCTGGCGCTGGCGGTCGGCGTTGACGCCCGCGCTCAGCTCGAACGGGCGCCCGGCGAGATCGCCGGTCCACGACCAGCGCAGGTCGGCGCCGCCGTACTCGTTGTCCAGATCGATCACGCCGCCCGAGTTGAGGGGATTGGCCTGCGCCGCGACGGGCAACGCAAGGTACTGTTCCACGTCGCGGCGGCCCACGTAGGCCATCGCACGCAGCCGATGCCCGTGGGCGAACGGCCATGCGTAGACCGCGCCGAGCTGGTCCTGGCGAACGGATTTGCGCGTGTCGTACTGCGTGGCGACCGGCGAGGCCTGGCGCGGATCCTGCCAGGCCTGCGCGCGCGTCAGCCCCAACGGATCCTTCGCGTCGGGCGCATTGAAGTGGTTGAGCAGCAGGTCCAGCGTGCCGGCGCCGGGCGTCAACCGGACCTTGGCGTTGAGCGACTCGCGCCGTGCCGCACTGTGGTCGCGGTACCCCCGCGTCTCCAGCACCGACGCCGCCACGTTGTAGCCGATCGCGCCACCGGCACCCCGCAGGCGAGCGCCCACCAGCGTGCTGTCGTGGCCGGCCACGCTGGCCTGCACGCGCGCATCGTGCCCCGTGTCCGGCAGTTCGCTCCACAACTGGATCACGCCACCGGACGAATTGCCGTGCAGCGCCGAGAACGGCCCGCGCAGCACCTCCACGCGATCGGCACCCAGCATGCTGAAGTGCGACACCTGGCCCTGCCCGTCCGGCATGGTCGCCGGCACGCCGTCGGCGTACAGCCGCAAGCCGCGCACGCCGAAGGTCGAGCGGGCGCCGAAGCCGCGGATCGACAACTGCGTGTCCTGCGCCAGGTTCTGCCGTTCGCGCGCGAGCAACCCCGGGATACCGTCCAGTGCTTCCGATAGCGCGGCTTGCGGCCGGGCGCCGCCATCGCCCAGCGAGACCACGCTGGTGGATGCCGGCGTATCGAAGGCGGTGACCGCTTCCAGGCGCGTCGCGGTGACGACGATGCGGTCCAGCGTTTCCGCGGATGCGGCCGACTGCGCGCGGACAGGCGTGACGAAGGGGGATACGAGCAGCGAACCACCCAGCATCCAGCAGAACGAAGACTTCACGTGCATGCATCGAATCGTGGGAGGACCCGATGGTACCGCGTGCGCCGTCCGTGCGGCCTGGTTGCCGGCCGACCGTGCGCTACTTCGCCGGCTCGAACAGCAGATCCGGATAGTCGTAGCTGAAGTCGGCCAGCGGCGAGACCGCCTTCATCGTGATGCGCGCCACGCGGCCGTCGGCATCCAGGGCGAACGTCATGTAGGCCGGCTCGATGGACGTGTCGTCCCAGTCCACGCGGAAGGTGTCGTACTGCCAGTGGCGCAACGTGCCGGCCATGTTCGGCGTCTGCCTGAAGTCGACGCGCAGCGTGCCGCGCTGGTCGGCGACGCTGATCGGGCCGTACCACGCGTCGCGATAGGCACCCGCGTATCCGGCAAGGGGAAGCGAGGGGAGCGATGCCGTGCGTGCGCCGGTGGACGCGCCCTTCAGCGCTTCGAGTCCGCCCGCCAGCCGCGCCTGGTTCCAGGTCGAGAACGCCGCGACCCAGTCGCGCGGCGCCAGGCCGAGATAGTGGTCCAGCAGTTCGTAGCCGAGCCCGCGCATCACGTCCACGTCTTCGGCGTTGATCTGCAGCGAGATGCCCAGGTTGCGCTCCGGCACCAGCACCACGAAGGCGAGCACGCCGAACACCGCCCCACCATGCTGCACGACCTTGACGCCGCGGTAGTCCTGCACGTTCCAGCCGTAGCCATAGCTGGAGAACTGCGGCGTGATGTCGGCGATCGGCGCCGGATAGGCGTGGATCGGGATGGTCACCTGCGGCGTCCACATCGCGCGGGCCGACGCTTCGCTGTAGAGCCGCCCCTTGCCGTCGGGCAGCGCGCCCAGGGCCAGCTGCACCTGCAGCCAACGGGCGAAATCGTTCGCGCTCCAGGACAGGCCACCGGCCGGTGCGCCCACCTGGCCCAGGCCCTCGCGTTCGGGCAATACCTGCTGCGGACCCAGACCACGCAGCCGGGCGTCCAGCCGCGCATGCGGCTGCACCCGATTGGGGTTGGCGAAACGGTCGCGCTCGTCGCTCACCGCCGTCTTCATGCCCAGCGGCACGAAGATGCGGGTGCGCACGAACTCCTCCCACGGCATGCCACTGACCTGAGTGACCAGTTCGCCGGCGACGATGTACAGGATGTTGTCGTAGGCATAGCCGCTGCGGAAGCTGGTGGCCGGCTTGAGGTGCCGCAGCGCGCGCACGATGTCGGCGCGGCTGCGCGAGGTGCGCGGAATGAACAGCAGGTCGCCGGCGCCCAGCCCCAGCCCGCTGCGGTGGAGCAGCAGGTCGGCGACGGTCATCTCGCGGGTGACCCAGGCGTCGTACATGCGGAAGTCGGGCAGGTGGTCGATCACCCGGTCGTCCCATGCCAGCTTGCCGTCGTCGATCAGGATGGCCAGCGCCGCCGCGGTCACCGCCTTGCCGGTCGAGCCGGTGGGGAAGATCGTGTCCGCATCGACCGGTTCGGTGCCGCCCAGCCGGCGCACACCGTAGCCCCTCGCATGCACGATCTGTCCATCCTTGACGACGGAGATGGCCATGCCGGGCACATCGCGCGAGCGCATGGCCTGTTCGACCCGTGCATCGAAGCCGGCCGGCACCTGCGCCTGCACGGCCTTGCACGGCAGCATGACGGTCGCGGCCACCACCAGCGACATGAGGAACACGTTCATCAGCGATCTCCGGACAGGACGGGCGCGGGCGCAGCGCCGGATGCGGGGCGATGCCGCAGTCGCCACAGGCCGACCGTCAGCAGCGGCACGATATAGACCACGAGGAACAGGTACGCCAGCGCGCGATAGCCCTGCGCGATCAGCGCCACCAGGCCGACACGGTCGGCGATGAAGATCGAACCGACCAGCAGCAGCGCCGCGACCGACAGGCGTGCGCTACGGCCCATGCCGGCGCGGCCGCGTGCGCGCCAAGCGTGCGCGATCCGTTCGTTGCAGGCATGGATCGCCGCCGTGCCGGTTTCCAGCAGCGCAGCGAAGATCATCAGCTGGAACAGCAGGTGGAACGCCGGCGCCTGCAACTGGCGCAGGATGAAATCCGACGGCAGCGCTTCGTCGCCGATGCCCGGATACCACGCCAGCATGCAGACGAAGAACAGCAGGCCCGGCAGCATCGCCAGCGGCCCGGACAGCACGCCGGCGACCACGGCATCGCGCCGGCACAGGAAGTGCCGCGCCAGCGGCAGCACGATCACCGCGCCGACGATGTTGTAGCCCGCGTACGTCAATCCGCCCTGCAGCCAGCCGGTGGCCGGATGCGGCGTGGCCAGCGTGGCCATCGCCGGCTCGCCGAACCTGGCCAGCACCAGCACCACGAACAGCGCGTAGGTGCCGTACAGCAGGATCGACACCCACTTGAACAGGGCCTCGACCGTTTCGTTGCCGAAGGCGACGAAGCCGCCGATCGCCGCCATCAGCAACAGCGTGCCGGCCAGCGTGGGCCAGCCCAGCATCGCCGCGAACATCTCGCCCGCCGCCGCGCCGAACACGGCCAGGATCAGCACCATGAAGACCAGGTACGCCACCTCGAACACGAACGCGAACCGGCCCAGCAGCACGCCGAAGAAGGCGCGGTAGTCGACGCTGCGCGTCGCGTGGGCGAGGGCGAAGGTCAGCGCGCAGATCGCGCTCCAGCACAGCATCGCCACCACGATCGCCAGCAGGCCGCCCTGCGGGCCGCTGGGGATGAAGTACTCCGCGAGTTCCCGGCCGGTGGCGTAACCGCCGCCGATCACCGCCGCCTTGAAGGCCAGTCCCGGCAGGATCCAGCGCTGGAAGCGCGTGGAAGGCATCGCCTCAGCCGGCCTGCCGGGCAAGGCAGGCGGCGACCAGCGCGGTGAACGCGTCGCCGCCCCGCACCGGATCGGCGACCGGCATGCCGAGCCGGTCCGACAGCGCATCGATGACCTCGCGCGCGGCGTCCGCGTCCAGCATGCCGGTGTTGAGGCTGACGCCGCCGCAGCGGATGGCCGGGTTGGTGCGTGCGCCGAGGCGCAGCGCCAGCTCGATGGTCTCCTCGATGGACGGCAGCAGGTAGTGCGGATACCCCAGCACGCGCGCGCGGCCGTGTTCGTGGCAGACGACGAACACGTCCGGCTGGCTGCCGTGCAGCAACGCCAGCGACACGCCGGCATACGCCGGATGCGACAGCGACCCCTGCCCTTCGATCACGTCCCAGTGGGACGGGGCCGCGTTGGGCGACAGCATTTCGGCCGCGCCCGCCGCGAAGTCGGCCACCACCGCGTCCATCGGAATGCCCGCGCCGGCGATCAGGATGCCGGTCTGGCCGGTGGCGCGGAAATCGGCATCGATACCACGCGCCCGGAACGCGCGCGCCAGCGCCAGCGCCGTGTACTTCTTGCCGAGCGCGCAATCGGTGCCGATGGTCAGAAGCCGGTGCCCGCTGCGCTTCGCGCCGGTGGCCACCGGGATGTCCGCCGGCGGCTCGCGCACGTCGATCAGTCGGCGACCCTGCGCGCGCGCCGCCGTGCGCAGCGGCTCGATGCCCGACAGGCGCATGTGCATGCCACCGATCAGGTCGAGTCCCGCTTCCAGTGCCTGCACCAGCAACGGAATCCATGCCGGCGGAATACGTCCGCCGGGATTGGCCACGCCGATCACCATGGCACGCGCACCCGCCTGGCGCGCCTGCATCGGCGACAGGAACGGCAGGCCGGCGCTGACCGTTGCCGTGTCGCAGGCGAATTCGCCGACGCAGCGGTCGCGCGCCCAGTCGCGCAGGCCGAACGCGGTCTTGGCGTAGCCGGGCTCGACGGTATCGCCGAGGAACAGCAGGTACGGTTGCGGAAGCGCATCGACGTCGGACGACGCCGGAAGAGCGGTCTGCATGGGCGGAGTCCGGAGCACGGAAAGAGCGGACGCCATCCGCGCGAAGCGGATGGCGCGCGGTCAGAAGCGGACGTCGAGTTCCAGCCCGAAGGTCCGCGGCTGGATGGGCACGCCGGTGACGTGCGACCTGACACCGGACAGCGCGCCGTCCATCGGCGTCAGGGTCGACCACGCCCGTTCGCCGGTGACGTTGTTGGCGTACAGGCGCAGCTCCCAGTTGTTCCTGCCGATGCCGGCGTACAGGTCCAGCGCGTGGTAGCTGTCCAGTTCCAGCGGCACCGTGATGTCGTCCGGCGCCAGCAGCGTGTCCGGATCGCCCGGCGCGGTGACGCGCTGCCGTTCGGTGGTCTCGTTGACGCGGTCGTCGACCCAGCGCAGCGCGCCGCCCACCTGGCCGTTGAGGCCGCCCACGGAAAACGCGTACTCGGCCGTCCCGGTCCACGACAGTTTCGGCGTGTACGGCATGCGGTCGCCGGCGAGACCGGTCCACAGGATCACGTCGAACGCGCCCTGCGGGATCACCGTCGGCTCGAAATCATTCTTGATGCTCGCGTCGGTGTAGGCGGCGTTGAAGCCCAGCGTCAGATTGTCGGTGGCGCGGAACAGCGACGACAGCTCCAGACCCTCGCTGGTCGCCTTGCCGCCGTTGACCAGGCCGCCGACGCCGTTGAACGACGACGCCACCTGGATGTCTTCCCAGTCGATCCGGAACGCCGACACGTCCAGCGTCACGCGACGGTCGGCGAACTGCGACTTCATGCCGATCTCGTAGCTGTCGAGCATCGAGGAATCCACCTGTGGCGGCACGCCGGCCAGCGCCACGTTCGGACCGCCCGGCTGGTAGCCGGTGGCCACGCGCGCGTACAGCATGGCGTTCTCGGACAGCCTGAACTGCGGGCTCAGGCTCCAGGTGAACACGTCCTCGCTGGACTCGCCCGGCGACTCGCCGATGGGCGCCAGGATGCCGGTCGGCACGTTCTGGCTGAACCACTGCTCGTTGCGCGCCTGGCGCAGGCCGGCGTCGATCTTGAAGCGCTCGCCGAAGCGCCACGAACCGTTGGCGAACAGCGCGTATTCCTTGTACGTGCTGGGCAGGTTGATGATCGCCAGCGTGCCGAACGCATCGTCCAGCGGCGCCGGCAGCGGCGTGCCGTCGCGCTGGCCCAGCCAGGCGAACTGGCTCTGCAGCGCGTCCTCTTTCGTGTAGAACGCGCCGACCATCCATTCGAAGGTACCGCCGCCCTTCGATTGCAGGCGGAATTCCTGCGTGACCTTGTCGAGGTCGAACTCGTAGCGCACGAACGAGCTGCCGGGCTCCGGCAGGCCGAGCAGCAGGTCGGCCACTTCACCGAACTGCACGGTCGAATCGATCTGGTCGATCGTGTCGGTCTGCGACCAGCCGGTCGCCGAAATGAAGTTGGCCCAACCCAGGTCCCAGTCCAGGCTCAGCGACGCCAGTGTCAGGTCCTTGGAGAACGGGCGCGGCTGCCAGGCCAGGTCGTCGTCCTCGCCGAACAGCGGGTCCAGCGTGTCGCCATCCAGCGCCACGCCGGCACGGTCGTCGCTGCGGATGCGCTGGTGCAGCACGGACAGGCCGAGGTCGAACGTCTCGCCATCCCACGACAGCGCCGTACGCGCGCCGATCTGCTCGCCCTTGTTGATGTCCTCGCGGCCATCGACCGCGTTGTCGGTGAAGCCGGCGATGCCGTTGCGCGCGAAGCTCATGCGCAGGCCCAGGCGGTCCTCCTTCAGCGGCAGGCTGGCGCCGAAGCGGGCATTCCACGCATGGCCGCCGTCCTGCACGGAACGCAGGCCGAAACCGACGCGCGCTTCTTCGCCGAACAGGTCCGGCGACCGGGTGACGTACTTCAACAGGCCGCCGACCGCGCCGGCGCCGTAGAGCGTGCCCTGCGGGCCGCGCAGCACTTCGACGCGGCTGATGTCGTACGGCAGCAGGTCGAGCATCAGCGTGCTCGCGCCCTGGTAGATGCCGCTGGAGCCGACCGGCACGTCGTCGATGTAGGTGGACACCGTGGCACCGGACGACAGCGCGGCGATGCCGCGCAGCGAGACGCGGGTCAGGCCCGGGCTGCCGTCGTTCTGCACCTGCAGGCCGGGGATGTAGGCGGCATAGTCGGACAGCGACACCGCGCCGATGTTCTCCAGCTGCCGCTCGCCGATCACGCTGATCGAGGCGGCGACATCGCGGATGTTCTCCACGCGCTTGTTGGCGGTCACCACCACCGTGTCGAGGTTGGTGGCGGACGCGTCATCGGCCGGGGCGGCCGGTTCGGCCTGCTGCGCCAGCGCCGGCGCGGCGCAACAGGCCAGTGCGCCGGCGATCGCCAGGGAGAGTTGCTTGCGGTACCACGGCCGTGCGGACTGGGACTGGTTCATGCCTGCGCTCCCGGGCGACTTGGAAAGGAGGGATGGGGCGCCGGCATGGACCCGGTGCGCGAACACCATCCTGATTGGCGATAATGATCCCAATCAGAGAATTGTCAACACATTTGGAAAATCCGCCGCGGCGTCCTATTCCGCCGACCGCATCCAGCCCGGGCCGCGCACCACGCGGCCCGGCGTGGCGCCGGTGTGTTCGCCCGCGCGCAGCACCTGCACGCCGTTGACGAAGACCTCGCTGACGCCGCTGGCGTACTGCTGCGGGCGGTCGTAGGTGGCGTGGTCGGTGATGGTGGCGGGGTCGAAGACGACGATGTCGGCATGGCAGCCGACGCGCAGGCAGCCGCGGTCGGTCAGCTTCCAGTTCGCCGCCGGCAGCCCGGTGAGGCGATGGATGCCCTCCTCCAGCGGCATCAGCCCGCGATCGCGCACGTAATGGCCGAGGAAGCGCGCGACGTTGCCGTAGGCGCGCGGATGCGTGCTGGATTTCAGGAACACGCCTTCCGGTGCGGACGATTCGGCATCGGAGCCCAGGCTGACCCAGGGCTGCTTCAGGCCCAGCTCGATGTTCTCTTCGCTCATCAGGAAGTAGGCGGTGCCGATGCGGTGGTCGTCCTCGATGATCAGGTCGATCGCCGTGTCTTCCGGCGACGTGCCGCGTTCGCGCGCGATGGCCGCCAGCGTCTTGCCGCCCAGCGGCTTCAGCGCCTCGCTCTTGAACTCGATCAGCAGCAGCCGCTCGTCCGAGCCGGCGAGCAGGCGCAGGTTTTCCCAGGGCGCATCGGGATCGCGCATCTCGGCGATCACGCGCGCACGCGTGGCGGGATCCTTCAGCCGCCGGATCATCGCGTCATGGCCGCCGGCCTGCACCCACGGCGGCAGGCTGGCGGTCAGGCCGGTGGCGCCGGCGGTGTACACGTACATGTCGGCACTGACCTTCAGGCCGTCGGCGCGCGCCGCGGCGATGCGGTCGATGGCCTGCTGCATCTTCGGCCAGTTCTTCTCGCCGGCCGCCTTCAGGTGGTAGACCTCGGCGCGCTGGCCGGTGGCTCGCGCGATCGCGATGGTCTCGTCGATGGCTTCGAGGAAGCGGTCGGCCTCGCTGCGCATGTGCGACACGTAGCCGCCGCCGGATTCCCCCGCCGCCTGCGCCAGCGCGATCAGTTCCGGCGTCTCGGCGAATGCGGCCGGCGGATAGATCAGCGAGCTGCCCACGCCCAGCGCACCTTCGCGCATCGCCTGCCGCACCACGTCCTGCATGCGCGCCAGCTGTTCCGGGGTGGGGTCCACGTCGTCCTCGCCCAGTTCGTGGATGCGCACGGTGGTCGCGCCGATGAAGGACGCCACGTTCGGCGTGATGCCGCGCTGCTCCAGATGCTCCAGGTAGCCGCCCAGCGTGGTCCACGGGATGTCGTAGCGGATGTCGCCCTGCTGTTTCAGCGCGTCCGCCTTCATGCGTGGGGTGACCGGCCCCATCGACCAGCCTTCGCCGAAGATCTCCAGCGTCACGCCCTGCTTGGTATCGCTGACGCCGCGGCCATCCGCGATCAGCGACTCGGTGGCCCAGCTCAGCACGTTGATGAAGCCCGGCGACACCGCCCTGCCTTTCGCATCGAGCACCTGCGCCGCCTCGGCGGACTGCCCGGCAGGCAGCCACGCCACGATGCGGTCGCCGCGCACGGCCACGTCGACGCGCTGCGGCGCACGGCCGCTGCCGTCGTACACCACGCCGTTGCGGATCAGCAGGTCGTAGCGCGGCGCATCGGCCGCGCCTACCGTACCGCTCGCGCAGCACGCGAGCGCCACGGCGATGAGGGAAGCCATCACGGAAACAGGCAGTCGATGCATCGTTGTCCTCCAGTCGATTCCAGATAGCGCGAACGAGCGGCCGCAGCGCCCGCCGCCAGGGTCAATGCCGGATGCGGCCCGTCTCAAGGCCCCAGCATCTCGAACACGCCGATCCCCACGAAATTCCCGAGGGCATAACCCAGCACGCCCGTCGCCACCGCAGGCACCGCCAGCTTGCGCCAGCCGAACAGCACGGCATAGGCGATCGAGATCGGCGGTCCTCCGATGCAGGCCGTGGACGCGATGATGATCTCGCCGTAGTTGAGCTTGAACAGCCGCGCCGCCAGCAGCATGAAGACCACATGCGTGGCGAAGATGATCAGCACGTAGCCGAACAGCGCCGGCGCCGCGCCCAGCATCGCGCCGATGTCCGCGCCGGCACCCAGCAGGGCGAAGAACAGGTACATGAACAGCGTGGCCGCCAGTTCCGGCCCCGCGATCGCCTTCAGCCAGCGCCGTCCCAGGGTGGCGATCGCCACCATCAGCAGCGTGATGTAGAGGATCGCGTAGCTCGCCTGCCCCAGCGCGGCGGCGATCGCATTGCCGGCCGCGCAGGCCAGCGACGACAGCCCCAGCGCCAACGCCAGGTCGATGACGGTCGGCACGCGGCGCACGTCGTCGGCCTCGACGACGGCATCGACCAGGGTGTCCGCGCGCCATGCGAAGCGGCGCGTGAACATGGCCCACGATGCCGCGGCGCCCGCCATCACCAGATAGGACAGGCCGATCACGTTGTCGATCGCCACGCCCGCCGCCAGCGCGGTGGGGTCGCGGAAACCGATGGCTTCGGCCACGGCCGCGAAGTTGATCGAACCGCCGACGTAGGTCGCGCTGAACACGGCCGCGTACTGCGCACCGAACGGGCCCAGGTCCAGCAGCTGCGCGCCCAGCCAGGCGCCGGCCACCACGCCGGCGGCGCCGAACAGGAACGCCACCAGCGTGCGCCCGCCTTCCACCACGATGCTGAAGAGATCGGCGCGCAGCAGGAACAGCGCGATCGCCAGCGGGACGAGATAGGTCCAGATGAGATCGTAGGCAGGCGCCGAGGCCGGGATGATGTCGAAGTGCGACAGCAGGATGGCGAGCGCGATGACGAACATCACCCCGGAGACGCGCCGCCCGAGCTTCGTCTTCTCCAGCGACGCGCCGATCACGGCGAGCGCGAAGAACACCGCCAGCAGGGCGAACGCGTTGTCGGCGGGGATCAGCGAGCTGGCGGGCGCCGAGATCATGCCGATGCCGACGGCCCCCCAGACCGCGTCGGGGCAGTCGATGCGACCGTCGGCATACGCCACACCGGGCAACCGGTCCTGTTTCAGGAAGATCGGCCCGTCCAGATCGACGATGTCGCAGAACTGCCCCAGCATGAAGGCCGGCGCCGCCGCCAGGCTGGTGCCGCACATGTTGCCCACCATCACCTGCTTGCCGAGTTCGCGCGCGCGGCGCGCCATCATCAGGCCCTCGGTCAGCCCGCCGCATTTGTCCAGCTTGATGTTGATGACATCGAAGCGGTGGTGGCGCGCCTCCAGTTCCGCGAGATCGAGGATGCTTTCGTCGGCGGCGAACGGCAGCGCACGCTCGATGCCGTCGAGTTCGTGTTCGCGGCCACGCACGCAGGGCTGCTCCAGCAGCGACACGCGCGCCTGGACCAGTGCGGGAATCAGGTCCGGCAAGGTCGTGCCGTCGTAGCCCTGGTTGGCGTCGACGCCGATCCAGGCCTCCGTGCAGCGCGCCCGCACCGCGTGCACGCGTGCGGCATCCAGTGTCGCGTCGCCGGTGAGTTTCAGCTTCACGGCGCGCGCCTGCATCGGGCCCTGCACGTAGGCGGCGGCGCGATCGGCCATGACGGCGGGGTCGTCGGCGCCCACGGTGAAGGTAGTGAGCAACGGGCGCACGCCGTCGAGTCCGGCCAGCCGCCACACCGGCTCACCGGTGCGCTGCGCCTCCAGTTCCCACAGCGCGGCGTCGAGCGCATTGCGGGCGCCGCCGGGCGGCAGCAGATCGCGCAGCGATGCGCGCTCCAGGCCGGCTTCGATGCGCGGACGCAGCGCCTCCAGCGTGACGATCATCGTGTCCGGATGATCGTCGTTGTAGTACACGCCGGCCGCCTCGCCGCGACCGATGCGATCGCCGTCGCGCAGCGTCACCACCGTCGCCGGCATCGCCTCGAACACATGCCCGGCGATGCGGAACGGCGCCGACATCGGCAGGGGTTCGTTGTGCAGTTCGAGTCGAAGGGACACGACGGCCTCGTGCGGGAAGAAGGACGCAGGAATGGCCGGCGATGGGATCGCCGGCCGTGGCGGATCAGTAGTTCGCGCCGAAGCCGACGACGTGGTGCGCGATGCCGATCCACAGCAGGAACAGGCAGGCCAGCGCCAGCAGCACCGCCCACAGCTTGGCCAGCCACTTGCGGCGTCCGCGCAGCACATGCCATGCATTCCAGACCGCGATGGCGGCGCCCAGCGGCAGCGCGAGGGTGGCGAACAGGCGCATGGCGATGATCAGGCCGTCGGTGCCGGGGCTGGTCATTTCCAGCTTGCTGAGCATGCCGACCACCAGGCCCAGCGCCGCCGCGGTCGCCAGCAGCGACAGCAGTGCGCCGATCCGCACCAGCCGGTGCGCCCGCGCATCGATGCCGCTCAAGGCATAGCGCACGCCGTAGTAGCGCCGCACCAGCGCCGACACCGGCCAAGCGATGACCGTCAGCAGCACGATCGCCAGGCTGGCGACCAGCAGCGGCATCGACAGCGCGCGCCAGGCCGACAGCCGCTCGAACACCATGATCGGCGCGTACGGCTCCATGCTGAAACGGGTGACCTTGCCGTCCACGACATCGGCGGCCAGGCGGTCGGTGCTGATGGTGTCCTGCCACAGGTAGGGCGCGATTTCGCGCCACTTCTTCGGCACGCCGTTCGGACCCATCGCGGCGGTCACGCTGATGGTGCCGTCCTCGTTGGCGACGACCTTGATCGGCCCCAGCAGGTTGGCCAGCGATACGAAATTGCTGTCCGGACGGCGGCTGCTGGTGTACGTGCCCGCGAGCTGCGCGGCATGCACCTTGGCGTCTTCCTTCGACACGCCCGCCGCCTTCGCCGGCGTGCCGGGCAGGTAACGGTCGGCGAAACCGCGCGACAGCGCATAGCGGATATGGCCGGTCGCACCGTCGCGGCCGGCGCTGTTCATCGATACGAACAGACCGATGCCGTCATCCAGGAACAATTGCAGGTCGCTGTGGAACCACTGGGTGTCGCCGCCATGCGAAATGGCGCGATGCCCGTTCACCGAGGTCTCGTAGAAGCCGAGCATCATGCGGTTCAGTGGACCGACCGAGGCCTGCCCGGTGCCGTGCATCGTCTGCGCGGTGGCGGCATCCAGGATGCGCGCCTCGCCGAACGCGCCGTCCTGCAGGTGGGCGATCATGAACTTCGCCATGTCCGTGCCGGTGGCGGCCAGGCTGCCGGCCGGCGCCAGGCTGATGAACTCGTAGTCCTTGGCTTCGCCGTCCGACGCCTTGGCATAGCCCTTCGACATGCCGGCGAGCAGTGCCGGCGGCAGCGGCTGGCGGAAGCTGGACCGGGTCATGCCCAGCGGCTTGAAGATGTTCGCGTCGAGATAGTCGTCGAAGGACTGGCCCGAGACGCGTTCGACGATGTAGCCGGCCAGCGCGGTGGCATAGTTGGAATACGCGGGCGTGGCACCAGGCACGTGGATGCGTTGCGGCGTCCAGTGCTTCAGCGCGTCGCCGAGCGGGGTGATCTCGTCCTCCTTCGCCGTGATCAGCCCGCGGATCTGCTCCTCCATGCCGGTGGTGTGCGTCATCACCTGGCGCAGGGTGACCGGCTTGCCGTTGCGTTCCGGGATCTCGAAGTCGAGGTACTGGTTGACGTCGGCGTCCAGGTCCAGCTTGCCCTGCCCGACCAGCTGCATCACCGCCGTCCAGGTGAACAGCTTGGACACCGAGCCGGGGCGGAACAGGGTGGCGTCGGGATCGACCGGCGTGCGCGTGGCCAGATCGGCGTAGCCGTAGCCCTTCTGCACCAGCACCTGGCCGTCCTTCACCACCACCACGACGGCGCCGGCGATGTCGCCGTTGGCCAGGGCATACGGCATGAAGCCGTCGAGCCAGGCCCCCACGTCTTCGCGGGTGAGTGCGGGCGCACCGGCCGGCGCGTCGCTCGCGGCAGGCACTGCGGCGGCGGGCGCCGGCGACGTGGCGGGAACCGGCGCGGGCGGAACGGCGGCGTCCTGCGCCAGCAGCGGCACGGCCACCAGCGCGGTCAACGCGGCGCCGCACAGGATCTGGTGAATCGAACGCATCGAGTGATCTCCCGACTGAGGCGATGGAGCGGGGCCGGCGAGGTCCGCAGCCGGCTGGCGGATATATCCTGATTCGGCGATAATGATCCCAATCAGAGAATTGTCAACCCGTGCCGAAAGTCGTGGGCGGGAACGCTCCGAGCCGGCGACTCTTTCCACTGACCATGGCGGAAGGCGATCATGCCGCCGTGCTGGACACGCCAGCAGAAGCACCCGGGTCCCAGGAGATCCCGCAAGGATGACGTCACATCACCCCACCATCGGCGGCCTGCTGCGCTCGCTGCGCGCACGCAAGGGATGGACGCTCAAGCAGATGAGCGAGCATTCGGGCATTCCGCTCTCCACCCTGTCCAAGGTCGAGCACGACCGCCTGACGCTGACCTACGACAAGCTGCTGCAACTGGCGCAGCGCCTGCAGCTGCGGATGTCGGAGCTGTTCGCCGAAGACGTGGAGACGGTGGAGCCGCCGGTGACCGCGCGCCGCAGTATCGGCCGCATCGAGGACGCGATCCGCGTCACCACGCCCAACTACGATTACTACTACCTGTGCCCCGAGCTGCGGCGCAAGCGCATGATCCCGGTGCTCACCCGCGTGCGCGCCAAGACCATCGAGGAGTTCGGCGCGCTGGTCCACCACTCCGGTGAGGAATACATCCACGTCCTCGAGGGCAGGATGGAAGTGCACACCGAGTTCTACGACCCGATCGTGCTGGAGACCGGCCAGTCGGTCTACATCGACTCCAACATGGGCCACGCCTACATCGCCGCCGAAGGTTGCGACGAGGTGCTGCTGCTCGGCGTGTGTTCGAGTTCGGACGAACAGCTGATGGAATCGCTGATGACGCTGCACGGCGAAGAGAGCCTCGCCCAGCAGGGCAAGGCGCACAGCCTCAGGCCACCGGCCGCGACGCCGGCGAAAACCCCGCGGAAGAAAGCGTCGCCGAAGCCGAGGGGCTGACGCCCGTTGCCGCAGCTCCGTCAGCGGCCGGAGCTGCGGAGCACGCCCCGATGTCCCCGCTCTTCCACCGCCGCGACGGCCTTCAGTGTGTCGTCGCCAGATGCCGGGCGTAGGCCTCTATCCGCCCACGGATGTTGGCCCACAACGACCGCTGCCAGGCGAAGGCGAGCAGCAGCGCGACCATCGCGCCGAGGGCCAGCGCAGGCAGGGTTAACACGAAGAGGCCGGCCGCCAGGTCCACCGCCGTGCCGGCGGCCGCCAGGGAAAGGCCCCAGAACGCCGCCTTGAGCAGCGGGAGCCGTGACGCGATGGCCCGTGCCTGCCGGGTATCGACCGCCACCTCCCGCGTGTCCAGGTTCACCACCGCGACCGCCACACCCTGACGCGACCGCGTGTCGCCGCCGTAGACGATGGCGACGCGGTGGCCGGGCCTGACGGCGAGCCGAAGATCGACGAAGCGCTCCTGCAGTTCCCGGCCATAGTCGGTGCTGACGGACAGCGCCAGATGCTGCGTGGTGGTGACCGTCGTGGTCGTCGACGGCGCCCGCGACTGGTAGCTGTCGGGATGGACATACACATTGTCGGTCGTCGTGGTGACATGCGTGGTGGTATGGCGCTGCGCATCCGTCACCCGACCGAACGCCGCGAACAGATGCAGATCGTCTGTCGAAGCGATCCGGGTCAGCGTGCTGGTATCGCGCCGACGGTGGCGTCGGGCGCGCGCGATCAGCAGCGCAAAGAGCGCCAGCGGAACCAGCAACAGGAACAGGATGCCTCCGGCGACCACGCGGCGCGCCATGGCCTTCTGCCGCGCCGATGCGCGGCTGGCGTCGTCCGCACGCTGCTTCGCTTCGCGCTGCTGCACGGCCCTGGCCTTGGTATCGGCCAGGCCTTGTGCAGGCGAATGCGCGACGAAGACCTCCCGGTACTCCGCCGGAAAGTAGCGCTCGGCGACCTGCCGGACCTCGGCGACATCATGTTGCTGCCTGCTCTCGGCTTCCATGTAGTTCACCCGGGCGCAGGTGCCCAGGGCGACCTGCTCGGCCACCGTGCGACCGGTGCACTCGGGTTGCTTCGCCGGCCACCTGCGTGCGCGGACGGCGGCATGGGCCTGCAGATAGGTCTCCCGCAGTCGCTTCGCGCGGTGGGGTGCGCGATGTTCAAACGCGTCGGGGCCGTACCTGCCGCCCCAGGAAGCTTCCAGTACCTCGGCCAGCAGCAGGTGATGGCCGGCGATGCGCCCATCGACCTCTCCCGGCGGGCGGCCGGGAGACGCCGCTTCCACGTCCGCCTGCACCTGCTCCACGCTGGGGTAGTACCGCAGGCTGGCCTCGTCGGGGCCGGCCGCCCCCGCTCCGCCCGCGACCAGCCACAGCACGACCGCCACGCGCGACCAGGCGCCACGGCCGGCGGGGGCTTTCATCGAGGTCACCGCGCTACGTAGCCCACGGCA
Organism: Pseudoxanthomonas sp.; assembly: GCF_035999195.1. Classification (NCBI taxonomy): domain Bacteria; kingdom Pseudomonadati; phylum Pseudomonadota; class Gammaproteobacteria; order Lysobacterales; family Lysobacteraceae; genus Pseudoxanthomonas; species Pseudoxanthomonas sp. Next base: position 1,717,518 of record NZ_DASYGY010000009.1, read on the forward strand.
CCGTCGGCATACAGCACGATCTGGTCCCACACGCGGCCCGCGTGTTCGACCACACCGCTGCGACGGTAACGCACGCCCGGCGGCAAGGTTTCCAGGACATGCGCTGCCATGTCCGGGAATTCCCGTACCTGCACGGTCGCCAGCGCCTGCCATTGCCCGCCCTGCGGCTTGACGCGGTAATCCAGCAGCGCCATGCGCGCCATCAGCGGGTCGTGCACGTAGGCCTTGCGCTTGTCCAGGCCCCACGGCGCGACCTCGATCCAGCCGGTCGTGCCGACGATGCCGCTGACCGGCACCAGGAAGTCCTTGTCCAGATCGTCGATGACCGGTGCCTGCGGCGACGGCGCCGCGCGGAACATCATCGGCGTTTCGTTGAGGTGCGCCCACTTGGGCAGGTTGCGACTGCGCAGCAGCGTCGCCGGCTGCGCCGACAGTGCGATGCCGGCCGGCACCAGCGACGCGGCACGTGGCTCGTTCAACACCTCGGAAGACAACGCGGCGAGGTTGCGCGGATTGCCGGCGACCACCTTGACGCTCTTGCCGCTGCGATACACCAGCGTGGGGAACGCGAAGGTCTTGGAGCGGTCGTAAGGCCGCAACTGGTAGGTGATGCTGTCCATCACGCCGTGGTTGTAGACCAGTGCGCGCTGGGCGCTGGCATCGCCTGCGCGTGCAGCGCGGCCGGCGAACGCGTTGGCGACGCTCGCCGCGTCGCGTCCCGCCACCACCGACGCCGCCGTGCTGCCCGCCACCGGGATCCAGCGCAACTGCACGTTGCCGGCCAGCGCGCGGGTGTCGTCGAACAGTCGCTTGCTCCACGCGCAATCCGTGCTGTAGACCACGTACACAGCCTTGGAGGCCGGCGTGCCGTCGGCCGCCCAGACCGCGTTCTCCACGGCATCCATCAACCGTGCCGCATCGTCGGGTTTGGTGACGACGACCTGCCGGCCACGGTCCACGGCAAGGCCGGGCTGCGGCAGCACGAGCAGCAGCGACAGCGCCATCAGGCACCGGGCCAACCGCATCGCCTGCCTTGCAGGCATGTCCTGTGCTGACAAAGAGGGTGTGGTACGTCGATACGCGATGCTTGCCGTCATGGCCTTGTCCCCTGTGAATGAAGATGGCGGCAGCGGACCCTGCGTCCGCTGCCGGGTCGTCGTGCGCGCCTTACTTCCGGCGGATGTCCTGCAGCGCTTCGTTGATCTTGAACAGCACGATCATGATTTCGCAGTAGATGCGCGCCAGCAGGGCGGACAGCACCGCCAGGATCGGGGCGGCCACGATCATGCCGAAGCCCGCGAATCCCGAGTAACGCATCAGGCCGAAGCCCTTGACCATCAGGACCAGTCCGGAGACGGCGGCGCCGGCCAGCAGGATCCAGTAGATGAAGGTGATGATCTTGGGCGTCACCATCGCGTCGAAGTACAGCCAGTCCCGCATCGTCGTGTCTCCTCGTTGGATTGCAGGGGTGCCGCGCCTGGCGCGCGGCAGGGTGTCCGCGGGGCCTCAGTCGGCCACGCGTCGGTAGGTCACGCCCATCGGGCCGGACAGCGTGTCGTCGTCCACGCGCGTGAGCACCAGCGTCGCGCCGTCGACCTCGGGATGGCGCAGCCGGATGCGGTCGCCGTCCACGGCGTAACGCATCTGCCTGTCCACGCCGCCCAGCTGCGACGACTGCACCACCGCACCGCCCCGCTCGAAGCGCAGCCGCGTCAGCCCCATGGAGTCCTCATAGGTGCCCGTCACCGCGTCGCCGCATGCGGAGAGCAACAGCACCAGCACCGCCAGCATCGCCTTGCGCCAGCAGGTCATGTCAGTCCGCTCCCTTGCCGTCGAACCGCAACTCGCCGAAGGTCGCAGCCTTGTTGTAGTGGTCGCTGCCGATCGCGTAGCCGGCCAGGCGCGCGCTGATGACCCGTCCGTCGTTGCGCCGGCTGATGCCGGTGATCACGAAGCGGCTGTCCAGCACCACGCTGCGCATCCCGCTGTTGCGTACCAGCACGTCCTGCGCCGCCGCCGCGTCCAACGGCCAGAAGTTCAGCTCCTCCGGGTTGTCCACCTGCAGGCTGATCTGCTGGGTGCCGGCCGATGGCGAAGGCTGCACGCTGAAGTTGAACGCGCTGCCCGGCATGAACGCATCCAGGTAGTAGCCGCCGCGGCCGGCGTCGTACTCGCCGAAGCGCGCGTTGACGTTCATCCGCAGGCGGCCGACGTCGGCCGTGCCGTCGTAGATGCCCTGCAGCCGCTCCTGTTCCTCCTTCAGCAGCGCGGGACGCTTGAATTCGTCGGCGTAGGCCACGCGCGACTGCGTCGCGGCCCACTCGTCGATCGGCGGCACGCGCCCTTCCAGCCGGTAGGCCAGCATCAGGATCTGCAGGTCGTCGGGATGGTCGAGCTGGCGGTCGCCGAAACGGGGCGCCGCCGGTGCGTCCGATGCGTCGGCGGCCTTGTCCGCCGACGCGGGTGCCTCGGGCGATGCCGCCACGGGCGATGTGCCGGCCTCCTGCGCCGTCGACACCGACGCCGATGCGGTCTCGCCCTCCGCTTGCCCGCCGTCGCAGGCGGCGAGCGCGACGGTCAGTGCGAGGACCAGGCAGGCAGGCGCGCGCCTGCGCGCGTCAGAGGCGGACATCGCTGGCATCGCCGGCCTCCTTCACTTCGGCATCGCGCCGTTGCTGGCCGATGCGCTGCAGTTCCGCCTGCAGGCCTTCGACATGCGCGTAGGTGTCGCTCTGCTGGATCATCGCGGTGTGCAGTTCCATCGCCAGGCCGGGATTGCTGCCGCTCAGCACCACGCGTGCGCTGATGTTCAGGCCGCAGCCCTCGGTCCAGCGCGCACTGGCGGTGTCGGCTCCCCCCGAAACGCCATTGCGGCAGCGACCGAACAGCGGATTGGCCTCCGACAACGGATTGCCGGCGCGGTCGTAGATCCACTGCAGGTCACGCGTGCCGGCCGAGTAGCCGCGCGGCGAATCGTTGTTCTCGCGCACCTGCGGCTGCCCGTACTTGGCGGTCAGCGCCTGCAGCGTGGCATCCACCGACGGCATCTGGCCGTCGCGGAACTTCTGCGTACGCCACAGCACCATCGCCGTTTCCTTGCCCGGCACGCCGGGCGTGGCCACGCTGACGATCTCGTCGGTGTGCTCCCACTTCAGCTTGCCCCGGCACTCCTGCCACTCGCTGGCGAAATTGCAGGGCCGGTAGCTGCCCTTCTCGACCGTGAAGAACTGCGTGCCCAGCGCCACGCCATGCGTGTCCAGGCGATCGAGCCAGCGCTTTTCTTCGGTGACCACCGCGTCTTCGCCCAGGCTGCAGCGCGTGGTGGCCATCGCCTCCTCCAGCGTCATGCCGAGGCGCAGCCCGATGATGTCGGGGCCGGTCAGCGTCTTGCGCACCTTCGCCGGACAGCGCAGCGGCGCGGGTCCGTCGGGCCCTGCCATAGCGGCCTGCTCCAGTTCGTCCAGCGGCACGCCGGCTTCCTCCTGGCCGTCGGCCAGCTCGTTGCCGCCGCCACAGGCGGACAACAGCAGCACGGACAGCGCCAGCATCGCAATCGGGGTTTTCTTCGGCATCGCTCCTCTCCAGGTGGACCACGCCGTGCGCCACCGCGGCGCACGGCACGGCGGTTCAATCCAGCAGCACGACCGCGACCCGGCGGTTGGCGTCCGCGTCCGGCGCATCGGGCCGTTTCAGCCGGCTTTCGCCGAAGCCCTGCACGTCCAGGCGCGACGCGGCGATGCCGAACGTGCGGCCCAGGTACTCGGCCACGGTGGCCGCGCGCTGCCGCGACAGGCGCAGGTTGGCGTCGGCCTCGCCGACGGCATCGGTATGCCCGTGGATACCGATGCGGCGCGCGGCAAGCGCGGGGGTCTGCAGTACGCGACCCAGCTCGTCCAGCTGCGGCAGGCTGTCCGGACGCAGCGTGGCGCGCGCGAAATCGAACAGGATGTTGAGGTCGACGCGACCATCGCCGGCCAGTGCATCGCCGATGCGGCCGGCATCATGAAGGTCGGGCTGGATCGTCGGCATGGCGACGGCGCACGCCGCGGGCGGTGTCGCCGGTGGGGCCGTGCGGCCGAGATCGAACTGTTTGCACGACGTGCCACCGCTGACCTTGCCGGTGAAAGACCGGCCCTCGGCATCGACATGGCCATCGAAGTGCACCACCCGGTAACCGCTCGCCTTGAGCAGCCACTCCTTGCCTTTGAGCTGCAGTCGGCCGCTGGCGGGGTCGTAGGTGCCGTCCATCGTGAAGCAGCCGGTCGGCACGCGCGGATTGCGCCGGTCGGCATAGAAGTGGAACAGCGCGCTGGCGCGGGTGGGCGTGGCCTCGGTGATGCTGAGCGTCAGGCCGGTCAGCCCCTGCGCGCAGACATAGGTGCCCACCCAGGGGCCCAGCACGCTGCGGGCGGGCGATGCAGGCTGCGCGGCCGCCGTGCCCGTCAACGCCCACGCCAGCGCCACGCCGCACGCATACACGCTCCACCCCGCTGCTGGTCCCCTGGTCTTCACGTCCATCCCCTCTCCCCCGGCCGGCGCCGGGCACGGAGGGAGCTTGGTGGCGGCGCCCGTCGCGCGTCCTCATGGCGCTTTCAAGAAACCTTCAAGCGCGCCATGACGCGGCTTCCGGCGGCACGAACGCCCGTGTAACCGGCGTTATCATCGGCCGCATGGCCCCCTCTCCTTCTTCCGATGTGCCGCTGTACCGCTGGCGTTTCGGCACCGTCGAATTCGACGAGGCCCGCCACGAGCTGCGGGTCGCCGGCCTGGCGGTGGACATCGAGCACAAGCCGTTGCAGGTGCTGTCGGTGCTGCTGCGCCACGTCGGCGAGGTGGTGACCAAGGAAGAACTGTTCGACCAGGTATGGACCGGCAGGATCACCGTCGACCATGTCCTGGCCACCGCCGTGGGCAAGCTGCGCAAGGCGCTGGACGCGGCCGGCGAGGACCGCATCGCCACCGTCCCGCGCGTGGGCTATCGCCTGGACGGGCCGGTCGAACGGGTGGCGCAGGGCCAGCGGCGGGAGACCGCGCTCGACTTCAGCGCCGGCCAGCCGGTGCCGGGCCGCGGACACTTCGTGCTGGAGCGTGCGCTGGGCCGCACGCTGGGCAGCGAGGTCTGGCTGGCGCGGCAGCCGCGCACGCGCGATGCGCGCGTGTTCAAGTTCAGCCTGGGCGGCGAGCGGCTGGCGGCGATCAAGCGCGAGGCCACGCTGATGCGCGTGCTGCGCGACACGCTGGGCGAGCGCGACGACTTCGTCCGCGTGCTGGACTGGAACTTCGAGAACGAACCGTTCTTCCTCGAGTGCGAGTACGGCGGCCAGGCCCTGCCCGAGTGGGCGGAGGAACACGGCGCGCTCGCCCGCTGGGACCGCGCGCGCAAGCTCGCGTTCTTCCTGCGCATCGCTGCGGCGGTCGACGCCGCGCACGGCGTGGGCGTGCTGCACAAGGACATCAAGCCTGCCAACGTGCTGGTGCGCGCGCGCCGCCATGACGACTGGCAGCCCTGCCTGACCGACTTCGGCAACAGCCGCCTGCTGCAGCCGGAGCGCCTGGCCGAGCTGGGCATCACCGGCATGGGCATGACCGTGACCACCGCCCACAGCGGCGACGGCTCCGGCACGCCGCTGTACCTGGCGCCGGAACTGATCGCCGGGCAGCCGGCCACGGTCCGCAGCGACGTGTATGCGTTGGGCGTGCTGCTCTACCAATGGCTGGTCGGCGATCTGCGCCGGCCGATGGCGCCCGGCTGGGAACGCGACATCGACGATCCCCTGCTGGTGGACGACATCCGCCGCGCCACCGATGGCGATCCCGCGCAACGCCTGGGCAGCGTGGCCGAACTGATCGATCGGCTGTCCGCGCTGGCGCAGCGCCGCGACCGGGCGGACCAGCAGGCGGCCGCCGCGGACGCTGCGCGGCGCGTGCAACGCGCGCTGGAACACACGCGCGCACGCAGGCCGTGGGTCATCGCCACCATCGCCATGTTGAGCGTCGGCCTGCTGGCCAGTTCGGCGCTGTGGTGGCGCAGCGAACAGCAGCGCAAAAGCGCGGCGATGCAGGCCGCGCGCGCGGAGGCGGTGACGCGCTTCCTCAGCGACGACCTGATCGGCGCCCTCAGTCCGGGCGGCGCGGGCTTCGAGGGCGATCCCACGGTGCGGCAGATGCTGGAGAAGGCGGGCACGCCGCTGGCGACGCGCTTCGACCAGGACCCGGCCGTGCGCGGCGGCATCCACGCCGCGCTCGGCGACGCGTGGCGCACGCTGGGCGACCGCGAGCGCGCGGCACGGCACCTGCGCCAGGCCGTCCAGGACTATGGCCGCGCCTTCGGCGTGGACGACGAACAGACCCTCGTGGCGCGCTACGGACTGGTGCGCACGCTGGCCTATGCCGGCACGCCCGAATCCTTCGCCGAGGCGGAGCGCCAGTTGCAGGAGGCCGATCGACTGGCCGGCAGGACGCGGCTCGACGGCGAGAACACGGTCGCGCTGCACGCCGCCATCGCGCGTGGCCAGTTCCATTTCCAGCAACTGCAGATAGAGCCGTCGCTGGTGGCGCACCGGCGCGCCGACACCCTGCAGCGCGCACTGCGTCCCGACGACGCCTCGATGGCGGCGCTGATCCGCTCCAACATCGCCGATGGCCTGTTGCGCACCGACAAGGCGGACGAAGCCATTCCGCTGCTGCAGGCCGTGCTGGCCGATCCGCTGCTGACGCCGACCCGCATCGGCGAATCCACCGTCGCCGGATACCGGGTGATGCTGGCGCGCGCCCTGCGCAACCTGGGGCGGTATGCCGAGGCGCTGCCGATCGCGCAGGCGGCCGCCGCCACCACCGAGCGCATCCTCGGTCCCGACGACTACAGCACGCTGGTGCAGATGTCGCTGGTCGCCAGCATCCACGACTACGCCGGCCAGTGCGACAAGGCCCTGCCCATCGCGCGCACGGTGCGCGAACGCATGGCGAAGCGCTACGGCGAAGAACGGCAGGCCACGCTGATCGAGACCGGCAACCTGGGATTCAAGGAATACGACTGCGGCGACCGCAACGCCGGCCTGGCCTACCTGCGCCAGGCCGAAAGCGGACTGCGCCGCCACTTCGGCCAGGACAACGTGGCCGCGCACAGCTTCCGCTATGCCCTGGCGGGGCACCTGGCGGAAGAGGGGCGGTACGCCGAAGCCCTGGACATGGCCGAGGGGCTCAGCGTGCCTGCCCTGACCGCCGGCGATTCCACGCCCGGGTGGGAACACCGGCTGCAGGCGCTGCGCGGCCAGATCCTGATCCAGTCCGGCCGCAGCCGCGAAGGCCGCCCCTTGCTGGAATCCGCGGTGGCGTCCCTGACCCGGCTGGGCGTGGCCGACCAGGCGCAGATCGAGGGCTGGCAGAAGCTGCTCGGGGAGCCATGAACCTGCGCACCGACAGCGCGGTCCGTACCACCCGGGCTGCTCAGTCCATCAGGGCGTCCTGCGCCCATTCGATGAATGCCCGCAACCGCGGCGAAGGCAGGCGCGTCTTCGGGTAGACGATGGACACCGGGCTGGGCAGCGGCGGATACGCGTCCAGCAACGGCACCAGCCGGCCGTCGCCGAAGTAGCCGTCGAGCCGGTAACGCGGCGCCTGGATGATGCCGAACCCGGCGAACGCGGCACCGACATAGGACTCGGCGCCGCTCACCCGCACGCGGGTCGGCAGCGCGACCCGTTCGACCTTGCCGTTGCGCTGGAACTCCAGCGGCAACAGCCCGCCGAGCGACGACGACCGGAAGCCGACCATGAGGTGGCCGCCGGCCTGCAGCGATTCGATCGCATCCGGCGTGCCGTGGCGTGCGCAGTAGGCCGGCGATGCGGCGGTGGCTTCGGGCAGCGCGGTCAGCCGGCGGGCGATGAGATCGCTGTCGCGCAGTTCCCCCACCCGCACCGCGCAGTCCACGCCCTCGCGCACCAGGTCGACATAGCGGTCGCCTTCGCCGACGTCGAGCTCGATCTCCGGATAGCGGTCGAGAAAGGCCGGCAGGCGGGGAAACAGCAGGTTGCGCGCGAGCGTGCCGTGCACCTCGATGCGCAGCGGACCTCGCGGGCGCACATCGCGGAAAGCGCTCTCGGCATCCTCGACATCGGCGATCAGGCGCAGGCAGCGGCCGTAGAAGGCTTCGCCTTCGAGCGTGGGCGTCACCGTCCGGGTCGTGCGTTGCAGCAGGCGCACGCCCAGCCGGGCTTCCAGTGCCTTGATGGCGTCGGTGACGGTGGCGCGCGGCAGGGCCAGATCGTCGGCCGCGCGGGTGAAGCTGCGCCGTTCCACGATCCGCGCGAACACCCGCATGGCATCGAAGCGATCCATTAACCGGATATCCGAATGGTGATATCGGATTGTGCCCGATTATCCGGATGAAGATCGCCAATAAGGTGGTCCCACGCCACTCCGGCGGAATGTGGAGACCCCCATGAACGCAACCTCCCGGCCGGTCGCGATCGTCACCGGCGGCTCCCGCGGCATCGGCGCCGCGGTGTCCGAACGCCTGGCCGCCGACGGCCATGCCGTCATCGTCAACTACGCCACGCGGCGCGACGACGCCGACCACCTGGTGGACCGCATCCACGCCGCGGGCGGCGACGCGATAGCCCTGCAGGCCGATGTCGGCGACCCCGCCGCCATGCGCGCGCTGTTCGATGCGGCCGAAGCGCGTTACGGCGCCATCGACGTGCTGGTCAACAATGCCGGCATCCTCGATCTCGACCCGATCGCCGACTACGCCGACGACCGCTTCGACCGCCTGGTCGCCATCAACCTCAAGGGCAGCTTCAACGGCATGCGCGAGGCGGCCCGACGCCTGCGCGACGGCGGCCGCATCATCAACTTCTCTTCCAGCGTGGTGCCGCTGCGGCTGGAGACCTACGGGCCCTATGCCGCCACCAAGGCCGCCGTGGAGGCGATGACCGCCGTGCTCTCGCGCGAACTGCGCGGGCGCTCGATCACGGTCAATTCCGTCGCACCCGGTCCGACCGCGACCGACCTGTTCCTCGACGGCAAATCGCCCGAGCTGATCGAACGGATGGCGAAGATGAATCCGCTGGAACGCCTCGGCACGCCGGACGACATCGCCTCGGTGGTGTCCTTCCTTGCCGGCCCGGATGGCGGCTGGATCAACGGCCAGGTCGTGCGCGCCAACGGCGGCATGGCGTGAGCCTCCTCCTTCAGGAGATATCGACATGAGCAAGATCATCCTGGTCACCGGCGCATCGTCCGGGTTCGGCGCCTTGACCGCGCGCCGCCTCGCCGACGCGGGCCACACGGTGTACGCGAGCATGCGCGACGCGCAGGCGCGCAACGCGCCGCAGGTGGGCGAGGCCACGCGTTACGCGGACGCCCATGGCGTGGACCTGCGCACGCTGGAACTGGACGTGCTGTCCGACGCATCGGTGCAGCATGCCATCGCGAAGATCCTGCATGAGGCGGACCGCATCGACGTGGTCGTGCACAACGCCGGGCACATGGTGTTCGGACCGGCCGAAGCCTTCACGCCCGAGCAGTTCATCGAGCAGTACGACGTCAACGTGGTCGGCACCCAGCGCGTGAACCGCGCGCTGCTGCCGCACCTGCGCCGGCAGGGCAACGGGCTGCTGGTCTGGGTCGGCTCGAGCAGCACGCGGGGCGGAACACCGCCGTATCTCGCACCCTACTTCGCCGCCAAGGCCGCGATGGACTCGGTCGCGGTGTCCTATGCCGCAGAGCTGTCGCGCTGGGGCATCGAGACGACCATCGTGCTGCCCGGCGCCTATACCTCCGGCACCCGGCATTTCGAGCACGCGGGGACGCCTGCGGACGCGGCTCGCGCAGCGGAGTACGACCATGGTCCGTATGCCGGCCTGCCCGGCCGCATCCTGGAGGGACTGAAGTCGCTGGAACCGGCGGATGCGGATGTCGCGGACGTGGCGGCCGCGATCGTCCGCGTGATCGGGTTGCCGCATGGACAACGCCCGTTCCGCGTGCATGTCGACCCGTCGCAGGACGGCGCCGAGGTGGTGAATGCGGTGGGCGACCGCGTGCGTCGCGAGTTGTACCGCAACCTGGGCCTGGAGCATCTGCTCACCCCGCACGGCTCCGCATGACCGCGCCCGGTGATCGATGGCGCGCATGCCATCGGTTCGCGCGTATCCCACCCATCCCTTGCGGAGAACCCCATGAACACGACGATGATGTCGCGGCGCACCTATGTCTCGACGACCCTGGTCGCGGCGGTGACCGCCGCTGCGGCCGCCACGCTCAGCCAGTCGCTGGCCCTGCCCGTGTGGGCGATGTTCATCGGCTGGATCGCGTTCTACACGCGCGGTCTGCACCTGCGGGCGGCCATCGAGAATCTCGCCTGTGTCGGTGTCGGTCTCGTCGTCGGCCTGATGGCGACGCTGGCCCTGCAGGCGCTGTCCGGCGGGGTGGCGGCGGGCGTTGCGCTGCCCATCGTCGTGCTGTGCGTCGCGATCCTGGTGGTGTCGTTGCGTGGCCTGCCCGTGATGGGCAATCTGCTGGGCTACTTTCTCGGCCTGGTGGCATGGTTCGCCGCCCATCTCGAACCCTCGTTCGAGAGCGTGGCAAGGCTGTTCGGCGCAGGCGCGCTGGGCAGCAGTGCCGGCTGGATCTCGCACACCGTATCGATGCGGTTCTCGCGCGCATCCGCACGCCACGCCCACTGAGTCGGCATCCGCAGGCACCGGTGGATCGGACATGCCGGCGCCGATCGTCATGCACATCGTCGACGTTTCTCGCGAGCGGCCGTGCCTTAAACGCTTCTTAAAGTCCGCGTTCCACAGTGCATCACCTGCTGATCGCACGCAGGCCTCCCCCACCGCTCTCCCTCCGAGGTGCCGACCGTGATCCACCGGCTTGACCACGACGTGCTTCCGCATCCCGTTTCTTCATCGTCCGTCGGCAATGCGACGCATCGCATGCGCAACCGGTGGACGGCGGTGCTCGCCACCCTCGGTGCGCTGTTGCTTTCCGCCTGCACCGCCAGCGGCACGGTCGCGCAGCCGGCGCCCACGCCGGACTGGAGCACGGCCGACATGCCGCCCCAGGCCGGACGCATCTTCGTGGTGACCGGAGGTACCAGCGGGATCGGCTTTGAAACCGCAAGGGCACTGGCCGCCGCGGGTGCCGAGGTCATCATCGCCGCACGCAATCCGCAACGCGGCGAGGACGCGATCGCCAGCATCCGCAAGGATGCCCCAGGCGCCAACGTGCGCTTCGAAGCACTCGACCTGGGCGAACTGGCATCGGTGCATGCATTGGGAAACCGCCTCGCCGCGTCGCTGCCGCGCCTGGACGGCCTGATCAACAACGCCGGCATCATGGAGCCGCCCCAGCGCGACGTCACGCCCGATGGCTTCGAGTCGCAGTTCGCGATCAACTATCTCGGCCACTTCGCGCTGACGGCCGACCTGCTGCCGCTGCTGCGCAAGTCGGATGCGCCGCGTGTCGTCACCCTGTCCAGCATCGCGGCACGGCGTGGCGAGCTCCACTTCGACGACCTGCAGTTCGAGCGCGAGTGGGATACGGCGGCGGCCTACCGGCAGTCGAAGCTGGCGTGCCTGATGTTCGCGCGTGAGCTGCAGCGGCGCAGCGATGCGCAGGGCTGGGGCATCACCAGCATCGCCAGCCACCCCGGCCTGTCGCGCACCAACCTGCTGCCGTCGCAGGGCCGCAGCACGCCGCTGTGGCGCTTCTTCCAGACGGCGGAACAGGGTGCGTTGCCCACGCTGTACGCCGCGACCGCGCGCGATGCGCAAGGCGGACATTACTACGGACCGACCGGACTGCTGGAGGCGCGCGGCGACGTGGGCCACGCACGCGTCCCCGATGCCGCGATGGATGCCGAGGTCGCCAAACGCCTGTGGGACGTCAGCGAAACACTGAGCGGCGCGCCCTTTCCGTCCGCCACGGCCGACTGAGTTCCACGGACAGCGCAACCCAGGACTCCCGCCGATGAACCGGAACGCGACGCCCCCGCGCACGACCCTGCCGTATCGCATGTTCAATCTCCAGCGCGAAGAGGTCGCGCCGGTCCTGATCGCCGCGCTGTTCTTCTTCTGCGTGCTCACCGCCCTGATGCTGCTGCGGCCCGCGCGCGATGCGCTGGGCATGGAGCGCGGCATCGAAAGTATCCGCTGGCTGTTCGTCGGCACCGCGCTGGCGACGCTGGCGGTGAACCCGGTGTTCGGCTGGCTGGTCGCGCGCCTGCGGCGGCTGCAGTTCATCGGCGCCACCTATGGCTTCTTCGTCGCGAGCCTGACGGGATTCTGGGCTTTGCTGGTGTTCGCGCCGGGCGCGGTCGGCGAGCGCAGCGGGCAGGTGTTCTACGTGTGGTTCAGCGTGTTCAACCTGTTCGTGACCATGGTGTTCTGGGCGCTGCTCGCGGACCGGTTCAGCAGCGACCAGGGCAAGCGCTTCTTCGCGCTGATTTCCGTCGGCGGCACGCTGGGCGCGATCTTCGGGCCGTGGCTGACCTCGCGCCTGGCGGTGCCACTGGGAACGCCGAGCCTGCTGCTCGTCGCGGGCGGCTTCCTGCTCGTGGCGTTGGGGACTGCCTGGCTGCTGCTGAAGGTGGCGCCCGACAAGGCGACGGCCGATGCATCGGCCTCCACACCGCGCGCGACAGCGGAGCCGGCGCGCATCGGCGGCAGTGCGTGGGCCGGTCTCGCCGCCGTGTTCCGCTCGCGCTACCTGACCGCCATCGCCGGCTACGTGGTGCTGATGACGGTGATGGCGACCTTCATCTACTTCACCCGCCTGCAGATGGTCGCCGCCGTGACCGACGACATGGACGCGCGTGCGGCGATGCTGGGCAACATCGACATGTGGACGCAGGTCGCCGTGCTGGTGCTGCAGCTCACGCTGACCGGCAAGCTCATCCAGCGCTTCGGTCTGGGCGTGGCGCTGGCGATCCTGCCGGTGGCCACCGCGCTCGGTTTCGTCGGACTCGCCATCTACGGTTCGTTCGTCGTGCTGGTGCTGCTGGAGGCGACCAACCGCGCCGTGCAGCGCGGGATCACCCGGCCGGCCCGCGAGGCGTTGTTCACCGCGGTGAGCCGCGAAGACAAGTACAAGGCCAAGGCCTTCGTCGACACGTTCATGTACCGCACCGGCGACGTGCTCGGCGCACAGGCCGAAGGTGTGCTGGGCCGGCTCGGACTGGCCCTGGGCGGCTTGGCCGGCGTGGTCGTGCCGATGGCCGTCGCCTGGGCCGCCCTTGGTCTGTGGCTGGGGCGCGCGCAGGCGCGCCGGACCGCCGCCGAATCGCGATCCGCCACCAGAGCCATGCCGCAGCGCGCGCGTCCATCGCCCGGAGACGGGCGATGACGACACGACGCGTGCATGCACGCCATCTGCACCACCACGCGCATGCGGGGCTCGGCGAACACCAGCGCTCCCGTGAAACCGGATCACCCGCATACGCATGACGCCGCGCACGAACCGGCGCTTCCCGTACCGACGCACGACCCACTCCCCCACGAGGACTTGCCCATGATCACCGAACAGAACACCCGCTCCCTTTCCGCACCGTCCGCCTGGCGGGGGCGTCTTGCCGCGCTCGGGCTGCTGCTCGGCGGCGTCGCCTCGCTCGACGTCGCAGCGCAGACACCACCGCCGCCGACCTGGAGCACGGCCGACATGCCGTCGCAGAAGGGGCGCATCTTCGTCGTCACCGGCGGCACCAGCGGCATGGGCTTCGAGGATGCGAAGGCGCTGGCGTCCGCGGGCGCACGCGTGGTCATCGCCGCGCGCAATGCACAGCGCGGCCAGGACGCGATCGAGAAGATCCGTCAGGAGGTGCCCGCCGCGCAGGTGGAGTTCCAGGCCGTCGACCTGTCCAGCCTGTCCTCGGTCCGTGAGCTGGGCGAGCGCCTGGGCGATTCGCTGCCGCATCTGGATGGCCTGATCAACAACGCGGCGATCATGGCGCCGCCGGAACGCGGCATGTCGGTGGACGGGCTCGAGATGCAGTTCGCCACCAACTACGCCGGTCACTTCCTGCTCACCGCCGAGCTGCTGCCGCTGCTGCGCAAGAGCGATGCGCCGCGCGTGGTGACCCTGTCCAGCATCGCCGTCCATCGCGGCACGCTGAACCTGGACGATCTGCAGTCGACCGGCGCCTATGAGCCGATGGCGACGTACTCGCAGTCGAAGCTGGCCTGCCTCTCCTTCGCGTTGGAACTGCAGCGTCGCAGCGATGCCGGCGGCTGGGGCATCCAGAGCATGGCCGCCCATCCCGGTGTCGCCGTGACGGAACTGGTCGCACGCGGCCCCGGCCTGGACAGTCCGCAGGGACGCCAGTGGGCCAGCAACCGCGCCAACCTGCAGACTGCGGCGCAGGGCGCCATTCCCACGCTGTATGCGGCGACGGCGCCCACCGCGGAGGGTGGCGCCTACTACGGGCCCACCGGCCCGAACGAGATCGCGGGACCGCTGGGCCTGGCCGCCATTCCCGCCATCGCCCGCGATACCACCGTCGCTGCACGCCTGTGGGACCTGAGCGAGCAGATCACCGGCGCACGCTTTCCATCGTCGTCCCGCTGATCGCGCATCACCCGCATCGGAGTGTCTGCACCGGTGCGGTTTCCCTGCCGGTCCCTCGCGGCGGTGTCCTGGCGCCTCGTCGATGGCTTGCCGACGTCGGCGTGCCAGCCCCGCCCGTACCGAACGCATGCACTGCGACCAGGGCGTATGCCTTGTGCGACGCGCATGCACCCCACTCTCCATTCATGAGGCAACGACCATGGCAAGCTGGACCACGTCCGACATTCCTCCGCAGACCGGGCGAACCGCCGTGGTCACCGGAACCGGCGGCATCGGTTTCCATATCGCCACCGCACTGGCCCGTGCGGGCGCCAACGTCATCGTGGCGGGACGCAATGGCGCCAAGGGCGCCGCGGCGGTCGAACAGATCCGCCGGTCCGCGCCGCGCGCCCAGGTGCGGTTCGGCCAGGTCGACCTGGCCAGCCTGGCGTCGATCGACGCCTTCGCCGACACGCTGTGCCGATCGCACGGCAGCCTGGACCTGCTGGTCAACAACGCGGCCGTGATGGCGCCGCCGCAGCGCAGGCAAACCGTCGACGGCTTCGAGCTGCAACTGGGCACCAATCATCTGGGACACTTCGCGCTGACCGCCCGGCTGCTGCCCTTGCTGCGCGAAGGGCGTGGCGCGCGCGTGGTATCGCTGTCCAGCGTCGCCGCGCGCAATGGCACGATCGACTTCGACGACCTGCAGTCCACGCGCCACTACGCGCCGATGGTCGCCTATGCGCAATCGAAGCTGGCCTGCCTGATGTTCGCCTTCGAGCTGCAGCGTCGCAGCACGCAGGCAGGATGGGGCATCCGCAGCCTCGCTGCGCATCCCGGCATCTCGCGTACCGACCTGCTTCCCAACGGCGCCGGCGCCACCAGCCTGCCCGGCCTGGCACGCCGCTACCTGTGGTTCCTGTTCCAGCCCGCCGAGCAGGGCGCGCTCCCGCCGCTGTTCGCCGCGACCGCACCGTCCGCGGCGCCCGGCGGGTACTACGGGCCGGACCGGCTGGGCGAAACGCGCGGCCATCCGGCACCGTCCAGGGTGCCGCCGCAGGCCGAGGACACGGCGGTCGCCGAACGCCTGTGGCAGGTCTCGGAGCGCTTGACCGGCGCGGTGTTCGGCGCGGATGGAATACGCCATCCGGCGTCCTGACCACGTTCCGCGCGGGCCTTCGTGCGCCGTCGTCGCGCCCGCATCGTGCCGCATCGGCAACGTTGCCGCCCGCGCGCACGGGCTGGGCTCGAAGCGGGAATGAGGCGGTCGGCGTTGCGAACGGCCGGAAGGTTCGCCGGATGGACGAAGACGGTGTTCGATGTGCGTCGTGAAGAACTCGCGCCGCTGCTGGCCGCTACATTCGGCTTCTTCTGCGTGCTGACGGCGCTGATGCTGCTGCGCCCGGTGCGCGATGCCGTGGGCATGGCCGGCGGCCTGGAGAACGTGCGCGGACTGTTCATGGCGACGGCGCTCGTCACGCTGGCGCTCAATCCGGCCTTCGGTCTGTTGATGGGGCGCGTACGCCGACCGCATGCCATCGCCATGACGTACGGCTTCTTCGCACTGACGCTGCTGCTGTTGTGGGCGTCGATGACGTTCGGTTCGGCCGCCGTCGGTCTGCGCAGCGGACAGGCGTTCTACGTGTGGTTCAGCGTGCTCAACGTGTTCGGCACCATGGTGTTCTGGGCGCTGGCGTCCGACCGCTTCACCCACGAACAGGGCACACGGCTGTTCGCGCTGATCGCCATCGGCGGCACCCTGGGCGCGATCTTCGGGCCGTGGCTGACGTCGCGGCTCGCGCAGCCGATCGGTGCGTCCAACCTGTTGCCGCTGTCGGCCGTGTTCCTGGCATTGGGCATCCTGTGCGCGCGTCGGCTGATCCGCTTCACACCGGGCCGCAACGACGCGGGCGACGGGACGCAGGAACACCATGCCGATGCGGCGGCGCCGATGGGAGGCGGCGCATGGGACGGCGCCCTTGCGGTCATCCGTTCGTCCTACCTCGCCGGCATCGCCGGTTACGTGCTGCTGCTGGCGGTGATGACCACCCTGGTCTACCTGACCCGCCTGCAGATGGTCGCCGGTGCGAGCGCGGGACAGGACGCGATGGCCGCGCTGCTGGCGGACATCGACATGTGGACGCAGTCGGTGTTCCTCGTGCTGCAGCTTGCGATGGGCACCCGCATCGGCCACCGCGTCGGCCCGGGGCATGCGCTGGTGGTGCTGCCGTTGGCCACCGCGGCGGGATTCGCGGGACTGGCAGCACACGGCGGCATCGCGGTCCTCTACGTGCTGGAAGCGGCGAGCCGCGCGATCCAGCGTGGCATCGCGCGTCCCGCCCGGGAGCTGCTTTTCATGCACCTCGCGCGCGACCATCGGTACAAGGCCAGGGCCTTCATCGATACCTTCGTCCATCGCCTTGGCGATGTGCTCGGCGCGCAGATCGATGCCGTGAGCGGACGCGCGGGTGCAGGGCCGGCAGGCCTGCCGGTTGTCGCCATCCCGCTCGCCACCGCGTGGGCACTGCTCGCGGTCTGGCTGGGGCGACGGTACGACAACGCGCGACGCAAACCCCCGGCAGGAATCGCCCGGCCTTGATGCTCGCCCTGCATCGTGCGAGCGGAACCCATCGCCGTCCGCCGCCCAGCCCACCGCGGGTTACGTCGTAGGACCCGCCGCAGGCGCAAGCGCCGGAGAATCGCTCAAGCTATTGCAGGCACCACCAACGGGGCGAACGGAGAGCGCATCGGTCGATCGCGGCGCAGGACATCCGGACAGCCCATCCCTTCACTCCGCATGGTTGCGCTTGCGGAACCGCGCCGCCTTCTGGCGGTTACCGCACTGCGCCATGCTGCACCAGCGCCGCTTGTGGGACTTGGTACGGTCGTAGAACCACAGGATGCAGTCGGGGTGTTCGCACTGCCGGACCAGGGCGAAGTCGCCCTCCACGAGAAGGTGCGCTGCGGCTTCGGCCACCGGGCCGAGCAGTGAGGCGGCGGTGCCGTTGGCGGGTAGACGGGTCATCGCCCATCCGCCTGCCGCATCCCGCTGCAGTCGCGGCGCGGTCAGATACGCCTCCAGATGCACGTTGAGCGGCTGCACATCGAACGGTTCGCCTGCCTTGCGCGCGGCGATCGCTTCCCGCACCGCCTTGCGCAGGTCGCGGCCGCGTTGCAGCAGGTCCGACGGCGTGTGTTCGCCTGCCGACGCGATGCCCTGCCGCACCAGCCAGCGGTGCACATCTTCCCCGCTCTCCCAGTGATCGATCGCCTGTCCCTGGCTGAGCGCCTCGGTGTTCAGCAGATCCAGGGCCAGGTGATCCCCGACCTGGGGGGCGTCCGGCCTTCCGCCGGTGCCGACACGCGGTGCAACAGCATCCATGGCGAGTAACCTCGAAAAAGATGGTTGACAGGTTATCACGACCGGTCCAGACTGCGGCACGAAGTAACCTTTAAATGCAATTTTCAAAGGTTATTCCGTCAAGCCCTCCTTCCTTTCTGAGATCCGCCATGAACCTCCCGAGCCTTCTGCTGGGGGCCGCCACGCTGGCCAGCACCGTTCCCGCTGGCGCGGCGCAACCCGCCGCCCCGGTCCACTACCGCACCGCCGACATCCAGGGGGTGAGCGTCTTCTATCGCGAATCCGGACCGGTCGATGCGCCTGCGGTTCTCCTGCTCCACGGTTTCGGTGCTTCCTCCCACATGTTCCGGAACCTGATCCCGGTGCTGGCGCAGCGCTACCGCGTGATCGCCCCCGACCTGCCGGGCTTCGGCCAGACGACGGTCGGGCCGGGGGTCGCGTTCGACTACACGTTCGACAACGTGGCGTCGGTGATCGATGCCTTCACGGTCGAGAAGGGCCTGGATCGCTATGCGATGTACGTGTTCGACTACGGCGCGCCGGTCGGCTGGCGACTGGCCGTGGCGAATCCCGGGAAGATCACCGCCATCGTCAGCCAGAACGGCAACGCCTACGAAGAAGGCCTGAGCGAAGGCTGGGCCGACATGCGCAAGGCCTGGGACGCACCGACCGCCGCGAACCGCGAAGCGCTGCGCCGCTTCAATACGCCCGACATGATCAAGTGGCAGTACACCGAAGGCGTCCGCGATACCTCGCTGATCGCGCCCGAGAGCTATCAATTGGCATCCGCCGCGATCGCACGCATCGGCGAGGAACCGCAGATGGACCTGCTTCTGGACTACGGCAGCAATGTCCGGCAATACCCGCAGCTGCATGCGTACTTCCGCCAGCACCAACCCCCGACCCTGGCGATCTGGGGCAGGAACGATCCGTTCTTCATCCCTGCCGGTGCGGAAGCCTACAGGCGCGACAATCCGAAGGCCGAGGTCCATTTCCTCGACACGGGCCATTTCGCCATCGAGACGCATGGCGGCGAGATCGCCGCACGCATGCTCGAGTTCCTGGACCGGCATGTCCGGCGTTGAAATGCCGGCAGGAAGCGGGCGCAGTGTCGCGTCCCGAAGGCGAGGGACGCGGAGGTCCGCAGCGGTCGGAGGTTGCCCCTCCTCCCGCCCCACACCTGCCCTGATCGCGACGCGACGCCACCGGACGCAGGCAGCGCCTGCGGCGCGCGACGGGTGGCCAGGGCGAAGGGCCGGATCAGTTCGCGCCGGCGTGGCGCTCGCCCGCCCGCTCGAACCAGTCCAGGATTTCGGTGCGGGCGTTGCGCCAGTTCCGCTGCAGGCCATGGTCGTCGCCGGGATAGACCAGCAGCTTGTGCGGACGTTCGAGCTGTTGCAGCCGGGCCGCCATCCTGCGCGACTCCTCCACGCTGACGCGATCGTCGGCCTCGCCGTGCAGCAGCAGCACCGGCATGCCGGCGGGCAGCTGCTCCGCCCAGTGAAGCGCGGAGCGCGCGCGCAGCGCGGCGTGCCTGTCGCTGTCGTAGCCGGGAATGCGGGTGCGATACATGCGCTCCATCTCGGGCCGCCACGCCAGGCCCGCCAGCAGGTCCGACGCGCCCCCGATCGTGGCGATGGCGGTGATGTCGTCGCGTCGACGTGCGACCAGATAGCTCATCATGGCGCCGCGGCTCTGGCCGAGCAGGAAGATGCGGCTGCCGTCCACCTCCGGCATCGCCAGCGACAGGTCGATCAGCCGCATGATGTCGTCGACATCCCCGCCGCCGAATTCGTCCGCGTCGCGATACTGGCTGGCCACCACCATGAAGCCTGCCTTGGCCAGGGGCAGCAGCTTCAGGAACACCTGCAGCGAATCGAGCTTGCCGTACGCGCCATTGCCGCCGCGGTTGTAGACCAGCAGCGGCAGCGTGCCCTGCGTCGTCCACGACCGGGGCCTGACGACGTAGCCGGATACGGTGTGCCCGCCGCTCTCATACGACACGATGCGGCAATCGAATGCGGAACGTGCGAAGGCGAAGGTATCGGGAGGCACCAGCGCCTGTAGCCGCGGCATCGAGCGCGCCGGATCATCGAGACGCTGCGCGACCGAATCCAGCCAGCTCCGGTAGTCCGGGGTGGCGTCGAAACAGTCGGTCTCGGAGAGGAAGTCGGCCGGTCCTGCGGCGGGACTGGCCGCGATGGCGGGCAACGCAAAGGCCAATGTCGCCGCGACCGCGGCAATCAGGGTACGAAACATGGAGGGGTTCCCTTTGGGAGAGAAGAGTGGCGATGGAGACGGCGCGCGCCGTCCCGCATCAGTCGTCGGCGGTCAGTGAGGGATCGTGGACCAGCAGTTCGCCGGGCTGGCAGTCCAGTGCGGCGCAGATGGCGTCCAGGGTCGAGAACCGGATCGCCTTGGCCTTGCCGGTCTTCAGGATCGACAGGTTCGCCAGCGTGATGTCGACGCGCGCGGCCAGCTCGGTGAGCGTCATCCGGCGTGCGTGCAGCAGTTCGTCCAGGCGCACGACGATGGCCATGTCAGACCGTCCCTTCCAGGTCCGTGCGCATGCGCGCACCGTGCGAGAACACGCCGGACAGCACGAACAGCAGCACCACGGCCAGCCAGGGCGTGGGCGAGAAGCCGTCCATCTGTCCGGGTATCGACGTCAGCTTGGTGATGGCGAGTACCGCCAGCCGCAGCAGCTCGACGGCCAGCACGCTCCAGGCGATCACGTTCAGGCGTTGCGCGTTCGCACGTACGAAGGCATCCCCGCTCCGCACGGTGTCGATGATCGCCAACAGGCGCCGCAGGATGGTATGGACGATCGCCGCTCCCACGATGCCGATCAGCATGATCGCCCGCATGCCCAGCGGCACCTGCGGATCCAGGGTGGCGAGGTCGAGGCCAAGCGGCTTCCACGGCCAGTCCTCGATGAAGAAGCTGCCGCAGAACAGGGCGATGACGGAGAGGAGGTAGAGCAGGTTGAGGACGGTCAGCCCGAGGATGATCGGTCGGGTGACGGCGAGGGCTCGGGCGGGCATACGACTCATGGATCGCTCCAGGCGGAATGTTGTTAAACGATACATGGCATATCGTATAACGATAAATATGCGGGAAGTCATGGTAGCCGCACGCCCCGCTCGCCCGGACGACGCCGTGGCGAGGAGCCTCTTCCCGTGGCGCAGGCGGGCGCGGGATCGGGCGGAAGACCTGGCTTGCCGGGAATGCGGCGCAACAGCGAGGGGTTCGATCACACAGACCGAAGCACGCGCAGGGTTGATCGCCCTGGCTGACACGGCGGTCGGGTAGCGCGCCGCCGGATAGGCGCTGCCTATCCGAAGAGTGCGCCTATTTCATGGCCTCGAGCGGGATGAGTACGAGCCAGACGAGGGCAAGCGCGAGCCATACCCATCGCCACGCCCCCATGCGCCGCCATGCGAGTCGCCAAGGACCGGGATCAGGCGTCATGTGGTCTCCGTTTGCGCGCCGACCGTAACTGATCCGCGACGCGCAATCCGTAGAGGTAGACCCCGGTAAAGCTGAGCGCCGTCAGTGCAGCGCCGAACAGGAACCAAATCAGACGCACGGGCCACCCACCGAACGAACCGAAATGCAGCGGGTCGGCCATCTCGGCGATGCGCTGGTGCACGCTCATGTCGCGGCCGTCCTGCAGGTCGAGCAGGCGGCCATCGCGCAGATCGAAGCCTGCCGCGTTCGCGCGGTCGCGCACGAGCCAGGCCTGTGCCTGGCCTTCGATGAGCAGGCCGGTGCCCGCCATGCTGGGCTGCACGCCGGCCACCTGCAGTTCGGGCCAGCGCTGCTGCAGCGCGGCCACGGCGCGGTCGATGGCCGCCCGATCGGCGTGGGCGGGCGCATCGCGCTTGCCGTCGCCGGGCAGGGCGATCTTCGGCGGCGGCTCGGCCTTCCCGCCCAGCGATTCGACCAGATACCACCCACCGGTGATCGCGATCAGGGCCACGAACCAGAGGCTCCACACGCCGCACAACCGGTGGATGTCACCCCAGAAGCGGCGTGGACGGTCCGCACGCGGCCAGCTGAAGAAGCCGCGCCACCAGCGCTTGTAGATGAAAAAGCTGCTGATCAGGGAGAGCAGCAGCGGGATCGACAAGGCCGCCACCAGCGGCACGCCGTACTTGACCGGCAGCATGAGGTGGCGATGCGTGTTGCGCAGGAAACGGTGGGCGTTGAACCAGTGGGTATCGCCGGTCACCTTGCCGGTATACGGATCGACCCAGACGAAGCGCAGTTTGCCCTCATCGGTGCGCATCTGGGCGCGTGCGGCAAAGCGCGACGCATGCGGTGCGGTGAGTCCCTGCAGTTCCCAGGTGGGATGGGCACGCTGCACGGCGTCCACCATCGTGCCCCAGCTCGCACGCTGCTCGCTGGGCACCACGCGCATTTCCGCATGCAGCAGCCAGTCCAGTTCCTGCGCGAACACCGCCAGCGTGCCGGTGAGGCAGATGAAGCCCATGAACAGGCTCAGCTTGAGTCCTATCCAACTGTGCAGATCGAACCAGCGACGTCGCGTGCCCGCCCTGGCCGACGGCGTAGGCAGGGAGGCGGCTGCGGTCGCTGGCGGCGGCGCGTGCATGGCGTGATCAGAAGGTATAGGCCGCCTGCAGGTACAGCCGTCGCGGTTCACCCGGGAAGTGGCCGTTGCGCTCGATGAAGCCGCTCGCCGCGTAGACCTTGTCGAACAGGTTCTTGATGTTGGCCTGGAACTTCCAGTCGCGCCATTGCGTCTGCCAGCTCAGGTCGAAGATCGTGTATGGCTTGACCCGCTGTCCGTCCAGGCTGATGCGCTCGTCGGTGTAGTCGGCGCCGAACCCGATGGCCGACGCGATGGCGGGAAGGTCGTAGCGCGTCCACAATCCCAGCTTGTTGCGCGGTGCGTTGGCGAAACGGTCACCCGACGCATTGGTGATACCGTTGCTGCCGGCATCGACCACCCGCGCATCGTTGTACGCATAGGCCAGGCTGATTACCCAGCGGTCGGTCACGTCGGCCAGGAGGTCGACTTCCAGTCCCTCGCTGCGCACCAGTCCCAGCGCCGCCAGCTGGTTGACGCCGTCCACCACCTCCCCGGTCGCCTGCACGATGTTGCTGCGCTCGATCCGGTACAACGCGGTATTAAGCGTCAGCCGCCCCTCGGCCAGCAGCGTCTTCAGGCCGACTTCCCACTGCCGGCTCTGCTCCGCATCGAACGGCCCGCCCGCGGCCGGGTTCTGGTTGCCGGTGGCCTGCGGCACGAAACCGCTGGCCACGCTGGCGTAGGCGTTCAGGCCGTCGCGCAGCACGAAGGTGCTGCCCAGGCGCCAGCTGACGTCGTGGCCGTCCACGCGGGCGCCCGCGATCAGGTCTTCGTCTTCGAAGCCGTCCCAGCGCAGCCCGGCCAGCACATACCAGCGCGGCGTCACCGTCACCTCGTCCTGCAGATAACCGCCGTAGCGCAGGCCGCGCGTGCGCGTGTCGCGCCAGGGCAGTCCGGCGAGGTCGTAGTCCCGGTACGACGTGACGCCGTAGACCGGATCGAACAGGTCGATGCCCGGTACCGGGCCGGCGTTGCGCGGAAGGTCCGCGCTGTTGGCCGTCTGTGCGCGGAAGTCGGCATCGCCACGATAGTAGTCGGCGCCGAACAGCAGCTTGTGCTCGATGTTTCCGGTGGCGAAACGCCAGACCGCGTTGCCATTGGCGGCATAAGCGTCGTTGTCGCGGTACTGGTTGCGCAGCTGGCGCGTCATCCATTCGGCAGTGCCGTCGCCGTCGCGATCGATCAGTCCCATCGGCTCGTGGTAGATCTGGTGCTCGCTGTTCTCGAACCAGCGGGCGGCGAAATCCACATCCCACGCCTGTGACGGCGAGAAGCGATACTGCGCAAGCACCACCTTGGCCTGCATGTCGAGGAAGTCGGTGGCCTCGTTGTGGTTCCAGCGGCGACTGGTGAGGAACGCGCCGTTGTCGTTCACGGGCACGCCGCGCAGCCGGTTGCCGCCGAGGGTCTGGGTGATATCGGTGTACTGCAGAATCAGCTCGCCCGTCTGGCCGACATCGAAGGCGACAGACGCGTCGCCGATCACGCTCTGGCTGTCGGCATTCCAACGCACGCCCTCCTCGCCGTCGGCATAGGCGCCGAGCCGGTAGCGCACGTTGCCGGTTGAGGTGACGGGCCCGGTAGCTTCCATCGAACCGGCGACGAAATCCTCGTTGCCGGCCTGCAGCTCCACCCGTCGCTGCGCCTTGGCCTGCGGCTTGCGGGTGACGTAGTTGATGACGCCGCCGGCATCGCCGCCGCCGTACAGCGCGCCGGCCGGCCCCTTGAGCACTTCCACCCGCTCGATGTTGAACAGCTGTGGGACCGAGAAGCCGGCATAGGGATCGCCGCGCAGGCCGTCGTACAGCACGTTCTCCTGGCGGAAACCACGCAGGGTGACGCCCGCGTAGCTGAAGAAGCTGATCCCGCTGATGCTGCGGTAGAGATCGGTCACCTGGCGCGCGGCCTGGTCGTCGATCAGCTCGCGCGGCATGACCTGCACCGACTGCGGGACCAGGACGAGCGGCGTATCCGTGCGGGTGCCGACGGCCGCGTCGTCGGCCTTGTACAGCGTCTGCGCCCGCCCCAGCACCTGGACCGAATCCAGTTCCGTCACATCGGAGGCCGGCACCGCCTCAGGCGCGGATTGGGCATGAGCCTGAAAGAACGCCAAGGACAGGGCCGTGGCCAACATCGTTTGCTGAATTGAGCGAAGCTGCATGAGGGGGATTGATGCGAATGATTATCAACACCAGTCTACCACCTAGCCCCGTCAATGGCAGCAGGTCCCGCGGAAAGGCGCCCTCGGATGGCGCCGATCCGCACGCGATGAGCTCCGAATGCCCCCTCCAGGAGAGGCCGATCAGACAGGCCTTACAGGTCGACTACGGGACGGAAGCTGACGTGGCGCCAGCGCATGACGCACGTCGAGCGCCAGGCGATTGCAGTCAAGGACTGTGCGCCGGCCGGATCGATTCCCGAACGTTTTTCAGATATCGGTAGAGCAATGCACGGGAGATGCCCATCCTGCTGGCGACGGCGGGTGCGGCGTTGCGTATATCCAGGATCCCGGCCTCGTGCAGTCGGGCAATCAGGGTGAGGCGTCCCGACGTATCCAGTGCCCTGACTGACATCCCCTGCTCGGTTTCATGGTTGCTGACGATGCGCTCCAGCACTTGTCGCCAGTTATCGTGGAAGAAGCTCTCCGGCTCCGGGGACGGGGGCAGGAAGGCCAGTGTCCCAAGGCTCTCGCGGACGCGCTCCAACATGCCTACATCGAAATTGATGCAGAGCATTCCGTGTGGATGTCCCTTCTCATCGCGCAACACCGCCGTCATGCACCGCATGTTGCGGCCATCCGCCTGGGTCTTCCGGTAGGGGCCGATCATCTGATGCGTCAGCGCCTCGTCCGGAAAGCGATCGCCGCTGGAGCTGTCGCCCACCTTGCGCTTGGAGATCGGATTGGCGATGTGAGCGATCTTCATCGTCAGAAGATCGTGGACGACGACTTCGACATGAGGCCGGAACAGCGCCGCTATCGCATCGGCGACAGGGAAATGCGGCGCAAGGGCCGCGGCGCGAGGGGAACGATTCGGCATTTCAGTATGTGGCGGTCCGCAGAAAGCGGGCAGCGTGCCTGATCGAGGCGATCTTTTCAAATAGTCTCTTGTTTACAATCTGTCTATATGCACCTATCGTACGTGCCCCGGATGTCTGGGCGACGACAGCGAGGCATGACGAAGTGGAAAGCGATAAAGGTCCTGGTGTCATCTCCCGCTACCTGGCTCTGATCCTTTGCGCGCTGATCATGGCGGGCGCGGCATCGGCAGCAGGTGGTCGTCCGCAGTGGGGGCTGCCGCTTTCCGAGACACCGACACCGCAAGACCGCAGATTCGACGGCACGATACGCCTGGAGGTCGATGCCAGCGATCTGAATCGCTGGGTCTTCCGTGTCCGGGAAACCATTCCTGTGCAGATGCCGGGCAGGACAACCCTGCTGTACCCGGCGTGGGAACCATCGAGCCACGCGCGTACGCTGTCGGCGGCAAATTTGGCCGGGCTGATGATGTTTGCCGGCTCGCAGCGTCTGGAGTGGCGGCGGGATGAGCTCGAAATGCACGCCTTCCACCTCGATGTGCCTGAAGGTGTCGACGACATCACTGTCGAGTTCCAGTACGTCGTCAGGCCGGGCGACGCGATCCTAGGCCCCGATCTGGTCGCGGTGCAGTGGCAAAGGCTGCTGCTCTACCCCGCAGGCTGGTACGCAAGCAACATCCCCGTCCAGGCCGCTGTTCGTCTCCCGAGCGGCCTGCATGCGGTTTCTTCATTGCGTGCCGAAGAAGCCTCCGACGGATCGGTGAGGTACGCGGTCACGACGTTGGACACGTTGCTGGACGCGCCGGCGATAGCGGCCAGACATGTCCGCACTTACGACATGGGCCCGGCCGGACAGCCCGCCTTCCGGCTGAGCCTGCTGTCGGATAGCGGGGAAACTCCGGATCTGACGGATCGGGACGCGGCCGACATGCGCCGCATGCTGCGGGAAACCCACGCGGTATTCGGCCGAGCGCCCTACGCAAGGTTCGAGGCCATGGTGATCCTGAGCGACGCGTTCCCTCCCGGGGGCATTGAGCACGCCGGTTCGGCTGAAATCCATCTCCCTGCGGATTACTTCCGGGACCGTTCCCGCCAGCTCAACAACCTCGACCTGATCGTCCACGAGCACGTGCACGCATGGAACGGCCGCTTCCGCGTGCCGGTCGGACAATGGACGCCGACACCGAACACCCCGATACGCAACGGAATGCTGTGGAGCTACGAGGGTCAGACCGAGTTCTGGGGGCGAGTGCTGGCGGCCAGGAGCGGTCTCCGCAGCCATCAGGAGACGCTGGACAAGCTCGCACTGGATGCGGCCAACGTCGAGGCGGCGAACGGCCGGGCGTGGAAGACGCTCCGCGACACCACCAATGACCCGCTCTACATGTCGGGCCGCGCGGCGGTGTGGCCGGAGTGGCAGCGCCGCAAGGACTACTACACCGAGGGAGTCCTGCTCTGGCTGGAGGTCGACATGATGCTCCGCGATGGTTCCGGCGGCCGATACGGCTTGGACGACTTGGCTGCCGCGTTCTACTCGGCCGACCTCGGGCCAGGTCCGCACACGTACACCTTCGATGATCTCTGCGCCGCCCTGCACAGGATGGTGCCCATCGACTGGTCGAAACATGTCGACGAACGGCTCGACACGCACGTGCCACTGGTACTGGGCGGCCTGGGTCGCGCCGGCTGGGAACTGGTCTACGACGACACACCGACGGCCACGTTTCTGCAGAATGAGGCGGAGATCGGAGGCTACGACGTGCGCCACTCGATTGGCATGGTGGTCGACACGCACGGAAGGGTGCAGTCGGTCATCTGGAACAGTCCGGCGTTCCGCGCAGGTATCGGCCCCGGTGCAGTGCTGGAGGCGATCAACGGCGAAGCGTTTTCCCGTGAAGCGCTGTTGAGCGCAATCAGGAAAAGCGTCGACAGACGCGTCGCCGTGCGGATCCGTCAAGGTGGGGATCGATACGACCTGGAGATCGACTATGACGGAGGCACTCGCTATCCGCATCTGCGCAGAATGCGCGACCGCCCTGACCGGCTGACGCGCCTCCTGACGTCACGATCACCGTAGAAGTCGCTCTCTCACTTTGACGAGGTGACTGGGGAGGCGTGAGCCAACGACTCCCAGAATCTTGTGGACTTCAACGTAAGTGCAAACGCTTCGACGGCATTGGTGGCCCACCAGCAATCGAACAATTCACTCAAGTGGCTGTATTTGTTAGCTAAATGGCAGGCGGCAGAACAACCTGCCTCACTTTCTGACTCACTTCCGAAAAGGCAGCCTTCGGCCGGTACCGGACGTCTCGGGATGACCCGTCCTGTCCGGCGTCAACCTGGCCCATGTCCGCGCCTGGGCGAAAACCCCTTTGCAGGCACCCACTCACCTAGACCCCCAGCTCACGTCGGGGAGCCTAGGGTGGCCGCATGCGCCGTTTCGTACAAGCCATCGCAGACGTGGATCAACTGGCCAGTACTCTGCCCGCGGCCATCGCGCAGGCCATCGTGGACACTCCGGCGCACTACAACATTAGCAAGGGGAAGCCTGCGGTTGTCGTCATAATGTCCGACGACCGCCTTGTGCTACTGAGCGAGATGATCTGGGGACTCGTCCCTCGCTGGTCCAAGGAACCGTTCACGTCTTACACGACCGTTACCGCGCGAGTGGATCGCGCGCCGAAGAGCCGCATCTTTGCCCAAGCCTGGCAGACGCGACGCTGCCTGGTACCGATGAGCGGCTACTTTAAGTGGGACCGTCAGCGGAAACCGCCCTGGCCCCACTTCATCCAGCGACGCGATGGCGGCGCTCTGCTGGCAGCCGGCCTTTGGGAAGAGTGGAAAGGCGAGGACGGGACGTCGCTGTTGAGTTTCACCCTTCTGACAGCGCCCAACCCGGCGATCCCTGCACCGCTGACGCAGGACGGACCGGTCTTCCTGGAGGGCGCGCCCGCCGTGCGCTGGCTGAGTGGCTCGTTATCCAGTCACCGTTCGCTGTTGCGGCGCGCACAGCGACCCGTGCTGGAAAGCTACACGGTGAGTCGCGAGATCGCGAGAACCGAAGTGGACGCGTACACATTGCTGGAACCTGTCGATCCGGAAGCGGAGGTCCCCCTATCGATGCATCCCAGGGAAGACGAGGATCCTTGGGACGAGGGATGACATTGCGGTAAATCGCATCCCGAGGCCGGAAGCCGACCGCCTCGCTGCATGCAGGTGCTACGACCGCGCAGTTGCGGATCATGCGTGTCCGTCTGCCTGCCTCAACCACGCCATGAACTGTTCCAGCGGCGCGGGGCGCGCGATGTAATAGCCCTGCGCATGATCCACACCGTGCTCTGCCAGCCACGCATATTCCTCGGCCCGCTCGACCCCCTCGGCGATGATGGTCAGTCCCAGCCCCCTTCCGAGGGCGACCAGCGCCCGGCAGATCGACGCATTCCCGACATCCTCGTCGACATGGTCGACGAACCTGCGATCGATCTTCAGGTGATCCAACGACAGGTCCCGCAGGTAGGCCATGCTGGAGAAGCCGGTTCCGAAGTCGTCCACCGATACGCAGACGCCGTCGCCCTGCAACTCCTCCATCGCGTGCTTGGCCACTTCGGGGCGCCGGAGCATGGCGCTTTCGGTCAGCTCCACGTGCAGGGCGCCGCGCGCCAGGCCGTAGCGCGCGCTGGCATCGCGGATCAGGCGGGGAACCGAGGCCGCCATGAACTGTACAGCCGACACGTTCACCGCAACCGCGACCTCCGGAAAGCCCGCAGCGGACAGCACGGACTGTGCCCTTGCCGCCTGGTCGATCACCCACTCGCCTATCGGCACGATCAGCCCGGACTCCTCACTCAGCGGAATGAAGCTCGCCGGAGACACATAGCCCTCCTGCGACCGCCAGCGCAGCAGGGCTTCGGCGGCCACGACGCGTCCATCGTACACACGACGGATGGGCTGGAAGTGCAGCTCGAACTCGTCGCGCGCAAGCGCGCTTCGCAGCTTGCCGACTGTCGCGATCCGCTTGTTCGCACTCTCGGCCAGGGCATCCGTGTAGTGCATGATCGGCGCGTTCTCGGTTCTGGCATGCAGGGCCGCCAACGCCGCATGGCTCACGACCTCCTCGGCCGGCTGATCGGAGCGTTGCTGGAACGCGATGCCGATCCATGCTTCGATCCGGTGGCTGCCCGATTCGGAAACGACGGGTGTCTCGAGCACCGCCCGCAATGCATCGACCGCCGCGTCCCACTCGACGCTGGGCACCGCGGCCAAGAAGACGTTTGCCGGCCTGTACGCGATCGCGCGCGCCGCTCCCACCGAGCTCGACAGGCGCCGTGCCACCTCCAGGATGATCCCATCGCGTGCACGCGGACCCAGTGTGGAGGCGACCAGATCGAGTTCCCTTATCTGCAGATGGATCACCGCATAGGCGGCATCGGGCTCTTCCGGCCCGATCGTGTCCAGTGCCTTCAGGAACGCGCGCACGTTCGGCAGTCCCGTCACTTCGTCGTGCGCGGCACGCCACGCGAGATCCGCCTCGTAGGCCACGCGCTCGCTGACGTCCTCGGCCAGCACCAAGCGCGCGTCGCGGCCGTCGAAGCGGATACTGCTGCTGTGGATGCGCACATGCATCTCCCGCCCGTCCCGGGTCCTGTGCAGCCAGACACGATCCGCATCGCGCGGTTCGGAACGATCGTCCACGCTCGCGCGCGCGGCCGCGCTCTCATGGGAAGGACGGATCTCCAGGATCGTCATGGCGAGGAACTCCTCGCGCGTATACCCATAGCGCCGGATCGCGGCGGCATTCACCGCGAGAAACCGCAGACTGTGGATGTCGAAGACCCAGAACGGCAACGGATTCAGCTCGAACAGCTCGCGGAACTGCGCTTCTGCGCGCTCCACTTGTTCCTCCTGGTGGCGGCGCTCGGTGATGTCCATGACCGTCCCCGTCATCCGTGGGGCTTCGTCGCCATCGTGTACCGGCGCGCCCTGCGCACTGATCCAGCGCTGCCGTCCGTCAGGCAGCAGGATGCGGTATTCGGCATGGAACGGCTTGCCTTCATTCCAGGCGCGGGCGAAGTCCGTCTGCACCTGCGCCCGGTCGCTCTCGTGCATCCGCTGGAAGAACGCTTCCAGCGGCAGCGGCCCGGAGACGGCAGGAAAGCCGAACAGACGCGCGGCGTGATCCGAGGCCTGCACCTGCTCGCTGTTTCGCTCCATTGCCCATACCCCCGTCTGCGACGCCAGCTGGGCTTTGGCCAGCCAGTCCGCATGTCGCGACAACGCATCGTGGGCGCGATCACGGGCGGCCTCCAGACGGGAAGACTTTCGCAGCAGGTAAAGCGTGACTGCCCAGTACAGCAGCAGCAGACTGACGGCGATCGCCGCTTGGGTGCGCCATGGCGCAAGCGCTTCACGCTTGGCCAGCCCCGCCGCGACCACGAACGGGTAGCCGCTGGTGGACGAGAAGCTGGCGAACCGTTCCACCCCATCGAGCTGGCTCACGAGGTCCTGTTGGACCGTCGATCCCGGCAACAGTGTGGCAGGGACGGGCACGCGCTTGCCCACATGCGCGCCGCTAGCGCCCCGGCGCGCAAGAACCGTTCCTTGAGGGGAAAGAATGCCCACACTGCCCTGCTCGCCGACGTCGAGATCCTCGAGCATCCTCTGCAGTTCTGAGGTACGCAGGCGTGCCACCAGCCAGTTCCTTTCCGGGGTCTGCAGCATCAACGGTACGATCGGCTCGGTGCGGCCCGTATGCACCAGCGGTCCGACACGCAGCGCCGACGCCGTCGCGTTCGCGTCGATGTCCGGCAGCGTGTCGTCTCCTAAGGGGCTGACACCGCGGTAGAGGGCGCGTCCGTCCCGCCCGTACAGATCGATATCCTGCAGCTCCGCATGGCGCGCGATCACGCCGCGGATTTCGCCCGACAGATCCCAACGCTCCCGGTCGCCCCGGTCGTCCGCATATCCGTCGGCGACCACCGCCATGCCACGCAGCGCGCGTTCGAGATTGCGTATCTCCAGATGAAGCAAACGGTCGACGCCTACCGTGACCGCCATGCTCTGGCGTCGTGCGGCTTCGATACGCGCAGCACGATCCAGCAGGATAGCCAGCAGCAGGCCGACGCTGATCACCAGCCCCAGCAAGACACCGACCAGACGCACCACCTTCATGCGCGCCAGCCCCGCAGCCGGCGATCGCCTCTTCAGCCCCATCGAACCCCGCTCCCTGTCCCCCCCGCCTCGCGGCCATGCCCGGGCTCTGCCTTGCCTGTCCGGGCGCCGCCTTCCGTCGCAGCGATGACCACGACCTCGTAGCGGTCGCGGCCCTTCTGTTTTGCTTTGTACAGCGCCTCGTCGGCCGCTGACAACAGATCGTCCTGGCTTGCAGGGCCGTGCGCGAAGGCGATGCCGATGCTGGTGGTCACGGTCAGCATGCGCTCACCGATGCGGATCGGCGCCCTGACCGCGGCCAGTACCTTGCGCGCGATGCCGGTGGCGCTCGTCGTGCCGATGTCACCCTCCAGCAGTACGACGAACTCGTCTCCACCCAATCGCACCACCAGGCCAGCCACGCCGACCTGACGCTGGAGCCGCTGCGCGAAAGCGCGGATCACGCCGTCGCCCGTCGCGTGGCCATGGGTGTCGTTGATGCCCTTGAAGTGATCGATGTCCAGGAAGAACAGCGCCACCGCGTGGCGCTCCGTACCCAATCCCGTGATGGCCCGCGCCAACTGCTGCTCCAGCTGTCGCCGATTTCCGATGCCGGTCAGTGCATCGATCATGGTCAGTCGCTGCAGGTCCGCGCGGCTGGCTTCCAGCGCACGCTCGGCAGCCACGCGCTTGCTGATGTCGCGTCCCGACAGGATCAGCACGGCGCCCCCGGTCGGATCCGGCGGTGCGGCGCGCATGACGACTTCCGTCCATACGAAGTGCCCGCGTTTGTGCCGCACGCGGTAGCGATGCGTCTGCGGCAGGCCGGACGCCACGACTTCGCGCATCGCCTGTCGCTGCGCTTCGCGATCGTCCGGATGCAGCAGGTCCCAGCGGGTCCCCAGCATCTCTTCGGGCATCCATCCGAGCATGTCGAGCGCCGAGGGGGACACATAGGTCCGTTCACCCGAGGCATCCAGGCGCACGACCAGGTCACCCGAAAAATCGGCAAGCAGGCGGTACCGCTGTTCGCTTTCCCGCACACGCGCGGTCAACCGATCCCGCTCCGCCATGGCCAACGCCACCGGAATGGTGATCAGGCATCCGCCGGCCAGGTAAAGCTGCAGCAGCGCGGTCCGCCATGCCGGCTCGACCACCTCCGTCCAGGGATCATGGCCGGCCACCGTGCTGGCCACGGCGATGAACGCGAACAACGACACGCCTACCGCCGCACCGCCGAACCGGTAGCGGAAGGCCACCATCAGCAGGGGAAGGTAGGTGAGGAACAGGACGGGATAGCGGAAGCGGAATGCCAGGCCCACGCCCCCCACGAGCAACACCATGCCCAGCACGAAGCCGACGCGGCGCCCGGGGGGCACCAGCGCCCGGATCCCCTTCACGTGGACCACCCATGCCGTCGTCCCCACGATCACCATGCCGAGCACATGAGCGCCGTACCAGGCCAACCACGTTTCCAGCGTCGCGGCGCCAGAGAAGGCGCGGTAGACCGCAAGTGCCAACAGGCCCGATATCGCACAGCCCGCCAGCGTGCCGACCGTCGCGACACGCCCGACATGCCCCCAGTGCCGGGGATCCCGGGCGTCCGGGATGGCACGCCGCATGAAGACCGCAACGCACAGCACTTCGGCCAGATGGCAAACCGCAAGGAAGACGGCAGGCATCAGACGTGTACCCGCCAGCACCTGACCCGCCGCGTCGGCCGAAAGCGCCACCAGGCATGCCATGGGCCACGTCGACCGTGGCCTCATCAACAGCCACGCACACAGCACCCCGGCCGGTATCCAAAGGGCGGGAACATCACCTGTCCCGTCGGCCCAGCGGGTGGATTGCCACGCACCCGCTCCCACCAGGCCCGCCAGCCACGCCGTGTCCGCGCTTCCGTCCCTGAGCCGCCAGATGGACATGTCAACGTCCTGTCGTCTTGGACATCCCGGCATCCTCGCGCCGCGCCCGTTTACGCGGCGTAGACACGGGCCGCCTGCCTCACCACCCGCACATGCCCCAACAGTCCGGGCCGCGCTTAGGGTATCGCCGCCTGCATGGCCTCGAGCAACTGCCTGAGGCGATAGGGCTTGCTCAGGAAGGTGACGTTTTCGGGCAAGGCAGGAAAGTGCGACAACGGATGGCCCGACGTCAGGATGATGCGCAACGGCATGTGCGCACGCGATGCCTCGACGGCGACATCGATGCCTGAGACGCCTCCCGGCATGGCGATATCCGATACCAACACATCGAAAGCGCCACCACCTCGCAAGTGCGACAGGGCAACCGCGCCGGAGCGCGCACCGGTGACGTGCATACCGTGGGCATCAAGCCCTTCCGAGACAATCTCGAGGAGATCGACCTCGTCTTCCACCAGCAGCACCCGGATCATTCGCTCGTGCTCCCGACCGGCAGATGCACGTACACCGTCGTGCCGTTCCCCGGTTCGCTGTCGAGGGAAGCGAAGCCGCCGGACTGCAGGGCGAACCCGAATATCTGGCTCAAGCCCAGTCCGCTGCCCTTGCCGATATCCTTGGTGGTGAAGAAAGGCTCGAAGACCCGCTGCTGCAACTCCAACGGAATTCCTGTGCCAGTGTCCTGGACGCTGACGCACACCATGTCCTGTGCCGCGTGCTCCGTCGCTGCCGGCATGGCGGTATGTGCACGCCAGGTCCGGATGAGGATTTCGCCGCCCTCGGGCATGGCGTCGCGGCTGTTGATGACCATGTTCAGGATGGCGGCTTCCAGCTGCGACCTGTCGACCTGCAGGACGGGCAACCCGGGGGCCAGATCGAAGCGGAGTTCGATGTTTTCCGGACAGCTGCGGCGCATCAGGTCCGCCAGCTCGAGAATGAGGCGATTGAGGTCGTGCGGTTGCGGCGTCAGGTTCTGTCCCCGTCCGAACGTCAGCAGCTGGCGGGTCAACAGGGCACCCCGCTCTGCGGCTCGCAACGCGGCATCCACGTTCCTTGTCAGCCGGGGATCGTGACTGACCCGCATCGTGATCAGTTCCAGCGCATTGATCACGACGCCGAGCAGATTGTTGAAATCGTGTGCGAGCCCCAGGGTCAGCTTGCCGATGGCTTCCATCTTCTGCGCCTGCAGCAGGGACGCCTCGGCCTCGCGCAGGCGTTGCTGTGCCTGTACCCGCTCGGTGATGTCGCGGGTCACCTTCGCATAGCCGACCAGTTCATCGCCCACCCAGATCGGGTCGATGACGACGCTGGCGAAGAAGCGGGTGCCATCCTTGCGCAGACGCCAGCCTTCCGCGGAAAAGCGACCGTCATTCCGGGCCGCGTCCAGCCCACGTTGCGGCAAACCCGCGGCCACGTCTTCGGGCGTATAGAAGCGCGAGAAATGGGTGCCGACGATGTCCTGGGGCGAATAGCCCTTGATGCGCTGCCCGCCCGGATTCCACGTCTTCACGTATCCATCGGGGTCGAGCATGTAGATCGCGTAATCGGTGACGCTGTCGAGCAGCAGACGGAACTGGGTCGCCTCGTCCGACAACGGGCCACGTGGTCCCAGCATCGGCTCGTCAACTTGATTCATGACGATCGACGGTAAGTATGCGGACGTGAATGCAATGTGGGTATGCGGCACCGCAAAATGAACTATCGGGGTCCGCGTTCCTCCCGCGAACGCGTCCGGTGATCGCTGACCAGCGAACTGACGACGATGCCGGCACCCAGCGCCACACCCAGCAGGAACAGCAGCAATGCGACGACGGGATAACCCCACAGCGTATGCGCGGACGGCACGCGCATCATCATCGCCGACGCCAGGATGAGCGCCGCCGTGATGACGCCTACCGAGATGCGATTGGCGATCTTCTGGAGATTCTCCATCAACCGCGACTCCTCCAGACCGGTCAGACGCATCTGCAGGCGATTCTCGGCCACCAGCGAGAGGATGTCCGACACCTTTCGCGGGCCGTCGCGCAGCAGCGCCTGCACTTCCATCATCTCGCTGGCCAGGCTGGGCGATGACAGCGATTTGCGCAGGCGGGCACGCATCACGTGCTGCAGTTGGTCTTCCACCACGCGCTGCGTATCGAGCGCCGGCGCCAGCAGATGGCAGGCCGTATCGAGATTCAACAGTGTCTTGCCGAGCAGGCTCAGTTCCGGCGGCGGCCGCAGTCCGCATTGCATGGCGATGCGCACCAGGTCGAGCACCACCCGTCCCTCGGACATCGACGATTGGTGCGCGCCGTAACGCGCGATCAGCTGGCCCACTTCCCGCAGGAACTTCGGCTCGTCGTAGTCTTCCAGGCGAATGCCCAGTGCGATGCACTCCTCGGCGACCTGCTCGCCGCGCCCGTCCACGGCGGCGAACAGGAGTTTGAGCAGCCGATCGCGCTGGCGCGGCGGCACATTGGCGACCATGCCGAGATCGAAGACCGCCAGGCGACCGTCCTCGGTCACCCTCAGGTTGCCCGGGTGCGGGTCCGCGTGGATCTCGCCGTGCACGAACATCTGGTCCAGATAGCCGCGCAGCAGATCCTCCGCCAGCGGGGTCATGTCCTGCTCGGTACGTCGCAATCCGGAAATCTCGTCCACCCGACGCCCGTCGGCCAGCTCCATGGTCAGCACGCGCTTGGCCGTGTAGTCCCACACCGGCGCCGGCACCCACAACTGTCGGAACGGCGCCAGGTGCTCGCGGAAACGCTCCAGGTTCTCCGCCTCGGCGACATAGTCCAGCTCGGCCGTCAGCGAGCGGGAAAACTCCCCGAGCCACTCGGAGAAACGCACGTGGCGTCCGATGTCGGTGAACCGGTCTGCGGTGCCGGTGATGCCGCGCAACAGGTCCAGGTCCGCCATCAGCTGCTGCGCCACGCCGGGCCGCTGCACCTTGACGGCGACCTCGCGCCCATCGCGCAGTCGCGCCCGGTGGACCTGCGCCAGCGACGCGCACCCCAGCGGCACCTCCTCGAAACTGGCATAGGCCTTGTTGATCCTGACACCCAGCGCGTCTTCCACCTGCTCCCGGATCACCTCGAAAGGCACCGGCGTGACATCCTCCTGCATGCGTTCCAGCGCGGACGCATAGGCCGGCGGCACCAGATCCGGACGCGTGGACAGCATCTGGCCCAGCTTCACGAACGTCGGTCCGAGCGCCTCGAGCTCATCGGCGAACTGCTCGGGACTTCCATCATCGTCGCCACCCTCGTCGAGCATCGTGGGCTCGAGCGAGAGGCCGTTGAACACGCCCGATTTCCTGTACCGGAACAGGAAGCGCAGGATCGCGGCCCGGCGCGGCAGTTTGCCTTCGACGGGCGCGGAGGTGGCTGAATTCATGGCGTCTCCACGCGTTTTCGCAGGCGATGTTTTTCGCCTGCATGCGGTGATCGTGGAGTGAACGGACGACACCATGTCCCCGCAAGGATCAGGATGCCGCGGACGCACGTTACAGTGCGCCCGGGCCATCACCTGCTATGCGACCGCGGCAGAGAGCGCCTTCAGCACGTCATCCACGCATGCAGGCTTGGTGATCCAGGCGGCACTGGCGTGACGCGAGGGAGCGATGTCGGGCTCGTAGCCCGTGAGGAACACGATCGGCACGCCAAGCGACACCAGAGCGTCCGCCAATCTGAAGCACGGCCTGCCATCCAGGTCCAGATCCAACAGCGCGACCGTGGGAGGTATCGTCATCGATGCCTGGAACGCGGGGTAGGCGCTGGCGAACGGGCCGAGCACGCTGGCGCCCTCGCCTGTCACCAATTCACGATTCCTGTCCGCGATGAGATAGTTCTCCTCCACGATCAGGACACGCTGTCCCGACAGCAACAGTCCATCTTGCTGACTGCCTGCGGTCGCGCATTCCATCGACATGTTCATGACCCTGCTCCTTGGGTGTATGGACGTCGACTATGGCACGCTGCCTGAAGAGACGCGTGAAAAACGCACCGCGGTCCGATGAAAGGTTCCTGCGCCACTGTACACACGTTACGCTTTACGCTGCTTTCACTCGACACATCGGTAGATTCAGGCCCACGGAACTCGCCGGAGTGTGAGGCCCGCTTCTCACTCCTGGATCGGGAAGATCGCCGTAGGTACTGCAATGCCGATCGATGATGACCGCGGCACGCGCGGGGAAATGGCACGGCGCGTCGTCGAATTCGATTGGAGCGCTACGCCGCTGGGCGGGCGGGACGAATGGCCTGCGCATCTGCGCAGCATCGTGGACGTGATGCTGGGGCACGGGTTCCCGATGATCCTGCTGTGGGGCAAGGACCTGGTACAGATCTACAACGATGGCTATGCCGCCATCATGCGTGAGAAACACCCGGCCGGACTGGGCCAACCCACTGCCGAGTGCTGGCCTGAGGTCTGGCATATCAATGCGCCTATCTACGACAGGGTTTGGCAAGGCGATACGGTCACGTTCGAAGACAAGCCGTATCCCTTGAAGCGCGGGAGTATGGTGGAAGACACCTGGCTGACCCTCACTTATTGTCCGGTGCGCGGAGCCGACGGCACGGTGGACGGCATCCTGGTGACGATGCTCGACACCAGCCTCGGCCAGCGCGCGCGCATCGCCCGCGACGCCAGTGAGGCCGAGCGGCAGGCGAGCGAGCAGCGGCTGGCGCTCGCCTTCAAACTGCTGCCGGTGGGCGTGGCCATCGTCGACCGCAGCGGCGATGTCGTGATGTCCAACGACGTCATGAAGAAGTACCTCCCCGGGGATCGCATTCCCTCGC
This sequence comes from Pseudoxanthomonas sp., assembly GCF_035999195.1. Classification (NCBI taxonomy): domain Bacteria; kingdom Pseudomonadati; phylum Pseudomonadota; class Gammaproteobacteria; order Lysobacterales; family Lysobacteraceae; genus Pseudoxanthomonas; species Pseudoxanthomonas sp. The sequence continues at coordinate 1,755,927 of NZ_DASYGY010000009.1, forward strand.
TGGACGATGCCAACGTCGGGTGTTGGCGGGGCTGGCATGCGGATGGACGTCCGATAGAACGCACGGATTTCTCCACCGCGCGCGCGCTGAGGGGCGAGGTGGTCGTGCCGGGGATCGAGTTCCTGTTCGAGGCGGACGACGGCAGCGAACGCTGGACACGCGTCGCATCGGCGCCGATGTTCGACCCACAGGGCGAGGTCTCCGGCGCCCTGTCCATCGTGATCGACATCGACGACCTGAAGCAGAGCGCCGAACGCATCCGCATCAACGAAGAGCGGTTCCGACAGTTCGCCAGCGCATCCTCGAACATCCTCTGGATCCGCTCGGCCGTTACGCTGGCCATGGAGTTCGCCAGCCCGGCGTTCGAGACCATCTACGGCCTGCCGGTCGCGGACGCCCTCGGCGATGTCCGTCACTGGGCTGCGCACGTCGTGCCGGATGATCGCCAGACCGTGCTGCGGAATCTGGATCGCGTCCGCGCCGGGGAATCCCTCACGCAGGAATTCCGCATCCAACGCCAGGACGAGGGCGGTTTCCGCTGGATCATGAGCACCGATTTCCCGCTCTACGACGCCGAAGGCAATGTGCACCGTGTCGCAGGAATCGCGACGGACGTCACCGAGACACGCCGGGCGCACGAACACCAGCAGATCCTGCTGGCGGAACTGCAGCATCGGGTGCGCAACATCATGGCGATGCTCGGCTCGTTGGTGACGCGCAGCCGGCTGTCGGCCGACACGGTGGACGAGTACGCCCGCCTGTTGTCGGGTCGCCTGATGTCGCTGGCGCGTACCCAGGCCCTGTTGACCCAGGCCGCCAACGCCGGGGTTTCCGTCCACGCGCTCGCCGAGCAGGAACTGAAGGCGCAGGCGCACAGTGATGCGCAGTATGACCTTGCCGGCCCCGACCTTACCCTGCCGGCGAAGGCGACCGAGGTGCTTTCCCTCGCACTGCACGAGCTGACCACCAACGCCCTGAAGTACGGCGCGCTGTCCCGCGAGGATGGACATGTTTCGCTGCGCTGGAAGGTCGAACCGCAGGATGGGCGACCTTGGCTGCGTATGGAGTGGCGGGAGCGGCATCCTGCGCCGGCCGGATGGTTCCCGCCGCAGCGCTGCGGCTTCGGCACGTCCCTGATCGAACAACGCGTGCCGTACGAACTGGGCGGCATCGGCAGGATCGCCTTCGAGGCCACGGGAGCGGTGGCATCGATCGAGTTTCCGCTGATGGATGGCAGCAGCATCCTGCAGACGCAGGCGCCGGTGCCCGTCCGGGTCGAGGGCGGATCGAACGACCTGCATGGCCGCGTGGATTTGCGGGGTCACCGCATTCTGGTGCTCGATGATGACTTCTATCTTGCGAACGATACGGCTGCGGCGCTGCGCTCCGCGGGAGCTGCGGTGCTCGGCCCGTTCTCCGATACGGCCTCCGCGCTCGACGCACTGGATGTACCGCCGACCGGCGCAGTGCTGGACATCAATCTGGGCGGAGGCGCGAGCTTTGTGACGGCGGAGCGGCTGGCCGGACTGCGGGTCCCGTTCGTCTTCGTCACCGGCTACGACCCGTTCGTGCTGCCCGAGGCGCTGCGGGATGCGCCGGTCCTGCAGAAGCCGACTGACGCGGGCCGGATCGTGCAGGCGCTGGCGGCATGCTTGCCCGATCTGTTGACGGCAACGTGATGGCAAGGACATCTTCTTCACTCCGAAGGCCAATAATCACGCCTGAGGTGATGTTCCATGGCGGAAATCATTGGCTGGACCGCGTCGATCGTGCTGCTGGTCACGCTGGGCAGGCAGATCATGAAGCAGGCGCGCCGTCCCGAGGATCGGACTGTCTCCACGTGGCTTTTTATCGGGCAGGCGTGCGCATCGGCGCTGTTCGTCGTCTACTCGGTGATGCTGGAGAACTGGGTCTTCACAGTCACCAATACCTGCCTGCTGATCACCGCCGTGATCGGGCACGTGCTGACGCGCAGACGATGAACGGGATGGAGTGACTGTGGAAGCGCCGCATGGCACGGATACATCAAGAGGAGGCTCCATGTCCCCTTCATTGAGCGGACGCAACGTCCTGATCGTGGAAGACGAGTACCTGCTCGCCTCGGCGCTGCAGGAAGCGGTGGAATTGCTGGGCGGCCGCGTGGTGGGCCCCTTCGCTCGCGTACAGCAGGCGATGCAGTCGATCCAGAGCGGCGACATGCCGGACGTCGGCCTGCTGGATGTGAACCTGGGTTCCGAGTATTCGTATCCGCTGGCCGATGCGTTGGCCGAACGGGGCATTCCCACGGTACTCATTACCGGCTACGACCCGGATGCACTACCCGAGGCCTACCGATCGCTGTCGTATCTGCGCAAACCGTTCGATCTGGCTTCGGTGTCGTCAGCCTTGGAGGGCCTGGCATTCGCCGCGAAGCGCCAGAGCGACACCCGCCGCAACTGAATCAGGTCCAAGCTCTTCATCTAGATGTACTGCAAGCCCGCGCCCATCGCGACGGCGAAGAGCCCTGCCGATGCGCAGCGTCTGGTCACCGGGGGCCTGTCGGCAGTGGCCAGATAGCCCACCACGGCGATCACGGCCGAAAATGACACGGTCGCAAGAACGACAGGATGCGATATCAAGCCAGGCAGTGCGGACGTGATCATGGGGTTTTCCTCTCCTGCTGACCGGCCGGCTGACCCGCGCAGGGCGCACAGCTGGACGGGACGATATGGCGTTCTTCTAGTCCTCCGCGCGTGGACACGACGTGATGCATTCGGTCACCGGTGGGACGCGTTCCGGACATCCTCTTCATGCCCTCGCGCCGACATTGCGAGCCGTGGCATGGCGACCCTGCCTGCCATGCGCATCCCCTTATCGAGGACCGAATCCATGAATCGCTTGTCTGCCCCCGCCACTGCTTCCTTCGCTTTTGCACTGCTGCTGTGCGGCTGCAACGACCGTACCCATCCCGACGATGCCGACATGGCCTCCGATACTCCCCTGGCCGCTGCCGAGCCCGCCGATGCGGTGACGGACGCGACCGCCGATGTGACCTCCACCGCAACCGACGGCACGGCCCCGGCGGCCGGCATGCCAGAACCTGCTGCGCTGGGCGTGCTCAATGCGATCAATGCGCATGAGATCGCCGCCGGCGAGCAGGCGTTGGACAAGGGCGTCAAGGGTGAGGTGGCCGCGTTCGCACGGATGATGATCGATCAGCATACCGAGAACCGCGAGAAGACCCAGGCCCTCGATCCGGATGCCGCAGCCCAGGACGCCATGACGCAGCAACGCAAGGGCGAGGCAGAGCTCGCGGCATTGGATGCCAAGTCAGGCGACGAGTACGCCCGCGCCTACGTCGACGCGATGGTCAAAGGCCACACCGAAGCGCTCGATGCGCTGGATACGCGCCTGATCCCCGCCGCCACGTCCGAGCCGGTGCGCCAGCACCTGACGGCAACCCGCGGCCATGTCGCGGCCCACCTGGAGCAGGCACAGCGCCTCGCTTCCGCCGCGCCCGCGAACTGACGGAGCGGCTCGCCGGCTCAGGGTGCGTCCGGCACGCCGCGACGCACCCGCAGCCGTTCGTCGCCGCCTGTCACGTCGAAGCGGGTCGCTCCCGTGTCGTCGCGGACGAAGTCGATATCCACCGACGCCCGACCGACCCGCAATCGTTGCAAACGCAACTCCGGCAACCACTCCGGCAGGGCGGGATCGAGCCATAACGTGTCATGGGGTGCATCCGCGCGGATGCCGAGCAGGGCCTGCAACAGCACGACCGGTGTCGATGCCGACCACGCTTGCGGAGCGTTCGCCGCCGCATAGATGGCGGGGAACGGATGCATCGCATCGCGGGCGTGTCCGGTCACGCACTCGGGCAGGCGTTGCCCCTCGCACAGATCGGCCAGCTGGAACTGGGCCAGGCACAGCCGCTGGCACGCCTCGACGAAACCGTAGCGTCGCAGGCCCAGGGCAAACGGCCCGTGCTCCACCGGCCAGATCGTGCCGACATGGTAACCATGCGGGTTGTAGGCGGGATGGTCCGAGGACAGGGTCCGGATCCCCCATCCGCTGAACATGTCCGGTGCGAAGGCGCGCTCGACGATGCGTCGTGCAGTGCCAGGCTCCACGATTCCGCTGGCCAGGCACCGCAGCGCGTTGGAGCCGACCGACGCGATCGGCCTGCCCCGAGCATCCAGCGCCATCGCGAGGAACCCGGTCTCCTCGACCCAGAAGTGTTCGTTGAACCGGCGCTTGAGCGCCTCGGCCTGCCGGCGCAAGGTCTCGGCGTCGTCGCGCCGACCCACGGCCTCGAGGACGTCTGCGAAGTCGCGCTTGGCGATGTAGGCGATCGCCTGCTCTTCGCAGGTGGCCACCGGCTGCCCGACGACGTTCCCCTCCCTGTCGACGACCGATTCGGACGAGTCCTTCCACGTCTGGTTGTCCAGGCCTTGCGATGAGCGTGTACGCACCGCGTAGAAGGGGCCCGGCACCTGCAGGGCCTCGTCGTCGAGCCAGCGCAGCGCGCGTATCGCCGCATCGACGAACGGTTGCACGCGCGCGGGGTCGCCCGTCCATTGCCACAGTTGACCCACGACGAAGGGGAACAGGCTGGACGACGTCAGGCTGCCGTAGTACCGCGCCGTCGGCCGCTCGTTGAGGCAGGCCGCTGGCTCGAGCCGTGCCTCGTGCAGCATGCGTCCGGGCGATTCGTCGCGCCAGTCGTCGCGCCGCCTGCCCTGGGTCTTCGCCAGCTCGTTGAGGCCGCCGCGCATCAGTTCGTCGCCCAGCATCGCCGACTGCCATCCCGTGGTCAGGATGTCGCGTCCGAACGTGGCCAGGTAGGCCGGCACGCCCGCACCGACGGTCCAGGCATCAGCGTCGTCCAGACGCGGCATACGCAGCGCGTGCAGATCGCGCTGCGCACGACCGAGCAGTCCGACGACGTCCACGTAGGCCGCGCGACACACCGACCGTGCATCGCCCACCGACAGCGACGTCTCCAGCCACGTCGGTTGCACACGTTCCTTCAGCGAGGGCGAGGCGCGCCCCGGACACGGGGGTGCGTCCAGCACCCCGCCATCCCGTTCCACGCTCCACGCCAGGCAGGCATGCCATTGGCCGCGCGGCGGAAGCGCCACACGGAAGCGGATCCGGTGCGACTGATCGGGCGATACCACGCCTTCGGCCGGACGATCGACCTGCAGCCGCACCACCATCTCCACACGCCGCACCTTTCCGTCGCGGGGATCGGTCCGGCGCGCCCGGTAACGCCAGCGCCGATCCACCCGATCGGCGGTATCGGCCATCACGCAGGTGCTGCGACCCCTTCCGGGAGACACGTTGCCGGCCTCGTCCTGTCCCACGAAGTCGGCGCCGGCACGTAATTCGAGCACGAAGGAGACGGGATGGCCGGCGTGGTTGGTGATGCGGACATCCTCGTGCAGCCCCTCGCCGACCACACGCACGACGAGCACCTCGATGCCCTGTTTGGCGGCGTTGGCACGCGGGTCGCCGTCATCGTCTCCGGACGCAGGCACCAGGTAGTAGCCATGCCACTGATCCTGGCGCGCCGCCGACAGCGATACCGGCACCAGTCTCCGCCCGCCCGCCCGCCAGGCATGCGTACTCAGTACGCGGGTGCCGCGGACGAACAGGCCGAGGTCCTCGTCCGGATGTATTTCGCCTGCGGCATCCACCACCAGCGCCGTCTCGCCGTGGCTGACGATGTGTCGATGGGGCCGCGCACGCAGATTGACCAGCCCCCGATCATGACGGGGATGGTCGGCTGAGGCACCGTGCGTCGTCATCGATCAGCGTCCCAGCGCCGGCAGCACATGCCTGCCGAACACATCGATGAAGTCTGCCTGCCATCGATTGACATTGTGGAGGTGGATCCCATCGATGCCCATCGCCAGGTAACGCGCAAGCGTGTCGACATGCACCTCAGGGTCGGCACTGATGTGGACCGCATCCTGCACCTGTTCGATTCCGATATCGCGCGCTGCGTGCTCGAAATCGCGGATCGTCCGCAATTCTTCGGTCGCGCGGGCCGTCAGGGCGTTGCAACGCCACTGCTCGAGCGCGCCATCCCGCGCAAGCGCTTCGGTCGCTGCATACGACAGCTTGACCTGCAGATGGACTGGCTTGCCCGCACCGCCGGCGCTGCGGAAGGCCGCCAGGATGTCGGCCAGCGGCGCTGCAGGCGTGCCGATGGTGATGAGGCCATCGGCCCATCCCGCTCCCCAGCGCGCGGTATCGGGGGTCAGCGCAGCGACGTGGACCGGCGGCGTATGCGCGGGCCGGCTGAACAGCTGCGCGTCGCGCACGGTGAAGCTGCCCTCGTGGCTCACGCACTCGCCGCGCCAGAGTGCGCGCATCACGTCGACCGCCTCGCGCAGGCGAGCGTTGCGTCGGGATTTTGAGGGCCAAGCGACGCCGGCGGCATGCTCGTTCAGGGCTTCCCCGCTACCCGCACCCAGCCAGAAGCGATTGCCGAACATGCATCCTAGCGTGGCCACTGCCTGTGCGATGACGATGGGGTGGTAGCGGCCCACCGGCGCGTTGACCACGCCGAACGGCAGGGACGTCCGCGCCATCGCGGCGCCCAACCAGGTCCACGCATGCCCGCTCTGGCCCTGCGCACGACTCCAGGGATGCAGGTGGTCCGAGCACATCGCGGTCTTGAAACCCGCCTGTTCGGCCCTGGCGACCCACGACAGCAGCTCCGCGGGGGCGAACTGTTCGTGCGATGCGTGGTAGCCGATCAGTGCCATGTCGCGACAGTAGACGACGCGACTGTCGTACCGGTGTGAACCACCGATGCACATTCTCCTCACCCGCGCGACTGCAGCCTGCATGCGTCCTGCGATGGAGCCGATGCATGTCGATACCCGTGGACCACGGCCCCCTCGGCCACACCAGGTGGGTGATAGCCGAGGGCTATCTGCCGGACCGAAGCCATGGTCCGGCTCCCGAGCTGGAAAGCCACGAAGCGTGCTGCATCGTCAACACAGGCGATACGGATGCGCAGATCGAGATCACGATCTACTACACCGATCGCGAACCGGTGGGGCCTTACCGGCATACGGTACCTGCCCGGCGTACGCGGCACCTGCGCTACAACGATCTGACCGACCCGGCCCCGCTGCCGCGCGCGACGCCGTACGCGAGTGTGGTGGTCGCCAGCGTACCGGTGGTGGTGCAACACACCCGGCTGGATTCGAGGCAAGCCGAGAACGCGTTGATGACCTCGCTCGCCTATCCCGCGTGATGGTCACGTCGATCGCGCATCGTTGTGCCGCTCCGCCGTCACGTGCGCGGGGTCCATGTTCGCATTCTCTTCTCGCGCGCTGCGGATACTGATCCTTCACCTTCCGGACGAGACACCACGATGACGGTCCCCGACTATCCGAAGCCGCCCTTCAAGCCACAGCAGCAGTCGTTTCCTGGCAAGACGAACCGCATGGATCCACGCCCGGACCATGGTGAGGAGAGCTACATAGGACACGGGTTGCTGGAGGGCAAGAAGGCGCTCATCACCGGCGGCGACAGTGGCATCGGCGCAGCCGTGGCCATCGCCTTCGCCCGGGAAGGCGCGGATGTGGCCATCGTCCACCTGCCGTGCGAAGGGGAGGACGCCGATCGCATCGCCACCCTCGTGCGCGAGGCCGGACGCAACGCGGTGACCTTCGCCTGCGACATCAGCGACCCCGCGCAGGCCGAGCGCCTGGTGCAGGAAGCGGTGTCCTCGCTGCAGGGTCTCGACATCCTGGTGAACAACGCGGCCTACCAGAAATACTACGAGTCCTTCGAGGAAATCACCCTGGAGGAATGGGAAAAGACGTTCGCCACCAACGTGCACGCGGTCTTCAATCTGGTCAGGCTGGCGCTGCCGCACCTGGCGCCAGGCGCAGCGATCATCAATACCGCCTCCGTGCAGTCCAAGAAGCCCGGCCCCAACATCCTGCCGTATGCGGCCACCAAGGGCGCCGTCGCCAACCTGACCATCGGATTGGCGGGTATCCTGGCCGACAAGGGCATCCGCGTGAACGCGGTGCTGCCGGGTCCGATCTGGACCCCGTTCATCCCCGCCGGTATGTCCGAAGAGGAAGTCACCGAGTTCGGCGCGCACGTGCCCATGGGACGGCCCGGGCAGCCGGCCGAACTCGCTTCGGCCTACGTGATGCTGGCGGCCGACACGGCGAGCTACACGTCCGGTACGTTGCTTACCGTGTCAGGCGGCTCCGTGACGCTGTGACGCCACACCGTCGAGCATCTGGTCCAACGGCACTTCCAGTCGGCAGTGAACGCCGTCCCGCGTGATCGCGTACGACGTCCGCGCCATCAGTTGGTGGGGCAGCGCCTGCTCGATGAGCTCGCGGCCATAGCCTCCCGATGTCGCATAGTCCGCAGGTTCGCAGGACGCCCCGACCTCCCTCCAGTCCACATGCAGCGCGTGCCTGCCGTCTTCGCACGGCAGCACGCTCCAGTGGATGGACAGACGGCCATGCTCGCAGGCCAGCGCGCCGTACTTCACCGCATTGGTCGTCAGTTCGTGCAGCGCCAGCGCCAGGATCTGCAGTGCGGAAGAGCGCAGCTGAACACCCAAGGGCCCCTGCACGTCGACCCGGCCGTGGGCGATGCCGTGGGCCTGCAACTCTTCCCCCAGCAACTGATCGAACGTCACCCGGTCGCCCTCGGGCAGGCGCGACAACAATCCCTGCACGCGTGCCACCGCCGACAGCCGTTCGAGATAGAGAGGCTGGAATTGGCCCAGCGATTGGCTCTCGCGGAGCGTCCGGATCGAAATGGACTGCACGACGGCCATCAGGTTGCGCGTCCTGTGCTGCAGCTCGGCCATCATGACCTGCATGCGGTCCGCGTTTTCGCGTTCCCGCGTGGCATCGTGGCTGATGCCTCCGATCCGCACGATGTCGCCCCGCTCGTTCCGGATGGGGAACTGGGTATTGCGCATCCAACGCAGGCGAGTGCTGCCTTTCTGAAGGGTGCGGTATTCGCTGATCACGCGCTCGCCCGCCCTCACGCGCTCGATATCGGCGAGCAGCGCCGCATGATCTTCCGGCACGATCAGGTCGAGCCAGCGCGCCAGTGCCGGGTGTGCCAGGAGGACGCAGCGATCCTCCCCGTAGATCGTGTCGAAAGCGGGACTGAGATACTCAAGGGCCAGCGTGGTCGCGTCGCGGACCCAGAGGACATCGGAGGACGCATCCCCGAACTGGCGGAAGCGCGCGTCGCTTTCGCGCAACAGGCGCTCGGCTTCATGCTCGTCGGTGATGTCCTCCATCACCCCGATCATCCGCACCGCGTTACCGGCGTCATCGTAGAAGAACAGTCCGCGTGCCGCACAGTTGCGCACTGCCCCGGTGGGCCACTGGCACCGGAACCGGTGCGCATAGTCGGTGCGCTGCGCACGCGCTTCTTCAAGGACGCGGATCGCCTCTTCGCGGTCATCGGGATGGACGCGATCCAGCCAGGCCTGGAAGCTTGGAATCACGGCGCCGGGACTGTAGCCCTGGATGCGGTAATGCTCGTCGGACCAGGTGACCTCACCGCTCCGGATATCCCAGTCCCAGGTCGCCAACCCACCTGCTTTCAACGCCAGCTGCAGCCGCTCGTTGCCTTCCGTCGTTCCAACGTCCATCGAGCCTCCACGATCAAGCCTCCCGATAACATCAGAGACGGGATCCGGAAGCACACTATTCAGGCTGCGACGTCACGCGAGCGTGAACGGGCGGCAGGCCAATGCGGAACGGACATCGCGCGGCTGGCTCTGCGCTACCGAAGCCACGCCCACAGACCGCATCCACATCCTCCATGTAGCCGATACCGTAGCGTGCGAGCCCCCAACTCCACTTTCCCCATCCATGGACACCATCATGGCTTTCCAGATCGACCAGCAGGACCGTCGCGAGGACCTGTTCACGCCGACCTGTACTCCGGCACGCTGGACCAGTGGCCGTTGCCCCGCCGTCTACGCTTCCTGTGCCGCGTCCACCGCACTGCTCGAGTTCCTGGTCCACCAGGAGCGTGTGCCCAGTACACTGTGCTGCGGGCGTCTGGCGCTTCGCGCTGACGCGATAACGACGCTCGACGTGTTGCCAGAAGGCTGGAATGACTGGCCATACCGTCCCGAAGTACAGCAGGTGGGTGATGACTGGCTGGCTTCGTGCCAGGCGTTGGCGCTGCGCATTCCCAGCGCGGTAGCGCCAGCCTCGTTCAATCTCCTCTTCAATCCCCGGCACCCTGCCTATCGTGAGTGCGCGCTGCAGTTCGTCGAGACATTCCATGCGGACGAACGGCTCCGGCGATAAGGAAGCGCCACTGTGGATGCCGTGCGCGACGCGGCATGACACATCAGGGTCGATTCACATGGTCGGGGCGCGTGTCATCCGCTGACGGTGGATCACGCTCCGTCGGATTGTCGGCGCTGACCTCGTGTTCCAGCGCGTCGCCTGATGGCGACACGAGGTGCCATGTTCCCCAACGGTCCTGCACCCCGTGTCCCGAGGTGCGTCCTGCACCGGCGTCCCCGGCATAACGGTAGAGCGGATGACCGCCGTACGTCAGCTGGGTCTGTCCGTCTGCGCGCTCGAGCCGTCCCATCAGCGATGGCTGGACGCCGGTCTCGGCCTGGGCGGACGCGGACATCACCGGTGGCCAGGCGTGTTCACAGGTCGCATCGCATTGCGAGCCATCGGTGTTGCCTTCCACGAAATACATCGAGGCACCGCTGCCGTCCACCAGATAGGAAGGACTTCCACGGGAGAGGCGAAGCGTCGCCGGTCCTTGTGTGGATACGCTGGCAGTGCCATCCGCCGCCGCTGCAGTTGCGGGCGCCGGGCGCTCGGTTCTCGTCGACGGTTCCACGCGATCCGTCTCATCGGGTTGGCAAGCTGCCAGCATCCACAGGCCGGGGACAGCAAACATCAGAGTGGTGAGTCGCATGGCGGTTCCTTGAAACGCGTGCGTTCCGGGATGTGACGCAAGACACATGCCACTTCGTGAAGCCGGCGCATCGGGTCATGGAACTGCGATGCCGTGAAATTTCTTCACGATCGCGCAGATTTTTCCTGCATCGGTCCGTCCACGATCCCATCGCACCGAAGTAACGCCTCGTGCGCTATACGGTCTGACGGTGACAGGAGATGTTCCGTGCTAGCACCAACGCTTGCCATTGTTGATGACGATCAGGACTTCAGTGCCTTCCTCGCCCAGGTAGCGCGCAGCAGGGGCTTCGATACCCATCGCTTCCACAGTGTCGCCGAAGCGTGTCCCTGGCTGGCGCGACACGACGCCGATCTCACCATGCTCGACATGGCGCTTCCCGACGGGACCGGTCTGGACGTGATCGCCCGGATGCCGAACGCACATTCCGGACAGATCGTGTTCGTGTCGGGCACTGAGGACCGCGACGAGATCCGTCGCGCGGTCGCCACGCCCGCCACCCGCTTCATCGGCAAACCGCTCCGTCCGCAGGAACTGGATCAACTGCTGCGGCAGACGCTGTCGCAGTTCGAGCTTCGGCAGCACGCGAGGCAAGCGCAGTCCCACCTTCTGGTCGGGCACAGCGACGTCATGGGCAGCGTGCGGGAAGACATCGCGCGCGTTGCCCCCACCGCGCTGAGCGTGCTGATCACCGGCGAGACGGGTACCGGCAAGGAACTGGCCGCGCGTGCCATCCATGCCCAGAGTGGCCGCGCCGGCAAGCTGGTGTGCGTGAACTGTGGGGCCATTCCCGGCGAACTGCTCGGCAGCCAGCTGTTCGGCCACGAGCGCGGTGCATTCACCGGCGCAAACGCACGCCATCTCGGTGTTTTCGAGCAGGCGCAGGGCGGGACGCTGTTCCTCGATGAAATCGGCGACATGCCTGCATCGCTGCAGGTCTATCTGTTGCGCGTGCTGGAGACCGGCCACTTGGTGCGGCTCGGTGGCAACGCCGAGATTCCCGTCGATGTCCGCATCGTGGCGGCGACCCATCGGGCCGAGGGTGCTGTGGGAGGCCTCCGTCCCGATCTGTACTACCGGCTGGCGCGCTATCCGATCACGCTGCCTCCGCTGCGCGTGCGCGGTGGCGACATCGGCCTGCTCGCGCAGCGCTTCGTCGAGGCGATGAACAGGGAAACCGGCAACACGAAGGTGCTGGCACCAGATTGCATACCCCTGCTCGAACAGTATCCCTGGCCCGGTAACGTGCGCGAACTGCGCGCGGCCACGGAGTACGCGTATCTGCGTCAGGAGGGCCGCGAGGTACATGTGGTGCCTCTGCAGCATCTGCCGGATATGGCGGATGCTGACGAGCTTCGCTTCCGGGTCGGCATGACGTTCCAGGAGGTCCAGGATCGGCTACTGGACCGGACACTCGCGTTTCATCAAGGCGACAAGACCGCGGCGGCACGGAGCCTGGGCGTCAGCGTCAGGACCGTCCACAACCATCTGGCGAGAAGACGCTCGTGCTGAGCGGCCGACGCCTGCACGCACTGCGCAATGAGCTGAACGTGCTGGCCGTCGGCCTGCTGCTGCTGCGGCGCGAACTGGAATACAGCGACCGGCGTGAGGTGCATGAGGCGCTGGACCGAATGGAGCGTGCGCTGGGGCGTTGCGTGGACCTGCTTGCGGTATCGGATACGGGACCACCGCCCGCCGGCTGAGCACCTTCAAACGATGGCCAATCATGGCTCCCGGTGCGAAGCCTCGGTCGCCTGTTCCGTACGCTGCGAGTTGTTATCGACATCCACGCGCTCGTCGCAGCCATCGCGCCCCTCGCCGCTACAGGCCGGCCTGTCCGGCGTGCGGTAACGCGGCATCCTGTCGGCTTGGGCCGATGCGTCAGCACCGGTGTCGACGATTTCACCGGGCGGAGAGCCCACCACTTTGCTGTCGCCATCGACCGAGGGATCGTCCCGTCGGTCGCAGCCTGTCGAGCCGACACCGAAAAGCGCGAACAGCACGATGATGGCGTGGTGTCGGATGTTCATGTGTGGATTCCATCTTTTCTCAGGTGGGACATGCCACGCAATCACCATGCCAACACCCGAAACGGCTGCTCCCTGGTCGTTGGATACCAACCCCAAGAAAGATGTTCATTGGGCTGAAACATCTGCCTGCATTCACGTGCCGAATCCGGCCCTCGTCGCGTTCTCGGCCGCATCGGGACTGGCACGCACATTGCGTAACCCTACATACGTGCCATTGGAGAAGCGTAGGTGGACAAACATGTAGGAACCGAATTCAAGGCCGCCATCGGCGATCTGCAAACCCTGGGGGCGCGCCTGCTCGACGAGAGCCGCGCCTGGTGGAACAACCGGAGACACGACATGAGCCGTTACGAAGAAGACCAGCAGCGCCACGCGGTGTATCGCACCGGGGGCGACGAGGAGGCCGCAGACCGAGGCAGAGCGCGCGGCTCGCGCACATGGACGGAACACAGCGATCGCATGCGCGACGAGGCTCCGTTCCGCGGTGCGGAGAGCGCGAGGCAGGGTCGCCGTGCGCCGTTCGGGCCGCAACCCGGACGCGAACCAGACCTGCAGGACTATGCCGGGTATGCGGAGACATCCTCCCGGTCGGGTGCGGGCCGATCCTACGCACGCGAGCAGTATGAGAACGAGGGCGGCTTCGATGCCGACAGCCAGAACGCAGGGCGCGCCGGCATGCCGGGACATGGCAGTGATTCGCTTGGTTATCGGACGGGCTACAGCCAGGGCCGGCATGGTTATCGCCGTTCGGCGGACGCGGATCTGGGCGTCAGCGGCTACGGCCAGCCCGAACGTGGTCAGGGTGGATACGGTCAGTACGCCGGTGCCGGCGTCGACCGTTATCGCGGACGGCAAGGAGAGGACGACTACGGCGGCTTTCGTGGCCACGGGCCGAAGGGTTACCGCCGTTCCGACGAACGGATCGCCGAGGATCTCAACGAGCGGCTGACGGAAGACGCATTGCTGGATGCCAGCGGTATCGAGGTAGAGGTGAGCGATAGCGTCGCCACGCTTCGGGGTACGGTCGAAAGCCGCTGGATGAAGCATCGCGCGGAGGACATCGCCGATGGCTGCAGCGGCGTGCGCGATGTGTGCAACGAAATCCGCGTTGCGGGCGCGCAGCCTCGGACGTCGGTGCGTTCCGATGCGGCCGGTACGGACGAGACGATCGAGGACAGCAACGCATCATCGCCATGAGCGGAGCCGTCGGCAGAACAGGAGTGACGCCCGTGTGGGGCGCCACTCCATCCAGAACTGAAAGGAGTACCTCATGAACCGCTGCGATGTTTGCGGAAATTCCTATGACAAGGCCTTCACGATCGAGCAGCAGGGCCGACGCGGCACCTTCGATTCGTTCGAGTGCGCCATCCACGCGTTTGCGCCCTCGTGCGACCACTGCGGTTGCCGGATCATCGGCCACGGTGCGGAAAGCGACGGCCGCATGTTCTGCTGCGCGCATTGCGCCGAGGCGAGCGGCGAGTCGGGGATGGTAGATCGCACTGAGGGGGCCCGGGCATGACCAAGGCACTTCCCGCACGTCTTCCCGACTGCTTCCGCTGGGTCGAGGACAGCGATGGACGGCATCGCCTCATGCTGGAGAACGTCGACATTCTCGAGGTGCGCCGGCAGCGCATGGGGTGGGTGGTGGAGATCCGCGTCCAGAAAGGGTCGGCGCTGTCGCCGCCCCAGGTCATAGCAGTACGATCACCTGCAGCCGGCATCCGATGGGGCGCACGCTGGAGCAAGGCGCGGGCGCCACAGCTTGCGGCGATGGTCGCGACCCGCCGGCGCTATGCGCCCCGTCCGCAACCGAAGGACGCATCCCGGCCAAGTTCGCCTTCGGCCCCCTCGTGATCCTTGTGCGGCGAATACTGGTGTAGCTCGCCGGATGAGCCGGGGTGCAGTGTGCATCCCCGGCTCTCTCAATGCATGCAGCAGTCCTTCGGGCCGCCCGTTGCTCCCTTGCACTCCACTCCTTCACGTTACCGACGCGGAGATTCGACATGACCCGGGATCGTAAGGATCCGCCTGCGCCCGACGAGCCTCGCACTGTCCGGGAGACGGAACGCCAACGCCGCGTGCGCGAAGACCACGCGAGCGACAACCAGGACGAGGCACTTGAGGAAACCTTTCCGGCGAGCGATCCGGTCTCGCCGTTCATTCCCGCGAAAGCGCGGGATTGAGTTTTACATCCGGCTCCACGCCGGTATCACGTGCGGCCCCCTAGATTGGGGTCATGAGCCAGAACGAAGGCGATCGATCTCCTCCTCCCCCGCGCGATGACTGGGCGCTGTTCCTCGATGTCGACGGCACGTTGACGGCGCATGTGGCGCGGGCTGACGCGGTGGTGTTGGAGGACCGTGTTCGCCAGGTAGTGATGCGGTTGCAGGATCGTCTGGGTGGCGCGCTGGCATTGGTGACAGGTCGGAGCCTGGCTGCCCTCGATGCGCTCATGCGGCCACATGTGCCCGCCCATGCCGCCTGCCTCCACGGCGTTCAGCAGCGACCCGGCGCATCCGACTCACGTTTTCCGCCCGTGGCGTCAACCTGGGTGGAGGAAGCGGTCAGCCTTGCGGATCGATATCCGGGCGCCCTGGTCGAAGCGCATGGCCCGTGCCTGTACCTGCATTGGCGCGCCGCGCCGGCCGCGGCCGATGCGATGACCGCGTTTGCACGACGTTTCGAAATCGATATGCCAAGCCACCGGTTGCACATCGGGCACCACGGGATAGAGATCCGTCCCGACGGCATGGACAAGGGCATGGCGATCGCCGACTTCATGCGCCGCGCGCCGTTCGCCGGGCGCGTGCCGGTGTTCGCCGGCGACGATCCGGCGGACGAGCCCGGTTTCGTCGCTGTCAATGCACTGGGTGGAATCAGTGTGCGGGTGGGTGAGGAACGACGCGCCAGCGCAGCGCGCTTCACGCTGCGCAACCCACAGGAGGTGCTGCACTGGCTAGCGGAAGAAGCATGCGGAGCAGACCGACAAGGAGAAAGGAAGTGAGCAGACTGTTCGTGGTATCCAATCGCGTGGCGCTGCCGGGCGCAGTCCAGGCCGGTGGCCTGGCGGTCGCGCTTCACGGCGTGCTGAAGGAGCGTCGTGGCGTGTGGTTCGGATGGAGCGGCGAGTTCGGTGATGGACCTTCCCGCGTACAGATCGGCGACGGCATCCGCTTCTGCCTGATCGACGTACCGGAGGATGAGTTCGAGGGCTATTACCACGGGTTCGCCAACCGCGCGCTTTGGCCCCTGCTGCACTACCGGGTGGACCTCATCCATTTCGACCGCAGCGAGTACGCGCGCTATCTCGCCGTCAACGAGCGCTTCGCCGACGCGCTGTCACGCGAGCTGCGCGGCAACGACGAGGTCTGGGTCCATGACTACCACTTCATCCCGCTTGCATCTGCGCTGCGGGCGCGCGGGCTTGGCCAGCGCATCGGATTCTTTCTGCATATTCCACTCCCGTCATGGGATGTGCTGTGCATGCTGCCGGATCATCGCGAGCTGTTCTCCGCCCTCGCCCACTACGATGTGGTCGGGGTGCAGACCCAGGCCGACGCGGACAACCTGCAGCGCTATTTCGA
Organism: Pseudoxanthomonas sp.; assembly: GCF_035999195.1. Lineage (NCBI taxonomy): Bacteria > Pseudomonadati > Pseudomonadota > Gammaproteobacteria > Lysobacterales > Lysobacteraceae > Pseudoxanthomonas > Pseudoxanthomonas sp. The sequence goes on from NZ_DASYGY010000009.1 coordinate 1,772,488, forward strand.
CGCGATGGGGATCGACGCGGGCACATGCACCATCGAGGCATTTCCCATCGGTATCGATGCCGCCCAGGTTGCCCGCGATGCGGTCTCGGCCGCCGGCTGCGAGGCGGTGGCGGCGCTGCGCCGCAGCCTCGAGGATCGCCGCCTGGCGATCGGCGTGGACCGGCTGGATTATTCGAAAGGACTGCCGGAACGCTTCCAGGCGTTCGCTTCGTATCTCGACGCCCATCCCGACGATATCGGGCGTCTCACCTACCTTCAGATCGCACCGCCGAGCCGCGGTGACGTTCCCGAGTACCGCGACCTGCGTGAGCAGCTGGAACGCTTCGCCGGCCATATCAACGGCCGCCTGGCACGTCCCGACTGGACGCCGATCCGTTACGTCAATCACTGCTACCCGCATGATGTGCTCGCCGGCTTCTACCGTGCCGCGGACCTGGCGCTGGTGACGCCGCTGCGGGACGGGATGAACCTGGTGGCCAAGGAATACGTGGCGGCGCAGGATCCGCGCGATCCCGGCGTACTGATCCTCTCCCGCTTTGCCGGCGCGGCCCACCAGCTGGGAGATGCACTGTTGGTGAACCCGCACGATATCGACGAAATGGCCGACGCGATCGCCCGCGCGCGTGGCATGCCGCGCGCCGAGCGCCAGGCACGCTGGTCCGCCATGCACGACACGCTTCAGCAAAGCAGCATCGGCGCGTGGGCGGACGGATTCCTGGCACGTCTGGAGGCGGGCGCCGGGCCCATGCCCGCATCCGTTCCTCGCGCGCTTCCGCACATGGCCGTGCGTGCGCTGGGCGAAGGGGTGGCCTCATGAGAATCGCGCAGATCTCGCCCCTGTTCGAGTCCGTCCCGCCCCAGCTGTACGGCGGTACCGAACGCGTGGTGTCCTATCTCACCGAGGCCCTGGTCGCACGCGGGCACGACGTCACCCTGTTCGCCAGCGGTGATTCGGTCACTGCCGCCAAGCTGGTCAGTCATCGCGACGTCGCGCTCCGGCTCGATCCTGCGCCCCTGAAGTCCGCCGTCGCAGCCCACCTGTCGATGCTGCACGGCATCCGGGAAGTTGCGGACGATTTCGACGTACTGCATTTCCACATCGACCTGTTGCCCCTGCCGCTGTTCGACGACATCGCCGACAAGTGCGTGTTCACCCTGCACGGGCGGCAGGACAAGCAGGATCTGCCGCAAGCGTACCGGCGCTGGTCCACGTTCCCGCTGGTGTCCATCTCGGACCACCAGCGCAGGCCGATCGCATGGGCCAACTGGCAACAGACCGTCCTCCACGGCATGCCGTTGTCCGTGCTGCGTCCGCCTTCCGCTCCGCGCGGCGATTACCTGGCGTTCCTCGGCCGCATTTCGCCGGAGAAGCGGCCGGACCGCGCGATCGAGATCGCCCGTCTGGCGGGCCTGCCGTTGAAGATCGCCGCCAAGGTCGACGCGGCCGACAAGCGCTATTTCCACGAGGTCATCGAACCGATGCTCGCCGGCGGCGGGGTGGAGTTCATCGGCGAGATCGACGATGCGGGCAAGCCCGAGTTTCTGGGCAATGCGGCCGCACTGCTCTTTCCGATCGACTGGCCCGAGCCCTTCGGCCTGGTGATGATCGAGGCGATGGCCTGCGGGACGCCGGTGGTCGCGTGGCGCGAAGGTTCCGTGCCCGAAGTCATCGACGAAGGCCGGACCGGCTTCGTCGTCGATACGATTGCCGGGGCGGTCGACGCGATCGAGCGGTGTCGACAGCTGGATCGCGCGGACGTCCGCGCTCGATTCGAGCAGCGCTTCGACGCGCAGCGCATGGCGGCCGACTACGAGCGTCTCTACCTGCGGATGGTGGAGGGTGCGCCTCGCCGGATGAAGGCCTGACCGATGGAGGGCGCGTCCGCACCACTTGCCCGCTATGTGCTCAAGGACGGCGACAGCTTCCTGGTCGCCGATGCCATCGGCAACGTCGTGGCGCCGGCGGAAGGTTTCTTCGTCCACGATACGCGCATCGTCTCGCGTTACGAAATGCTGCTGGGCGATCAGGCGCCGGCCCTGCTCAGTTCGGCGGTGACCCAGGACAATGTGCTGTTCGTCGCCCACCTGACCAACCGCGCGCTGTCCGCGATCGACGAGATGGGCGCACCGGAAGGCCTCATCCATATCACCCGCAGCCGGTTCCTGTGCCGACAGCGGATGTTCGAACGGATCACCTGCACCAATTACGGCAACCGTCCGTCCCGCCTGCCACTGCGGTTCCGGCTGGATGCCGACTTCGTCGACATGTTCGAAGTGCGGGGCAGCCGGCGCGCCGCCCGTGGGCGCCTGCTCGGACCGGAGAGCGACGAATGGGGCTATGCGTTCGGCTATGAGGGGCTGGACGGTGTGCAGCGCACCTCGACCGTGCTGTTCTCACGACCACCGGCGCAGGTGGAGCCGGGCTGCATCGAATTCGTCCTGGTGCTGGCACCGGGAGCGCAGGAGGAGCTGTACACGGAGATCGGCGTGGAGCGCGAGGCGGCTCCTTCCCGACAGCGCTACCGGGATGAAGCATCGGATGCGCGAAGGCACATGCGCCGCCGGCAACGTCGGGGAGCACGGGTTTCCAGCAGCGGGCCCCTGTTCGACCAGTGGATGCGCCGATCCCGCTCCGATCTCGCGCTGCTGACCAGCGAACTGGATACGGGGCCCTACCCCTACGCCGGCATTCCCTGGTTCTCCACGCCGTTCGGGCGCGATGCGGTGATCACCGCCATGCAGACCCTATGGCTGGATCCCGGCCTGGCCAAGGGCGTGCTGCGTTTCCTCGCCGAGCATCAGGCCAAGGAGGAGTCGCCCTTCCTCGACGCTGCGCCCGGCAAGATCATGCACGAGACGCGCAAGGGCGAGATGTCCGCACTGAAGGAACTGCCCTTCGGCCTGTACTACGGCGGCGTGGATACGACACCGCTGTTCATCGCCCTGGCGGGCGCCTACCTGCGGCGGACCGGCGATCTGCAGACCGTGCAGGAACTCTGGCCGGCACTGCTGGCCGCCATGCAGTGGATCGAGCGCGTATGCGACGCCGATCCGCGTGGCCTGCTGGTGTACTCCCGCGCCAGCGACCGCGGCTTGGCCAACCAGGGCTGGAAGGACAGCGGCGATTCGGTCTTCCACGCCGATGGCCGGCTCGCCGAGGGACCCATCGCGCTGGTCGAAGTACAGGGCTACGCCTATGCGGCCATGCGCACGATGGCCGAGTTGGGTGAACGCTGGGATTCCCGCGCCTCGGAACACTGGACACGGCGGGCGCAGGAACTTCGGGCCACGGTGGACCGCCTGTTCTGGATGGACGACGTTCGCTATTACGGTCTGGCGCTGGATGGCGAAGGCGCGTTGTGCGCGGTGCGCACCAGTAATGCGGGCCATCTGCTGCAGTTCGGCCTGGCGCCTCCTGAGCGCGCGCTGGCGGTTGCGGAGCAACTGATGTCGCCGGCGTTCTTCACCGGCTGGGGCATCCGCACCGTGGCGCGCGGAGAAGCACGCTTCAATCCCATTTCCTACCACAACGGCTCCGTGTGGCCGCACGACTCCGCGCTGTGCGCCAGCGGCCTGGCGGCCAGCGGCGTCCGCGGTGCCGCGACCCGGCTGTTGCGTGGCGCCTTCGAAGCAGCAGTCCACTTCGACATGCGCATGCCGGAGCTGTTCTGCGGATTCGCACGCACGCAGGGTGCGCCGCCCGTCGCCTACCCCGTCGCCTGCCTGCCGCAGGCGTGGGCTGCGGGCTCGGCCTTCATGCTGCTGCAGGCATGCCTGGGCGTGCAGGTGGACGGCGCTGCCAAGGCGATCCATGTGCATCGTGCCGAGCTGCCGTTCGGCATCCAGGACGTCACCATCCACGACGTCGCCGTCGGCGAGCAGCGTGTCGACCTGGTGTTCCGTTCCGAAGGCGGACGCGTGTCCGCCTTCGTCGAGCGCGACCCCGAAGGTCTGGTCTCGTTGCAGGTCCGGAACTGAGGTTCAGGCCAGCGCGATACCGCTGGACTGGAGTCGCTGGACAAGCGCGTAGAGCAGCTCGCCGCGTATGCGACTGACCTGGCGCGGGCCGTCCACGTAGCCCGAGACGCTGATCCAGACCTTGTTGTCGCGGATTTCCTCCACCTGCACCTGCGTCGGCGGAGCGCGCATCAGTTCGCGCTGCTCACCGACGACACGCTCGACGATGCCCACGACGTGCGCGATGTCGGCCACGACCGGGACGGGCAGCAGGACCTTGACCAGCCCTTCGCCTGCGGTGAAGGTGCGGTTGCGCACCGCCTTGGTGATCAGCTCCGAATTGGGGACGAGCACCGTGGTACGGTCCGGCAGCGCGATCTCGGTCGCGCGCACGTTGATGCGTCTGACATCGCCTTCGGCGTCGCCGACGACCACCCAGTCGCCCACCTTGACCGGACGCTCGATCAGCAGGATCAGGCCGGAGATGAAGTTCTGCACGATCGCCTGCAGGCCGAAGCCGATGCCGACCGTGAGCGCACTCACCACCCAGGTGATGCGGTTGGCTTCCACGCCCAGCGCCGCCAGTGCAAGGCCGATGCCGATGATGACGCCTGCGTATCCCACCAGCGCGGTCACCGATGCCTGTACACCCGCGTCCAGCCGCGTCGTCGGCAACAGACGGGTGGACATCCAGCGTGCGATCAGCCGGCTCGCCAGCACCGCGACCGCCAACACGAACAAGGCGCGCACCAGTTGGAGCGGACTGAAGCTGAGGTTGCCCACGCGGAGCCGCCCCCCATCATCGAATACACGTCCCGCCAGATCGCCGGGGCCCAGCCCGTAGGGCGCACTCAACAGCACCAACGCGAGGCAGACGACCACGACCGTCGCCGTCCCGGTGGCCAGCACGACCAGCTGGCTCAGCCTGCGCGTCCCGATGCCAAGCCGGCGCGACCACTGCTGAAGCCCCTTCTTCTGCCGCACGGCGCAGTCGCCCGCGTCGTGGATGAGGCATACGAGCAGCAGCCACCACGCGAGTACGACGACGCTCCAGACCGCCTGCTTGGCCAAGAAGGCGGACAAGGCCAGATAGCCGGTCAGCGCACTGCCGATCACCAGCGCCAGCACCATCCATCCCAGCAGCAGGCCGGCGCGCACGACGTGGATGCGTCGCTGTCGATCCCCGGGTGTCGTCAGGCTCAGGGCGCGCGCGCTTCGCGACAGCAGGAAGGCCAGGGCGAGGGCCAGCAACGGGATGGACGCCATCCGGACGGCGCCGGCAGCCGCCTCTTCCATCGCGCGCAGGCCCACACTTTGTTCAACCAGCGCGACCGCCACCAGCGAGGCCGCCATCACCGCAGCGACCGGACGCAGCGCGAAGGAAGCGCCTTCCGGTAACGACCCGAACGCCGCTACACGTAAAAGTCCTCGCCCTGTCGCGGCGATCACCGACGCCAAGGTCAGCACCGCGACCAGCGTCCGGGCCATGGCGCGCACCTCCGGCTCCGGCTGCGCCGCCCACACGAACATCTGCAGGAACAACGATCCGGCGAGCCACATGGCGACACCGCTCGTGATCATCTCCGCAAGCGCGCCCGTGGTTTCACCGAGGCGATGCTGCGGCCAGTGGCGCCGTTGGCGGGTCACGATGACCGCCAGGAGCCTGAAACGCACGAACGCCAGGAAGGCCAGCAGCAGTACACCCATCGCGACCAGGACGGGCCAGTGCTCTGCCGCCCGTTCCAGCGCACCACGCCACGCATGCCACGCGCTGCCGACGCCCTCGCTTACCTGCCGGCCGGCGACCACGACATCGGCCCAGAGCTGGCGTTGCACCAGCACCTTATCCGCCATCATGAAGGTCCATCCGTGCACGGCCGCATCCGATGGCGTACGCCGAAGCGCCCGAAGTCACCGGAGAGCCCCGTGGGGCGCGTGCGGAGCATCGGGCAGGCGCATGAAAGGATCGCATCGGTCGCTGAAGGTCGCGCCGCGATCCGCAGGGCCAATGGCTCAAGCGGATCGGGCGCAGTAGCGTTGTAGCGCAGCCGATGCGAACAGCATGTCAATGCCGCGCCGCGACGCCTTCCAGCAAGTCCTGCGATGCGCCGCGCTCCCCCGACTGGGCGAAGTTGCCCAGCGAGACGATCCCGACCAGACGCTTGTCCCGGTTGACCACCGGCAAGCGACGCACTTCCAGATCGGCCATGTTCATCGCCACATGGTCGACATCATCGTCGTCGAAACAGTATTTGACCTCGGTGGACATGACCTCCCGCACGCGCGCATCTCCGCCCAGCCCTCGTGCCACCGCACGCACCGCGATATCGCGATCCGTCAGGAAGCCGACCAGACGCTGGTCCTCGCCCACCGGCAGGCTGCCTACATCGTGCTCGGCCATCAGGGTGGCCGCATGGGACAGGCGGTCGTCAGGCGCCACCACGCAGACGTTGCCGCTCATCATCTCGCTGATCTTCATCTCGCTCTCCTGATCGGTTGGAATCCCGTTACTGGGTCAGGCTCTTGACGGCGCCCTTGACGGCCGCCTTGGCCTTCTCGCCTGCCATGACCGCCTGCGCGCCGGCGGACTCCTTCCACTCCGCATACGCTTCGTCCAGCTCGGCGCGCTCCTGCGCATTGAAGAGGGCGCGCGCCATCTTGAACATGGTCGTTTCCTCTTCCGTCGCATGATGGTCGATGAGTTCGCCGAAAACCTTGGCGCGTCCGGCGAACTCGGGCGTGCCCGGCGAGGCAGCGTGCACCTCCGGGATCACCGTTTTCTCGACCGCATGGTGCTCGGTCAATGCCTCGGCGTAGACCTGCTGGCCGTCGCGGTCGGCCCGGTCACGGAAGGCGGGATAGAAGATCTCTTCCTCCCACTTGGCGTGCGGGATCAACGCGCTTTCGATCCGCTCCAGAAGCGACTGGCGCTTCTTGACGCCGCGGTCCGTCGTCTCTCCGAGCTCGGCGAACAGTGCGCGCAGTTGGTCATGTTCGGCCTTGAGGGTTTTCAGGATGTCGCGTGCCATGGATGCCTGCCTGATATGGGTGGGCGTTCCAATCTGCCGGCAACGAGGTGGAAAGGTTGTGATCGATCAGTGATATCCCTGGCCGGGCTGGAGCTTGCCGCGGAACACGTAGTACGACCATGCCGTGTATCCGAGGATCAAGGGCAACAGGCACACCACACCCACCAGCAAGAAACCTTGCGACGACGGCGGTGCCGCGGCATCCCATATCGTCAGCACCGGCGGCACCAGAAATGGCCACAGGCCGAGCAGCAGGCCCGCATAGGCCAGCGCGAACAGCAGCAGCGCCAGCAGGAACGGGCGCGCGTCGCGTCCCTCGCGGACGGTGACCCGCCAGAGCAGCCATACCGCCACAAGGGCGAGCATCGGGACCGGCGCCAGTCGCCAGAACGCGCCGCCGGTGAACCAGCGTTCCATCACGCGCGCGCTCAGAAAGGGTAGGCCCGCGCTGACCAGTGCCATGAAGCCCGCCACGACGACGACCAGCGGGCGCGCGCAGTGGCGCGCCAGCCGCTGCACCTCATCGGTGGTCTTCAGGATCAGCCAGGTCGCGCCCAGCAAGGCGTAGCCCGCGACCAGCGCGCATCCGGTCATCAACGCGAAGGGCCGCAGCCAGGCCCAGGCCCCGTCGCCAACGCCCGGCAGCCCCTGAACCAGCGCACCCAGGATCACCCCCTGCCAGAACGCCGCGCACAACGATCCGGCGGCGAAGGCCCAACCCCACAGCCACCGCGTGCGCTGGGCCTTGAACCGGAACTCGAACGCGACGCCGCGGAACACCAGCGCCACCAGCATCATCAACACAGGCAGGTACAGCGCGGGCAGGATCGTGGCATATGCCGCTGGAAACGCCGCGAGAAGTCCGGCTCCCCCGAGCACCAGCCATGTCTCGTTGCCGTCCCAGATCGGCGCGGCGGTATTCATCATCAGATCGCGCTGCGCCTCGTCCCGTGCGAATGGGACCAGAATGCCCAGCCCCAGGACGAAGCCATCCAGCACCACGTACATGAAGACGCCGAACGCGATGACCGCGAACCAGGCTACGGGCAACCAGTACGCCACGTCCATCAGCCATCCTCCAGCGACGCATCGGATGCGCTGATGGGCCGCGCCGGCGTACGCTCGCCCTCTTCCGTGTCCGGTTCGGGTTCGTGCGGGAGCGGACCGCGACGCAGCATGCGGTAGAGGTAGGCGAAGCCGAAACCGAACACGATCGCGTAAGCCAGCACGTAGACGACCAGGGACAGGGCGACGCTGGTCGCGCTCACCTCGCTGACCGCGGATGCCGTGCGCAGCAGGCCGTACACCAGCCACGGCTGGCGCCCGATCTCGGTGACGAACCAGCCCGCGATGATCGCCACGAAGCCGGCCGGCAGCATCAGATTCCAGGCCACGTGCAGCCTGCGGCTCTCCCGCAGTCGTCCGCGCCACCACGACCATCCCGACACCAGCGCCAGCAGCAGCATCAGCGTACCGATGCCGACCATGATGCGGAAGGCGTAGAACACCGGCCGTACCGGTGGACGCTCGGACGGCGCGAACGTCTCCAGCGCCGGTACCGCGCCATCCCACGAGCGCGTCAGCACCAGGCTGCCCAGTTTCGGTACCGCCACCTCCTGACGGTTGCGTGCGGCGGTCTCGTCCGGCACCGCCCACAGCACCAGAGGTACGCCCTCCCCTGGAGGCGCCGGCCGCCAGTGCGCCTCGATCGCGGCCACCTTCGCCGGTTGGTGTTCCAGCGTGTTGAGGCCATGCAGATCACCGGCCACGATCTGCAGCGGTACCGTGATCAGTGCGAACACCGTCGCCAGCCGCAGCATGCGCCACGCGGGATCGGTATGCATGCCCTTGCGCAGATACCACCCGGCCACGCCGCCGATGACGAAGCATGTGGTGAGATAGGCGGCCAGTGTCATGTGCACCAGGCGGTAGGGAAACGACGGATTGAAGATGACCTCGCGCCAGGACACGACGCGAGCGATGCCATCGACGATCTCGTGGCCCTGCGGTGTGTGCAGCCAGCTGTTGGCCGACAGGATCCAGAACGTGGACAGCAACGTACCCAGGGCCACCATGCAGGTGGACAGGAAGTGCAGCCACGGGGGCACGCGTGACCAGGCGAACAGCATGACGCCGAGAAAGCTGGCCTCAAGGAAGAACGCGGTGAGTACCTCGTAGCCCAGCAGCGGCCCCAGGACTGCCCCTGCGAACCGGCTCAGACCCGCCCAGTTGGTGCCCAGCTGGAAGCTCAGCACGATCCCGCTGACCACGCCCATGCCGAACGAGACGGCGAAGACCTTCAGCCAGAAGAAGTAGAGGTCGCGCCAAACGGTGTCGCGCGTGCGCAGCCAGCGGAACTCCAGGAAGCCCAGCCAGCTCGCCAGCCCGATCGTGAAAGCCGGGAACAGCACATGAAAGCTGATGACGAAGGCGAACTGGATGCGGGAGAGCAGCAGGGCGTCCATGCCGGTACCCTCCCATCCGCCATGGGAAGAGCTTATGAAAGCGCTAGGTCCCCGTCTGCGAATGTGGCGCACGCAGCGGCTTGGATTCGGGCGACTTGTCCTGGCGCAGGAAGATCGACAGGACCACGATGGACAGCACCGCGAGGAACTCGCTCTGCCAGTTCTGCATCGACTCGAACCAGAATTGGCTGTCCAGCAGATGCGCTGTCCAGGAAAGGGAAACCTGCCCCTGAGCTGCGCGCTCCTCGTTCTCGAGCAGCCAGCTGCCCCAGCTGTGAAGGACGAAGGTCATTGAGAACAGCAGCAGGAACGCCATCGACAGCGAGTGGGCGTACAACGTCTTCCAGACACCCCCGATGCGCACCGGCCAAGGGGCGGAACCTGCCTCGATACGCTCCTCCTCTTGCTCCGGATCGAGCGGCCGCGACTCCGCGGAGCCTCTTTGGCGCAGGCTTACGGTCAGCAACACATACATGCCCATCTGCAGGAACTCGCTTTCCCAGTTCTCGAAGGTGGCAGAAATGAAGTGCCCGCTTCGCAGGTAAGCCGACAGCGAGAGCAGCGTCAGGTCTTGATCCAGACGCTCCTGGTTGTACGCGGCATGCCCGGTGATGACCTGCGCCACCCAGAAGCCGAGAAACAACGCGAGCAGTACCAGCGACAAGCCGTTGCGGTGGAGGAACGAGGTGCGTGAAGACATGTCGATCGCCTGCAGATCCGATGACCGACTCTTCGCTTGGCGGGGACAACAGAATGTGAAGGAGTACGTCAGCCTGCGAAAGGCACACGACGGGCGACCATCATGAAGAAGATCGCGAGAAACGAGATCAAGGCAGGCACGCCCAGCGCCGCCCAGCATCCCAGGTAGGCACTGTAGCGAGCCGGCAGGGGTTGACCCGCAGCGGCGGCCTGCACGGCGATGTCGCGCAGGCGGATCTGCAGCCACACCACCGGCAGCCAGCACGCTCCGGCGATAACGAACGCCACCAGCGACCAGTACAGCCATGGCGTGCCCCACGGGATCTGCAGCCGGTGTGCCAGATAGAGGCCCGTGACCGGCTGTATGATGATCGTGGTGGCCGTGAACAGCCAGTCCGCGACCACCACGTAGCGCGCCACGACGGCGACCACGCGGGCGTCCCGGGTGAGGCTGACGACCAGCAGGTAGAACGCCGTCCCGACGCCGGTGCCGAACAACAACGTCGACGACAGCACATGTACGTATTTAACGAGGATCAGGTCCATGTCCACGGTCCAGCGCCCACAGGCAGGCGATCATGGCGAGCAGGGGAACGTTCTTCAGCACGGGGCCGTAGGGATGCAGCCATTGCTCGGGCAGCCACACGGTGATGATCAGGGTGTAGGTAGCCACCACTAGCCCCTGGAAAAGATAGACCAGCGTGCGACATCGGGGCCGCAGTACCGCCAGGCCCAGCACGAGATCCAGCAGTGCCGCACTCCACAACGCAGTCGTGGCCCATTCGCCCTGCAGCCCGGTGCGCGCCAGCAGCGCAAGGCTGGCCTCGCGTGGATATCCCCACAGCGATACCAGCGCCGTCACTATCCACATCGCCGCCACCGTGATCCGCATGGTGGGCAGCAGCCAGCCCAGCCACGCCGTCGTGCGCAGGTCCGATGCGTCTTTCGTGAAATCCGCCGGATCACGCAACGCGGCGCCACGCCATTGCACCATCCCGTCGGCGGCCGCGACGTTACCCTGCTCCAGCATCCGCAGCGCATCCCGGTCGAACGGCGCCTGCGGCAGCCATCTGGCGACGCCTGCGGCGACGTTTGCCAACCACGCAGGTACCGTAACGAACAGGCCGCCCGCGTCGAGCCATCGCTTGAAGTGCTGCAGATAGTCGCGCAGTCGCAGGGCACGGGGCCCCACCGCATCCAGGCACATACCGGCAGTCCCCGCCTCGGCAAGCGTCACCACGACCTCCGCCAAGTCCTCCACATGCACCGGCTTCACCGGTTGCCGGCCACCGCCAGGCAACGGCGTGACCGGCAGGACGGCCAGCATCGCGAACCAGCGGGTGCTGGCACCGCGAGGATCGAACACCAACGAGGGGCGTACGACGATGCCCGCAGGTGAAGTCGATGCCAGCACGCGAGCATCCATCTCGCCCTTGCTGGCGAAGTACGCAATCGACGACGCGGCATCGGCGCCGAGCGCGGACAGCTGCACGAACCGGCGGACCCCCGCCGCGCGCGCCGCCTCCAGCAGGCACGCCGGCGATTTCACATGCAGTGCATCGAAGCTCTGCTTCCCTGAGGCGCGGAAGATACCGACCGCATTGATGACGACGTCGATACCCCTCAGCGCGCGGATCAGCTCGGCCTGGCTGGGCATGTGCGCGAAATCCAGCACCACGCCGTTGCCACTGCCGCCGCGCGTCGCCAGGATCACCTCATGACCCCGCTCACCAAGCGCACGTACCAGCCGAGACCCGATCATGCCGCGACCGCCGGCCACCAGCACGCGCAACCTCCTGTCCGCTGGCGCGATGTGGTCCGCAGCGGCAGCATCGCCAGCGTGCTGTCGACGCTCGCGGTCTCGGCCTGCAGCCGGTGGCGCGTCGGCTCGGCCGCCACCGGCACCAACGCCACCAGCCAGTGGCTCTGGTATCCGCGGGCCCGCTTCGCGCGTGCGCTCTCCTGGCGGCACACGGCCGTCGGCTATGTCATCCATCACGCCAGCTCTCTCCTCTGGGCCACCGGGTACGAAGCCACGCGACCGGCCGGTGCCTCGCCAAGCGGTCGTGCCGTACGTGCGGCGGGCATCGCCACCCTGGCCTACGCGGTGGACTACCACGTGGTGCCACGGCGGCTGAGCCCCGGATTCGAACACAAAGTGGGGCCGGCGGGCATGGTGGCCGTCTACGCGGCCTTCGCTGCCGGCCTATGGATGAGCACCCGGCTCGCCGCGCGCCCGCCACGCCGCCCGAAGCTCCTGCAGCAAGGGCAGCACGCACAACAGCAACGCAGGCGCCAGCACCGCCGCCCACGCTGAGGCCGGCGGCAGCTGGGAACGCCACGCCCAGTCCCAGCCCTGCTGCATGGCCAGGCCGCCATCGCGGTACAGCACGACGCCGAGGACGATCCATGGGGCGGTATCCAGCACGCTGTGCACGTGCTGTTCGAGCGGCGTGATGGCCCTGCGTGGCCATGCGACCCGCGTGTCCGCGTAGCCGGCCATCGCGTGCGCCAGTACCAGTACGCCCATCAGCATCGCCAGCGCCAGGCTGGGCTGGAACAGCATCCATGCCACCAACATGACGCCCATCAGGCCGGTCTGCAGCAGATGAAGGACCGACTCCCGCAAGCCGGAGGTCTGCGCGAGATCCGTGCGGCGATGGCAATGGAAGTCGACGCAGCCGGCCAGCAGCCAGAGCAGGTATCCCGCATACAAGCCCCACAGCGTGGCGGTCACGGGATGTCCGCGTCACGCGCGTCATCCCCGTGCAGGTCGAAGGGCTCCAGCGGCTCACTCGCGGGACCGTTGAGCACGCCGCCCGTCGCCGCATCGAAACGCGAGCCATGGCAGGGACAGTCCCATGACTTCTCTTCGCTGCTCCAGCGGACCACGCATCCCAAGTGCGTGCACCGCGCGTTGTGCGCGTTCAGCGCGCCGTCGCCGGTCCGATACACCGCAACACGGTGCACACCGCGACGGACGACGACCCCGCTCCCGCGCGGGAGTACTGCCAGCGCCTGCTCGTGCGACGGTGCCAGCCAGTCGCGGTACTGCAACGCAGCGTTTGCGTTCTCACGCAACCACGTGGGCGCACTCTTCAGGCGATGGCGCCCCGGCGCGTACAGCGCCGCCCAAGGGTGGTCGCGTCCGGCGATCAGGTCGCCAAGCAGTATCGCGGCCACCGTGCCGTGCGTCAGCCCGTTACCGGAATCGCCGGTCACCAGGAACACATTTTCGTTGTCGGGATCGGCACCGATGAACGCCAGTCCATCGATCGGCTCGAGGACCTGGCCCGACCATGCATGCGTGAAGCGCGTGACCGAAGGGAAGTGGACGCGCGTCCAGTCCTGCAGGCGCGCGTAGACGGTCGGATCATCGTCCTGTCCGGTCTTGTGGTCGCCGCCTCCGACGAGGATTTCGACGTCCGCGCCATCGCCCTCGTCCGGCCTGCGCAAACGGACGTAGTGGTAAGGATCCCCATCGTCCCAGTACAGCGCATCCGGAATGCTCCCCTCCGGTGCACAGCCGACCACCACGTACGTGCGGTACGCGGCCTGCTTCAGGTAGGTCGCGCCCGTGTCGTGGACAGGCACATTGGTCGCCGCGACCACGGCCCGGGCGCGCAACACCCTACCGTTCCGGCACGCGATCTCCGGTCGCGAGCCGCCCGTTACGCCGGTGACATCCGCACGCACGAACACGACACCCGCGTCGCGGGCCTGTCGTGCCAGCGCCAACAGGTAGGACCCGATGTCCACTCGAGCCTGCCGCTCGAAACGAATCACGGGCCCCAGCGCAGGCAGCGACGCCAGCCCCTCGGCCTGCAGTACGGCATGCAGACCGGCTTGGCTCGCCGCCTGCGCTTCATCCGCCAGGTCGTCGGTTCGCTTGTGGCACGAGAAGAGGAAAGCCGGCACATACTGGAAGTCGCAGTCGATGTTCCCGGCTTGGGCGATGTCCGCCATCCAGTCGATCGCGGCGGCGTGGCTGGCAGCGGCCTGCCTTGCGCCCTCCTCACCGTGATAGCGCGCCAGCGCGGTGAACCGATCATCCAGCGCCGAGGCGAGATGTGCACTGGTCCGCAGCGTCTCTCCCGACCCTATGCCATGACGCTCAAGGACGCACACATCGCGCCCGGCCCGCGCAAGCTGCAGCGCGGTACTCAGCCCGGCTACGCCGGCACCGATGACGACCACGTCCGGCTCCTGCGGAGGTGCGTCGCGCCACCAGGACGCGGTTTCCGCCATGACGTCCCGCCAGACGGGATGGGTACGCGCGGTCTTCATGGCAGGCGTCGGTCTTTTCCTGGCGCGACGTGTCCGTTCGGGTCTTGCGCAGCGCCGTGTGCCTGATCGCCGCCGCTCTCCGGCGTTCTGTGGTGGAGGCGGGCGCGCAGCTGTTCGATGCGCTCGCGGGCCCAGGATCGGTCTGCGGCGGGCAGGAGTGCGACCACGCGGTCGCACTCCCGGACGATCGCTGAAAAATCGGTGACCACCGCCCCATGGCCGAGATGATCGAACCTTCGCTCGAGCTGATCCATCTCGATCATGGAGTCCGCGCGGGGGCGACGCATGACGTTCAGTCCTCTGCCGCCGCCTGATTGCCGCCCTGCTCGGCCAGCATCGTCAGCTTCTCGTCGGTGGCTTTCTCTTCCTCCAGGGTCTCCAGCAGGGCGGCCAGTGCGTTCCTGTGGCCCAGTTGCTTGGCGAGGGCGGCCAGCGTGCCGTAACTGGCGATCTCATAGTGCTCGGCCTTTTGCGCACCGGCGATCAGCGCGGCATCCCTCAGCGGGCCTTCCTCGATGGACTCGATGGCCTCCTTGCCCTCTTCCACCAGTCCCTCCATCGCCGCGCACTTGATGCGCTTGAGCTTGATGCCCAACTCCTCCACCAGTGTGTCGATGCGCTCGATCTGTCCCTGCGTCTCTTCCAGATGGAAGGTGAACGCCTCTGCGAGATCGGGGTTCGAGGTCGCGCGTGCAAGACGGGGAAGCGCCTTCGTCAGTTGCTTCTCGGCGCTGTAGATGTCGGAGAGTTCATGGATGAAGAGGTCCTGCATGTCTTTGATGGCCATCGCGGGTGCTCGCCTTGGAATGAGTGAGGCTCCACCCTAGTGACGGCGGCATGGTGAGGTTATGAAGAAGCGGCGGCCAACACGTCTCACCGACATCGTCGTTGCGTGCTCACAACCTGTTGACCGGCGATGCGGGAGCTTTGAGATCCGCCCGTTATGAGATGCATGCCATGAGAGCGTTGACCTACCAGGGCTCCAAAGACGTCCGCGTGGAGACGGTACCCGACCCCTCCATTGTCGAGGCCGACGACATCCTGCTGCGTGTCACGGCTACCGCCATCTGCGGCTCCGACCTGCACATCTACCGCGGCAAGATTCCCGGCATGAAGGATGGCGACATCCTCGGCCATGAGTTCATGGGCATCGTCGAGGACACCGGATCTGCCGTCACCCGCGTCAAGCGGGGCGATCGCGTGGTGATTCCCTTCGTCATCGCATGCGGGCAATGCTTCCATTGCCTGCTCAACGAGTACTCCGCCTGCGAGACCACCAACACCGGGCGCGGGGCTTCCATGAACCCCAAGAACATCAAGCCTCCCGCGGCGCTGTTCGGCTACAGCCACCTCTATGGCGGCGTCCCCGGCGGGCAGGCCGAATTCGTGCGGGTACCGAAGGCGAATGTCGGACCGCTTCCGGTACCGGATGTACTGAGCGACGAGCAGGTGTTGTTCCTTTCGGACATCCTGCCCACCGGCTACCAGGCGGTGCTGAATGGAGGCGTCAAGCAAGGCTCGACACTGGCCATCTTCGGCGCGGGACCCGTAGGCTACATGGCAGCCGCCTGCGCACGCATGCTCGGGGCGGAAACGATCTTCATGATCGACCACAACCCGTACCGCCTGGACTTCGCGAAGACGACGTATGGCGTCATTCCGATCAACTTCGACGACGACGACGACCCCGCCGGCTCGATCATCGAAGCCACCGGCGGACGCGGCGTCGATGCCAGCATCGAAGCCGTGGGTTTCGAGGCCAAGGGCAGCGCCACCGAAACCCTGCTGACCACACTGAAGCTGGAGGGTTCGAGCGGCAAGGCGCTCCGCCAGTGCATCGCCGCCACCCGCCGGGGCGGAACGGTCAGCGTGCCGGGGGTGTACGCCGGCTTCATCCACGGCTTCCTGTTCGGCGACGCCTTCGACAAGGGCCTGACCTTCAAGATGGGGCAGACCCACGTGCAGGGCTTCATGCCCGAGCTGCTGGAGGCGATCGGTGAGGGGCGACTGGCACCGGAGGCGATCATCTCGCACCGCATGACGCTGGACGATGCTGCGCGCGGATACCAGATGTTCAACGATCGCGAGGATGAATGCCGCAAGGTCGTACTGACGCCCTGAATCGCCCCCTGCAGCAACACCCGGCGGCTCCCGTGAAGGCGGCGCGTGTCGGATGCGCGGGTTGGGCGACACCGCGCCCGTACCGGACGCTCTTCGGCGAGGGCAGCAGCGTGCTGTCCCGCTATGCCACGCGCTTCCCGATCGTGGAGATCAACTCCTCGTTCTATCGGCCGCATCGTTTGGAAACCTATGCGCGATGGGCGGCGTCGGTGCCTGCCGGCTTCCGCTTTTCCGTCAAGCTGCCGCGGTTGATTTCCCACGACCTGGCCTTGCGGGGCGCCGCTCCCCCGCTCGAGGCGTTCCTGGCACAGACAAGGGGGCTCGGACGACACCTGGGCGGCTACCTGCTGCAGCTGCCGCCCTCACATGCATTCGATGCCCGCGTGGCGTCCGTCTTCTTCCGCCTGTTGCGGCGTCGCACCCAGGCGCCTTGTGCCTGCGAGCCGCGCCATGCCAGCTGGTTCACGGAGAAGGCCGACGCATTGATGAGGGAGCACGGAATCAGCCGCGTCGCGGCCGATCCCGCGGTGGTGCCTGCCGCCGCCACACCGGGCGGCCATCCAGGCTGGCCGTACTGGCGCTGGCACGGCGCGCCACGCATGTATTACAGCGACTATGACGAAGCAGCGCTGGCGGCGCTTGCCGCCGACATCGCGGCAAGCCAGGCGGCGACCTCGCCCTGGATCATCTTCGACAACACGGCCCACGGTTTCGCCACGGCCAATGCAGCGCGGCTGCAGGAGATCGTGCGTACCCGCGCAGCAAGGAAACGGGGACGTGCCTGAAGGTCCTTCCCTGGTCATCATGCGGGAGGCCGCCGCGAAGTTCCGCGGCAAGACCGTCCGCGCCGTCACCGGCAACAGTACGCTCGATATCGCACGCATGCAGGGCCGACGCGTGCGGTCGGTCAGGAGCTGGGGCAAGCATTTCCTGCTGGAGTTCAGCGGGTTCAGCCTGCGCGTGCACATGCTGCTGTTCGGCTCCTACCGGATCGATGACGAGAAGCCGGCCGTCCCCCGGGTATCGCTACGCTTCGACAATGGCGTGCTGAACGTCTATGCGTCGTCCCTCAAGTACATCGAGGAACCGCTGGACGAGGTCTACGACTGGCGGACAGATGTCTTGTCACCCGAATGGAGCGCGACCCGCGCACGCGCCAAGCTTCGCGCACAGCCGGATGTCCTGGTGTGCGACGCCTTGCTGGACCAGGACATCTTCGCGGGCGTCGGCAACATCATCAAGAACGAGGTGCTGTTCCGTATCCGGCTGCACCCCGCCACGCCGGTCGGCCGGATTCCGCCGCGCCAGCTGGGCCGCCTGATCGCGCAGGCGCGTGACTACAGCTTCGACTTCCTGGCGTGGAAGAAGGCGGGCGTACTCAAGCGCCACTGGCAGGTGCATGCGAAGAAGACGTGCCCAGCCTGCGGCGGACCGCTTACGCTGGAGGAACTCGGCACGCGCAGGCGACGCACCTTCTTCTGCCCGACGTGCCAGCACCATCCTGGTCGCAGCGGGTGAACGCGTCGATCAGCGTTTGACCTCGATCCACGTGGGCGCGTGGTCACTGGCCTTTTCCAGCATCCTGACCCAGCGGTCCACACCCGCATCGATCAGGCGCTTCGCGAGCACGGGATTGGTGAGCAGGTGGTCGATACGCAGCCCGCGATCCCGCTCTGCATGCTGGCGGAAATAGTCCCAGAACGTGTAGATGCGACTGCCCGGCCCGTGGATCTCCAGAATGCTGTCCGTCCATCCCTGCTGCAACAGCGTGGCGAAGGCCTCTCTGGATGCAGGCTGCAGCAGCGCATCCTTCCGCCAGCTCTTGGGATCGTAGATGTCCTCGTCCGTGGGGACGACGTTGAAGTCCCCCAGCAGCACGACCGGGTGCGGGAGATCGACGAGCGACTGCGCATGCCGCTGCAGCCTGCCCATCCACTTCAGCTTGTAGTCGAACTTGGGACCGGGCTGGGGATTGCCGTTGGGCAGGTAGAGACAGCCGACGATGATCCCGTGCGCCGCCGCTTCGATGTACCGGCTCTGGTCGTCGCCAGGACTCCAGGGCAGTCCCCGTCGGCTTTCCACCGGTTCCTGTCCGCGTGCGAGCAGCGCTACCCCGTTCCATGATCGCTGGCCCTGCCATATGGCGCCATAGCCCGCGTCCGCCAACGCAGCCTGCGGGAACGCCGCATCCACGGCCTTCAACTCCTGCAGGCCGACGATGTCGGGCTGCTCCCGCTCCAGCCAGGTCAACAGGTGCGGCAGCCGGGTGTTGATGCCGTTGACGTTGAAGGTCGCAATCCTGAGGGCTTTCTTCCGGCGCGCCATGCGGCCTACCCACCCGAACCGGGCGCGGGCGCGTCCGGGTGGTGCGCATCCAGCCACGTCCAGGCGCGCGCCACCACGTCCCTGACCTCCGGCCACACGCGTGTGGAATCACCGCCCAGCTCGTCCCAGAGCACCTCCATCTCGGTATCGTCCTGCGGCAGCGCGTAGCTGCCGCGGGATACCAGCGCCAGTGCGTACGCCGGACACACGTCTCTCCACGCCAATCCCCTCACGTGTGCGTCGTGCCTGGCGTAGCGGTCGAACCCTTCGGGAATCGGGGTCATGCCCGGATAGTGCAGGCATCGTGCGACACCGCCAGCGGGCCGCAGGCGTTCCAGTAGCTCACGGAATCTTTCTGAATCGAACCGACCCATCGCGTGCTCCGACAAGGGACCAACAGGCAGTGGGGCATGTCCCGGGTCAACACGGCGTCAATCCGGAGAGACAGGGCCGGTGCGGACACCGGCCCTGTCAAAGCGGCTCGTCCGGCGAGGATGGGAAGCGAGCCACGTCGCCAGTGTTGCGTGGTCGGCTTGAAGAGGATGTGACCCGCTGGACCGGATCGCGTTGATCACGTCTTCGGCGGGTAAACGAGTACGCCATCCCGAATGCGCGCATCGACATTCAGCGGATGGGGTTTTGGCGCATCCTCGTCCAGAACATGCAGTACCGTCCATCCGCGCTGCACCAGCAGGTCTGCGATCAGGCGCCGATGGCACCGCCACCATAACGACTCCGCGCACATCAGCGCGGTGCGCGCCTGCGGCGCCAGCGCGACGACCTGCGCAAGTCCTTCCGCGAACTCGGCGCTGGCCAAATGATCGGCATAGCCTTGGAAGGCGGCATTCCGCCATGCGCCGTTCGGCGAATCCTTCCGCGGTCGCCGCCTGCCGCCGAGCTGTGGCAGCCATCGATACGCGATGCCGGCGGAGCGGAGACTCGCCGCCATGGCCTCGCTACCGAACCAGGGATAGCGGCGAGAGCCGGGAAATCGGCGCACGTCTGCGATGGCCGCAATGCCATGGTGATGGAGCAGGCCCACGAAGGCATCGAGCGTCCGCGTGGAATGCCCGATGGTCCAGACGGTCGTGGCGAGTTCGTCGTCGCCCACCCCGAGCTCCTCGAGATGGCCAGGTGCGGAGGCCCTACCCGCCATCGCTCCACCGTGACAGATTCTGCTTGAGCGTTCCGATACCTTCCCACGGATCCTTGCGACGCCTTCTCAGTTTCGCGGGCACGTCATTGATGGTGAACGCGTCGGATCGGGTGAGCTTGGCCAGCTTGCTCCAGCTCAACGGCATGGCGACGGGCGCGCCAGGACGGGCCCGCATGGAGTAGGACGCCACGGCCGTCGCGCCACGACCATTGCGGAGATAGTCGACGAAGATGCGGCGGTTGCGTTTGCTCTTGGTTGCCGTGGCCAGAAAGCGCTGAGGCTCCGATTGCGCCAGGGCGTCCGCGAACCCGTGCGCGAAGCGCTTGGTCAGGTCCCAGTCGCACCCGGGATTCAGCGGCACGACGACATGCAACCCTTTTCCGCCCGACACGCGGAGAAAGGATTCGAGTTCGAGCTGCGCCAGCAGCTTGCGGATGTCCACGGCGGCGCGCTTGACCTCGGAAAAGGGAACACCGGGCCCCGGGTCCAGATCGAACACCACCCGGTCGGCGCGCTCCGGCGCGACCGCATGCGAGCCCCACGGATGGAACTCCAGCGCGTTGAACTGCACGAGTTCCATCAGGCCCGGCACGTCCTCGACTACCAGATAGTCGGCCGCGACCCCCGACTCCTCCTTCAGACTGACGGCAGCGACCCGTTCCAGACCTGCCGTGATGTGCTTCTGGAAAAAGCATGGCTTCGCGATACCGGAAGGACATCGGATGATCGATACCGGTCTGCCCTCGATTTCCGGCAGAAGATGCTCGGCGACGGCGAGGTAGTAGTCCCAGACGTCCTGCTTGGTGATCCTGTCATCCGGGAACAGCATCTTGCCTGGGCTGGACAGCGTCGGCAGCTGGGCGGCGGGCGGCGCCTTTCCGCGCTGCGGCGTCGCTGGCTTGCGTGGCCTGGTTGCTTTCGTGGTGCCCATGGTGTTCCCTCTGTCCGTATCGATGAGATCGGCGATGTCCTTGTCCGGGCGCACGGCCTTCAGCGAAGGCTGGCGGAGCAGCGCCTGTCGCCCGACACCGCGATAGAACACCTCGACGACGAACCGGGGCGCGAACCACGTGGCGGTACGCAGGTCCGTGTCGGTCGTGCCGACATGGGCGGTGGGTTTCCTGCTGCCACCCTCGCTCAGCAGGCCGGTAACCTGGCGCATGCGTTCGTCATCGAAGCCCGTGCCCACCCGGCCTGCGTAACGCCAGCCATGCTCCGGGTCGGGGCGCGCAAGCAGCAGCGAGCCGAAGCCGGTGCGACGACCTTTGGGCGCGGTGTAACCCACCACGGCGAATTCATCGGAAGCCAGCCGTTTGGTCTTCCGCCAGTCGTCGCTACGCCCTCCCTGGTAACCTCGGTCGGCGCGCTTGGAAATGATGCCTTCGAAGTGCCGCCTGCCGGCCAGGTCGTATGCGGCGCTTCCCTCCCCTTCGATATGCGAGCTGAAGGCGAGGTGGCGCGGCGCGTTTTCCAATACCGCCTGCAGCAGCGTCTTGCGCTCGAGAAGTGGCGCGGCCGTCACATCCACGCCCTCCAGGTGCAACAGGTCGAAGAGCGCATAGGTGAGTGCGCCCTGGCGCTCGCCGGACAAGGTGGCCTGCAGAAGATTGAAATCCTGCTTGGTGCCCGCCCCTGCGATCAGCTCACCATCCAGCGCCGCCGACGCAAGGCCAAGTCGTTCGATGGCCGCGCGAATCTCCGGAATCTTGTCCGTCCACTCCTTCGCGTTGCGCGACCACAATCGCACGCGGCCCCCGGCAATCGTCGTCAGGATGCGATACCCGTCCCATTTGAGTTCGTGGATCCAATGCTCGCCTTCCGGCGGCGTGTCTCCAAGCTTGGCCAATTGGGGCTCGAACGGGCAGCTCGGCGGCCTCGACTTCTTCGCCCTCGTCAACGCACCTGCAAGCGCGGCCCAGTCCTTCCTGCGGCCCTTGCGGGTCGCCGGCAAGGCGCTGAGCTTCTTCTTTGCACGCTTTCCACTGCCAGCGCGCTTGAGGTCTTCCTCGGGTGCAGCGGCCACATCAGCGAGCAGATCGTCCGCTTCCAATGTGCCCGCATACTCGTCCTTGTCCTTGAAGAGCAGCCACTGTGGCTGCCTGGCCGGTCTGCCCGACCGCACCAGATGCCAGCCACCCTTCAGTTTTTCGCCAAACAGCTCGAACCGGAGGTGGCCCTTTGCCAGCTGCTCCTCAGGATCGCCTTCGGTCGCCCACACCCCCTGATCGAATCGGGCAACGTGGCCACCGCCATACTGGCCCTTGGGAATCTCGCCTTCAAATGTCGCATAGTCCAACGGGTGGTCTTCCACCTCGACCGCCATGCGCTTGACGCCGGGATCGTAGCTCGGGCCTTTCGGGACCGCCCAGCTCTTCAGGGCATCCCCGACCTGCAGGCGGAAGTCGTAGTGCCGTCGGCTCGCATGGTGCAACTGGACAACGAAGATGGCACGCCCGGCCCTGCGCGGAAGCGCACCCGGCTCCGGCTCGGCCGTCCTGTCGAAACGCCGTTTGCGCCGATAGTCCTGCAGCGTCACGTCTTCAGGCGCCGAGATGTTCCCGCACCGCCTTCACGCTCGGGCCGACGGCCTCCACGACCGAACGAAGCCTCTCCGGTGTGACCCTCAGTTCCTTCGACCAGTACTGGACCTCGTAATCCTCGCCCAGATTGATGCGGTCGCGGTCGGGCGACCCTACGTTGCGCTTGTCGTCGGTCATCGTGGTATCTCCGATGGGTTTTCGCGTGGAGCGCCGCTCCTGCGGCATACAGTGCCCGGCATGGCGAATGCCACCGTAGGAGGCATCGCGTGGGCAGAAAGTGAAGCGGCGTGTGGGACTCCAGAATGTCCGACGCAAAGCGCAAAGGATGTCGTCGGTTGAGGAGCGCCCTTACCCGAGCCCAGTGTCCAGCATCATCATCAACACGAAGCCCGCGATCAGGCCGGTGGTCGCGAGACGTTCATGCCCCTTGCGATGGGATTCCGGGATGATCTCGTGGCTGATGACGAACAGCATGGCACCTGCCGCAAATCCCAGACCCCACGGGAGCACCGCCAGCGACTGCGTTGCCACGGCGGCGCCCAGCACCGCCCCTATCGGCTCGATCACGCCGCTGGCCGCCCCGATGGCGACGGACGTCAGGCGCCGGTAGCCGGCAGCCAGGAGTGCGATCGCCACCACCAACCCCTCCGGCACATCCTGGATGGCGATGCCAAGCGCAAGCGCGTTCGCCTGCGGCAGCCCCTCGGGATTGGCGTATCCGACGCCAATGGCCAGCCCTTCCGGAAGGTTGTGCAGCGCGATGGCCGCCACGAACAACCATGTCCGCCCCACCCTGTTGGAGGCTGCGCCTTCGACACCCTTGATGAAGTGCTCATGGGGAAGCAAGCGATCCACGGCCATCATCGATACGCTGCCAACCAGGACCGCCACTCCAACGATTGCACTCGCGGGCGATACGCCCTCGATTGAAAGCGGGAGCCCGCGCGCTACCTCCAATGCAGGAAGGATCAGCGAGAAGGCACAGGCCGCCAACATGACGCCGGCCCCGAAGCCCAGCAAGGCATCCAGCCAGCGTTCCGACAACCGTCTCGACAGCAGGACCGGACACGCTCCCAATGCAGTCGCCATGGCGGCTATCGATCCCCCCAACAAAGCCTGCTGCATGGCGACGTTCGCCGCCACCGCGCTCCAGGCATGCGACATGAGGGAGGCCGTACCACCGATGAGGATGACGGCACCGAGCCAGCCCGTCAGGCGATGGCGCGATACCCAGAAGCGGCCGAGCGCGTCCGTGCCACCCTGCTCGCCATCGGCGGCCATGGATCAGACGGTCTCCGTCGCGGCATCGTTCGGATTGCTGTCGTTGTTGTCGTTCCGACAACCGGCGAGGGCAACCGCAGCGCAGAGGGCGAGCAGCAATAGAACGGCGCGGAACTTGTTCATTTCGGTCTCCATATGGCACGGAATGTGCCGGAGCATTCTTGGCGTGTGCGCATGAGGAGGTTGTGTATCCGTCTGGTACGCGCCAACGCATTTTCCTCGTCATATCCGCATCACCATGGCGCTCCTAGATTCGGTTCCGTCAGCGCGTCGGCGCGACAACCTCCAGGAGCCCCTCATGTTCATGCACAACAAGCGTCTCCAATACACCGTCCGCGTGGCCAAGCCGGACCCTCTACTCGCGACCTTGATGCTGGAGCAGTTCGGCGGTCCGCAGGGCGAGTTGGCCGCTGCGATGCGCTACTTCACGCAGGCGTTGGCCGAGGATGATCCCGGCAGGAAAGATCTGCTCTACGACATCGCAACGGAAGAACTGAGCCATCTCGAAATCATTGGTTCGATCATCACCATGCTCGGCAAGGGCGCCAAGGCCGATATGGCCGAAGGCCTCGAAGAGATGGCCGCCATGCGTACGCTGAGCGGCAACAGCACCAGCCAGACCGAGTCGATCCTCTATGGCAACGGACCTGCGCTGGTGAATTCCAGTGGCGTTCCCTGGACAGCCGCCTACATCGATACCATCGGTGATCCCACGGCGGACCTCCGTTCCAACATCGCGGCAGAGTCGCGGGCCAAGCTGGTATACGAGCGTCTGATCAACGTGACCGACGACCCCGGCATCAAGGACGCACTGACGTTCCTGATGACACGCGAAGTGGCGCACCAGAAATCCTTCGAGAAAGCGCTGTACGCCATCACGCCGAACTTCCCTCCCGGAAAGCTGCCCGGCGATCCCGCGTTCACCGACATCTTCTACGACATGTCCCAGGGCGAAGGCGATGTGCGGGGACCCTGGAACAGCGGCGAATCGTGGGAACGGATCGACGACCGCGACGCACAGGCTGCCGTCGACGGCGGCGATGGCCGTGCCTCGGTGGTTCTGGAGGAGGCGCAGCAGGCCGCGCTGGAGGCGATGGCCGCCAGAACCACGTCGGATCCGGACTCCAATCCCGTGACCGGGGCGGAGCTGGGTGCGGGCCCGGGGGCTGGCGCTACGGGCTGACCGAACAGGCCGGGGCAGCGCCTCGTTCAGTTGGCCCACGCGCAGCCCCGGCCTGCTGCGGATCGCCCCATGCGACGGTGCCAACCGATCTCGCCGATGCCACCATCGCGCTGCATGCACCTTGGGACCACCCGCCGAGACCGTCGATCGATATCCGTGTCTGGTTCAACTGGCGCGAACGACCCTGCGTAATGGCAGGCTGCCGTTACTAGCCAAGCGCCACACGGTGGAACCGAGCTTCGGTGACATGCCTCTTCTCAAGCGGGGTCCGGACTCAGAAAAGGCCCCGAGCGGGGCCTTTCTTTCACGCATTGCATCAGCGACCCTGTAGCTCCTGGCGCTATTCCTCTTCAGGATCCTGCTGATTCCGGTTCTGCTGGTTGCGATCCTGCTGCTCGCGGTTCTGCTGCTCGTTCTGCTGGCGGTTCTGGTCCTGGTCGCGCTCGTTCTGCTGGTTCTGGTTCTGGTTGTTCTGACCCTGGCCCATTTCGGTTCTCCGTTGTCCGACACGGAATATGTCGGCAGACGGATGGTGTGCCCTGCCTGGTGAAGAGCAAATGTTTCCGGAAGGTTCGATGCCGGTCGATTCAGCATAGAAATACCTGCGGCATGCCGCGACATGATGCGCATGGTGAGACGCCGCAATCACGTGTTCCTTGCACGACCACAGTCGAGCAGAACGCCTACCAGAGGGCGGAAAGGGATCCCGTCGCGTTTCGAGGGCGTGGGCAACTTCCTACGAGTGCATGGCAGCTTGCGGCACTACTTTCACGGTATGGCATGCCGAAGAGATTCGAGCGATGTATCGGCGGGCCCGCCGCTGGTCGCGCTCCGAGAGCGTCTCGAACAGTCGCGCCAATCTGAGCTCGGTGGTCGGTAGCAGCAAGCTTGGATCCGCTTCGACGCATCGGCGAATAGCAGCCTTCTTGTGCCGCCACCCTTTGCCTTCGGACCTGCCGAGACGTGGGAAACGCATACGATGCTCCTCCTGGACGTGATTGATGCTCGGCTCCCGCACACTGGCTATTCCGGCGCCGTCGACGGCGCCAGAAGCGCAATGCGCAGGCTCTCGAAGCTCTCGTGGAAAGCTTGTGATCACGTTTCCTGGGCCACCGCGTTCGTCGCGCGACGAGCTGCGGACGTTCGTTATCCAAGCTTGCGAGAATGGCGCGCCATGGCGTGCAACATTCAGCGTTACGTGGCAGGCTGCTGCCAGTCCCTCCGGTGACCTTTTCGATGGAACTCGACTGCATCATCGTAGGCGGCGGTCCGGCCGGTCTGACCGCCGCCACTTACCTCAGACGGCTTCACCGGCACGTGGTCGTATTCGACGATGGCCGTAGCCGCGCCCGCTGGATACCTGAGAGCCATAACTGTCCCGGGTTCCCCATGGGCGTTTCGGGCACCGAATTGCTTCGCAGATTGCGTGACCAGGCATCCACGTACGCGGCAACGATTCACCACATTCGGGCCGACCTCCTGGAACGGACCAGGACAGGATGGCGGGTAGAGGCCAATGGTCAGGCGTGGCACGCCCCGATAGTGTTGCTGGCTACAGGCGTGGTCGATCATCTGCCCACCTTGGTCTCGGGCGATCCCGAGGCGGCATTGCGCAACGGCCTGCTCAGGTCATGCGCGTTGTGCGACGGGTATGAAGCCACGGACCAACGCATCGCCGTCGTCGGGCCTTTGGACAGAGCGGTTTCCAACGCGCATTACCTGTCCACATTCTCCGCAGACGTCACCGTCGTACCTACGGAGGGAGGGAATCCGGAAGCCTCACGACAGCCCGATGCGAACGGTGTCGTTGTTCTTCCGCCGCTACAGACGTTGACCTGTACCGAAGGAGGTTGGGACGTCACCGACCTGACAGGGCGTACCCATCGCTTCGATCTCGTGTATGCCGCCATGGGTGCACCGGCGCGCGGCGACTTGGCGCGCGATGCCGGAGCGAAGATTGACGCACAAGGAGCGGTGATGACCGATGAACGCATGGAGACCTCGATTGCCGGACTCTATGCCATTGGCGACGTGGTGACCGATCTCAATCAGATCGCGGTAGCTTTTGGTCATGCTGCGATTGCCGCCAGTGCTATCCATCAGGCGTTGCCCGCAAAACTGCGCAGGCGAGCCTAGACGAATCACGCGGGTCGAAGCCTGCCCTGCCCCGCGCGGGCGCCGATCAGGTTGGACCGCCCACGATCAGAGGCATACCCCTAATCGTGGCCAGACCCCGCAAATGTTGCGGGAGTAGCGAGACATAAGGAGAAAAGACGCGCAGCAGGAAGAACGGCAAACTCTTGGACAGTGTTGGTGGGCCCACCAGGACTCGAACCTGGAACCAAAGGATTATGAGTCCTCTGCTCTAACCATTGAGCTATAGGCCCTGCGCGGCCGGGATTGTACCGGAGGCGGTGTCGGCCGACGGGTCCTGGCGAGGCGGCGAGCGCAGTTCCAGCGCGCGGGTGAGGATCGCGGGTGGCGCGGCTTCTTCCGGCGTGCGCAACCAGCCTGCGCGGCGCAGGCGGTCGCCCAGCGCGGGCGATGCGGTCAGCAGGTTGATCGGTACGGCAAGCACCATGCCCAGCACCACCGGGCCCATCCACGCCGCCAGCGCGGGCGAGACCAGATAGGCCATCAGCCCACTGAACGCGCCGAACAGGCTGAGGCCGGCGTAACGGCGCACCAGGCTGGACAGCGGCACGCTGCCGTCGTCGCGCCGTTGCGGTTCCCAGCCCGAATCGCGTCCGGCGAGCACTTCGGCCACGCCTCGCGACTGCACGTACATGGTGACGGGCGCCATCAACGCCGCCATCAGCGTTTCCAGCACGGCACTGCCGGCGATGTGCACCGCGCCGCCGCATTGCTGGCGCAGGGACGCATCGAGCATCGTGGCGATGCAGCCCATCGCCTTCGGTGCCAGCAACACCGACATGGTGAAATAGAACACCCACAGGAAACGCTCCGGATCGCCGCCGCGCCAGTACAGCGCCGGGGTGAAGCCATCGAGATGCGGCTGCGCCAGGTGGAAGCCCGCCTGCTGCAGCGGAATCGCCAGGCCCACCAGCATCAGCATCGCCCACATGGGCGCGGTGGCGTAGTGGCCGATCCCCACCAGCAGGTGCAAGCGGCTGATCCAGTGCAGTCCACGCGCGGGCACCACGGCGCCATGCTGCAGGTTGCCCTGGCACCAGCGGCGGTCGCGCACCAGCATGTCGATCAGCGACGGCGGCCCCTCTTCGTAACTGCCACCGAGACCGGGCGCCATGTGCACGGCCCAGCCGCCGCGACGCAGCAGGGCGGCTTCGACAAAATCGTGGCTCAGCACCGCGCCCTCGAACGGCTTGCCGCCGCCCAGGCGGGGCAGCCCCGCGTGTCGCGCGAAGGCGACGGTGCGGATGATGGCGTTGTGGCCCCAGTAGTTCCCCTCCGCACCATGCCACCACGCAATGCCGTGCGCGGCCACGGGACCGTAGACCCGTCCGGCGAACTGCTGCATGCGCGCGAAGAAGGTGCGGCCGTTGACGATCATCGGCAGCGTCTGGACCAGCGCGAGGGTCGGCTGACGCTCCATCGCCCCCGCCAAGCGCACCAGCGTCTCGCCCGTCATCAGGCTGTCCGCATCCAGGATCAGGAACTGCGGATACGCGGCGCCGAAGCGACGCACCCAGTCGGCGATGTTGCCGGCCTTGCGTTCGGTGTTGTTCTCGCGGCGCCGGTAGAACACGCGCGCGTCCGGCCCCAGTCGGTGCAGCAGTGCGCGTACCGCCACGGCTTCTTCATGGCGCACGTCCGGATCGGTCGTATCGCTGAGGATGAAGAAGTCGAAGCACAGGCCCTGCCCGGTCCGGGCCAGCGATTCGTGCATCGCCTGCACGCCGGCCAGCACACGGCCCGGGTCCTCGTTGTACGTCGGGACCAGCAGGGCGGTGCGCGTGGCCAGCACCGGCAAGGGCGCGTGCTCATTGATGCCGAGCGCTTGCGTGCGACCCGACACCAGCAGCACGAATCCCGCCAGTGTGCTGGAGAAGGAGAGCGCGATCCACGCGAACAGCGCGACGAACAGGGCCAGCAGCACCCCTTCCAGCACGCTGATGCCATCGCCCCGCAGCACCCACCAGATCTGGTAGGTGGCGAAGAGCGTCATCAGCACCGCATTGCCCATCACCAGCGCGCGCCGCGCGGCTATTCCCGTCGGCGATGTCGGCAGACGACGCGGCGACAGGCAGCCACTGCGCAGATCCTGCACCGGCATGGGCAACGGCGACTCGGGTGGCAACCACGAAGGCGACGATGATGGAGGACGGGAGGCGTCGCTCATGTCAGGGGCTCCAGCGGTACAACCAGGTTTCGGACAACGGCGCGTGCCCCTCCAGCACGCGTGCATGCAATTCGACATCGCGATCGTCCGCGCCCGGCGCCTGCGGGCGGAACTCGAAACTCAGGCGCCAGCCCTGCGTCTCCGGATTGGGATACACCACGGCGCCCACCACGTCACCGCGCGCCGCCCACACATCCGGCGTCAACCGGCTGTCGCGCGGCAGCGACGCCAGGCGTCCGCCCTCCAGATCGAGCACCACCAGGCGCCGCGCGGGATCGGGGGCGGCCCCGATGCGCGTATCGGTCACCACCGCCAGGTCGGCCTTCCAGCGATGCGTGTCGCACCAGTGCATGCGGTAATCGAAACGGTGCTCGCGCCCGGCGCGCAGCGGTTGCTGGGGCCGCCAGAACGCGACGATGTTGTCGTGGTATTCGTCGCCGGTGGGAATCTCGACCAGCGTCACCGCACCCTTGCCCCAGTCGCCCATCGGCTCGATCCACAGGCTCGGCCGCTGGTGGTAGCGCGCTTCGATGTCGGCATAGTCGGCGAATCCCCGCTTACGCTGCATCAGGCCGAAACCGCGCGGTCGCTCGTCGGCGAACGCGCTTGCCTGTACGCGCCGCGGATTGCTCAGCGGACGCCAGATCTGGTCGCCGGCACCGTTGAAGATCGCCAGCCCGTCGGAGTCGTGCACCGCCGGACGATAGTCGTCGGTGCCGACCCGATCGCCGGCGTCGAACTCGAACATGCTGGTCAACGGCGCGATGCCGGCGCGCGTCAGATCGGCACGCGGATAGAGCCGGGACTGCACGTCGATGACTGTCTCGATGCCGGGCTTCATGTCGAAGCAGAACGCGCCGGTGACGCTCGGGCTGTCGAGCAGCGCATGCACCACCAGGTGATCGGCGCCGGACACGGGCTGCTCGATCCAGAACGCCCGGAACACCGGGAATTCCTCGGGGCCCGCATCGCCGCTGCCCAGCGCCAGGCCGCGCGCCGACAGGCCGTAGGCATGCCCCTTGCCGAGCGCACGGAAATAGCTCGCGCCGAGAAAGGCGATCAGTTCGTCGTACACCGCGGGCTGGTTGAGCGGCGTATGCACGCGGAAGCCCGCAAAACCGATGTCGTCGCGCACGCCCGGATCGACACCCGGCGGGAACGAGAACAGCTCGGGCGAATAGGCGATGGGCGTGGCGATACCGTCGTGTACGCGGTGCAGGTCCACGCGCTGCTTGAACAGGAAGCCGCGATGGAACATCTGCACCTGGAACGGCAGCGCCTCCTTGCGCCAGAGCGCCTGCTGCGGATCGAAACGCAGGTCGCGATAGGCGTCGTAGCCGGTATCCAGCGACGCCGGCAGCTGCTCGTCTGGCGCGCGGTAGGGCTGCCTAGCCAGCGCACGCGCCAGGCGTGGAACCGTTTCCAGATTGAATCGTGTGGGCGTCGCAGCGGTGTTCGCTGCTCGAGTGGCCTGCGCCATCACGCGGGGCATGGTGCCCAGCAACGCCATGGCGAGGACGGATCTGACTGCGTCCCGTCGCTGCACGCGGAGGTCTGACTCGTGGGGTGGCGGTAGTCTAATCACGCCGGCGTGATGAAGATGAAAAGGCGAACGCCGCCGGACGTCGCGCTTCGCACCAAAACGAAACGCGGCCCCTGAGGGCCGCGCTTCGTTGGTGCAGACGTTGGGTGCTTCGCGTCAGTCGATGTCGAGGAAGCTGCGCAGCTGCTCCGACCGCGACGGGTGGCGCAGCTTGCGCAGCGCCTTGGCTTCTATCTGGCGGATGCGCTCGCGCGTGACATCGAACTGCTTGCCGACCTCTTCCAGGGTGTGGTCGGTGTTCATGTCGATGCCGAAGCGCATGCGCAGCACCTTGGCTTCCCGCGGGGTCAGGCCGGCGAGCACGTCGCGGACCGTTTCCGACAGGTTGATGTTGGTGGTGTTCTCGATCGGGGACTCCACGTTGGTGTCCTCGATGAAGTCGCCCAGGTGCGAATCCTCGTCGTCGCCGATCGGCGTTTCCATGGAGATCGGCTCCTTCGCGATCTTCATCACCTTGCGGATCTTGTCCTCGGGCATGTCCATTTCCTTGGCCAGCTCCTCCGGCGTGGCCTCGCGGCCGTACTGCTGGAGCATCTGGCGGGAAATGCGGTTGAGCTTGTTGATCGTCTCGATCATGTGCACCGGGATGCGGATGGTGCGCGCCTGGTCGGCGATCGAGCGGGTGATGGCCTGGCGGATCCACCACGTCGCGTAGGTCGAGAACTTGTAGCCGCGGCGGTACTCGAACTTGTCCACCGCCTTCATCAGGCCGATGTTGCCTTCCTGGATCAGGTCGAGGAACTGCAGGCCGCGGTTGGTGTACTTCTTGGCGATGGAGATGACCAGGCGCAGGTTGGCCTCGACCATTTCCTTCTTGGCCTTGCGCGCCTTGGCTTCGCCGTAGGCCATCGCACGGCTGATGTCCTTGATGTCGGCCAGCGTTAGGTGCATCGCCTGTTCGACGGCGATGGTGGCTTCCTGCTCGGCGACGATCTGCTCGCGCACGTCGCGCAGGCCGGACGACCACTTCTGCTTGCGCTTCAGCACTTCGTCGACCCAGCCGAGGTTGGTCTGGTTGCCTTCCCACGCGCGCAGGAACTCCTTGCGCGGCATCTTGGCGACGTTGGCGCACAGGTGCAGCACGCGGCGCTCGTGGTCCTTCACCTGGGCCACGACCTCGCGCAGCTTGCGCACCAGCGTGTCGGTCAGCGGCAGCGGCAGCTTCAGGGTGACGAAGGTCTCGGCCAGTTCGGCGCGCAGCTTGGCCACGGCCTTGTTGTCGGCACCGTTCTTGGCATACGACTTCTTGAACTTGGTGTAGCCGTCGGCCAGCACCTGCATGCGGCGCGCGACTTCTTCAGGATCCGGACCGGTCGGCGCGGCTTCCTCGGCGGTATCGTCGCCGGCATCGTCCTCGTCGTCGGCATCGTCCGCCGCTTCCACGACTTCTTCGGCCGCCGGCACTTCGACGGGCGGCTCCTCGATGTCGTTGAAGCCGACCACCACTTCGGCCAGGCGCTTCTTGCCGGCCTTGTGCAGTTCGTACTCTTCCAGCAGCAGTTCGATCGACCACGGGAAGTTGCCGAGCGAGGCCTGCACCTGGCCCAGGCCTTCCTCGATGCGCTTGGCGATGGCGATTTCGCCTTCGCGCGTCAGCAGCTCGACGGTGCCCATCTCGCGCATGTACATGCGCACGGGGTCGGTGGTGCGGCCGCCTTCGGTATCGAGCGAGGTCAGCGCGGCGGCGGCTTCTTCGGCCGCGGTCTCGTCGACTTCGCGATTGCCGGTGTTGCCGTCGGCCAGCAGCAGGGTTTCGGCATCGGGGGCGACTTCATGGACATCGATGCCCATGCCGTTGATCATGCCGATGATGTCCTCGATCTGCTCCGGGTCGACCAGGTCGTCCGGGAGGTGATCGTTGACTTCGGCGTAAGTCAGATAGCCCTGCTCCAAGCCCTTGCTGATCAAGAGCTTGATGTCGGACTGCTGCGCAGGACGTTCGTTGGCCATGGAGGTTGCGCCACCGGGAGTGAGGAAGGGAGAACCCCGTATTATACCAGCCCGGACCGGGTTGGGCTCTGTCGGGCGACGCCCGTCAAGAGGGCAACGTCAGGGGCGGAGCAGGAAGGTCACGGGCCCGTCGTTGACGAGGCTGATCACCATATGGGCACCGAAACGCCCGGTTTCCACCCTTCCCGAATGTTTTTGCCGGCAGATCGCGACCAGACGGTTGAAGCCCTGTTCAGCATCGGCGGGCGGGGCGGCCGTGGTAAAGCTGGGACGCATGCCGGAGCGGGTGTCCGCCGCCAACGTGAACTGACTGACCAGCAGCAGGCCGCCGTCCGTATCGGCGAGGGAGCGGTTCATGCGGCCCGCGTCGTCGGCGAAGACCCGGTAGCCAAGCAGCCGCTCGGCCATGCGCGCGATCTGCGCCTCGCTGTCGCCCGGCTCCATCGCCACCAGCGCGAGCAGGCCGCCGTCGATGGCGCCCACGACGACCTCATCGACGGACACGCAGGCCCGGGTCACGCGCTGGATCAGGGAAAGCATTGGGCAACGTTCCGGACGGGAGGGCGACAGGATAGCGGGCCCGGCAGGTCGCGCCAGCGGGAAGCATCGCGCCGGTTGGCTACACTCGACGGATGAAACCGGACACTCTCGCCGCCCTTGGCTACCACGCCGCCGCGCTGGTCGGCCGCCTTCCCTGGTCCTGGCTGCGCGCCCTCGGCGACCTGATCGCGTGGGCCTGGCGCAAGGCGGACGCGCGCGAAAGCCGGGTGACGCGCCGCAACCTCGAGATCGCCTACCCCGAGTTGCTGCCGGGCCAGCGGGAAGACCTGCACCAGGCCATCCTGCGGACGACCGCCCGGCAGGCGCTCGAAACGCTCCGGTTCTGGACCCGCCCGCCCGCGGAGAATCTCGCCCACCTGCGCGAGCGCCATGGCGAAGCCCTGTACGACGCCGCGCTGGCCAGCGGCAAGGGCGTGATCGTCGCCGCGCCGCATTTCGGCAACTGGGAACTGCTCAACCAGTGGCTCGCTTCGCGCGGTCCGCTGGCGATCGTCTACCGCCCGCCGGCCTCGCCGGTCGGCGACGCCTTCCTGCTGCGCGTGCGCGGCGCCGACAACATCCGCCAGGTGCGCGCCGAAGGCCCGGCGGTGCGGCAGTTGTGGAAAGTGCTGAAGGAAGGCGGATCGGTCGGCATCCTGCCCGACCAGCAACCCAAGGCGGGCGATGGCGAATTCGCCCCGTTCTTCGGCAAGCCGGCCCTAACGATGACGCTGGTGTCGCGGCTGGCCGAACGCACCGGCGCCATCGTGCTGTTCGCGTGGTGCGAACGGATCGGGCCCGGGCCGGACTTCGCGCTGCATGTCGAGCCCGCGCCGCCGGCCATCGCCGACGCGGATCCGGTGACGGCCGTCACCGCGCTCAACGCCGCGGTCGAACGGATCGCGCGCCGCGACCCTGCGCAGTACCAGTGGACCTACAAACGCTATACGCTGCGGCCTGCGGGCAGCGGCGAGGACACGCCTTACCGCTGACGCCGACGGGGACGACGGCCAGCACGCGGCCACCGCGTTTCCCTCACGCTTTCACCATCAAGGACGCGCCAGCCGCATGAGTGACAAACCGCAGACCCTCGTGGCCGACGACGCCTTGCGGCCGGACTGGCAGACGCTGCCCACCCGCGGCGCGTGGCTGGCCGCCCTGGGCGGGGCGATGCTGGCGTTCCCGCTGGGCTTTCCCGCGTTCTTCCTCGCACGCGCCAGCGACGTGGTGTCGCCGTGGCTGGCGGTGCCGCTGGCGGCGGTGACGGGGGCCGGCATCGGGGCGTGGATCGCCGTCCGGCGCCACCGGCGCACGCGCTGGCGGCTGGACGAGCGCGGTTTCGCCGTGCGCCGCGGCAACTGGTGGCAGAGCGAAACGCACGTGCCCATTTCCCGCGTGCAGCACCTGGACCTCAAGCGCGGCCCGCTGGAGCGCGGCGCGGGACTGTCGACGCTAGTGGTGCATACCGCCGGCACCCGGATGGCCGCGGTGTCGGTGGCGGGGCTGGACGCGGACGATGCCGAGCGCCTGCGCGAGCGGCTGGCGACGCAGGTCGATCACGACGACGCGCTGTGATGGACGACGCCCTCCCGAGCGCGCCGCCGGACGAGCGCCGCCTGCATCCGTGGTCCTGGCTGTTCGTGCTGCTGCAGCAGCTCAAGCAGTTCATCTTCCCGCTGGTCGCGCTGGTGGTGTTCGGCGCCCGCAGGAGCAGTGGCGACGGCGATCTGTGGGCCTCGCTCGCGCCGGTCATCGGCATCGTGGTGCTGGTGGTGCTGGCCATCCTGCAGTACTTCACCTACCGCTACACGATCGGGCGCGACGGCCTGACGGTACGGGAAGGATTGCTGCACCGGTCGCGCCGCGAGATCCCGTTCCCGCGCATCCACAACGTGGTGGTGCACCAGTCGCTGCTGCATCGCGTGTTCGGCGTGGCCGAAGTGAAGCTGGAGTCGGCCGGCGGCGCCAAGCCAGAGGCGGAGATGCGCGTGCTCGGCCTGCGCGAGGCGCTGGCGCTGGAAGACCTGGTGCGGCACCGCTCGCACGACGCCGCCGCCCCGGTGGCGGGACAGGACAGGCCTGAGCGCGATGCCGGCACCACGCTGCTGTCGCTGTCGACGGGCGAAGTGCTGCGGCTGGGGCTGATCTCCAATCGCGGCATGATCGTCGTGGCCGCCGGCTTCGGCGCCGCCTGGCAGATCCTGCCCGAGAACATGATCGAGCAGTTCTTCCGCCAAGGGGCGAAGCAGGCGTACGGCTATGCGGAAGGCCTGCACCTGGGCTGGCTGGGTGGCGCCGCGGGGGGCATCGCGCTGGTCGGCATCGCACTGACGCTGGTGCGCCTGCTGTCCGTGGCGCTGGCGCTCTCGCAGTTCCACGGCTTCCGCCTGACCGAGGAGCCGCGCCGGCTGATGGTCGAGCGCGGCCTCTTCGCGCGGCTTCGCACCAGCGTCGCGCGCCGGCGCATCCAGGCGTGGACGCTGCACGAAGGCGTGCTGCACCGACTGTTCAAGCGCCGCTCGCTGCGCATCGACACGGCGGTGGCCGAGAAGTCGGGACAGCAGGATTCGCGCGCGCTGAAGGAGGTCGCCCCCGTGGCGACGCCGGAAGCCTGCGACACACTGATCGGCCACCTGCTGCCGCAGGTGCGGTGGCCGCGCGAGGACTGGCAGGGCGTGCATGCATCCGCGCGCTGGCGGCTGTGGTTGCCGTCGCTCGCCTGGCTGCTGCCGGTGACGGCGCTGGCGGCCTGGCATATCGGCGCCTGGGTCTGGCTGCCCGGCCTGGCGTGGATCATGGCGGCTGCGTACGCCGCGCGCCGGCAGGCGCAGCGCATGGGGTGGACGCTGGACGACCATCTGGTGGCGGTGCGCAGCGGCTGGTGGTCCCGCTACTGGCGCTTCGCGGAAATCGACAAACTGCAGGCGCTCCGCCTGTCGCGCTCGCCGCTGGACCATCGGCTGCGCACCGCGACGCTGTGGCTGGACACCGCCGGCGCCAGCGGCCTGTCCGCGCCGCTGGCGCTGCGCTTCGTCCCCGAGGCCGAAGCGGTGGCCGTCCACGAACGCCTGACCCACGCGCTGGCGCAACGCCGCCTGCGCTGGTGACCGGTGCCGACGCCGCCGCCTGCGCCATGACCGCTCCGCTTCCGCTCTCCGCCGTGATCATCACCAGGAACGAAGCCGACCGGCTGGGTCGTTGCCTGACGTCGGTGCAGGACGTGTGCCGCGAAATCCTGGTGCTGGACTGCGGTTCCGACGACGGCACCGTGGCCCTGGCGCGGTCGCATGGCGCGCGCGTCGAACACCAGGACTGGCTGGGCTTCGCCGGCCAGAAGAACGAAGCCATCCGCCGCGCCACGCAGCCGTGGCTGCTGCTGCTGGATGCGGACGAGTGGCTGGCCGAGGGCAGCGAAGCGCGGCTGCGCGCGCTGTTCGCCAGCGGCGAGGTCGAACAGGCCGACGTGTGGCGACTGAAGCGCTGCAACTGGTTCCTGGGCCGCATGCTCAGCGGATCCGAACGGACCGAGCGACTGGTCCGCCCCGACCATCGCTACCTGCCGATGCGCGTGCACGAAAAGCCCGATCTTGCCGGCAAGCGGGTCAAGGACTGCGACATCGTCATCGAGCACAACACCGCACGCACGCTGGACGCGCACCGTGCGAAGAATGCGCGCTACGCCCGCCTGTGGGCCGAGCAGCGGCACGCCGACGGCAAACGCTGCTCCGCGCTGAGTCCCTGGACGCACGCCGCCGCGTACTGGCTGAAGATGTACCTGCTGCGTGGCGCATGGCGCGACGGCCGCCAGGGCTGGTGGTTCCACGCCAGCCATGCGCGCGCCGTCATCGACAAATACCGCCACCTGCATGCCCTGGGGAAGACCCCGTGAGCGGCATGGCACGCCCGCTGATCGTCCGCTGCGGCGCATTGGGCGACATGGTGATGCTGACCCCGTTGATCCGCCTGCTGCACGCGCGCTATGGCCAGCGCGTGGACGTGCTGACCACGGGCGCATGGACGCCGCCGCTGTTGGCGCCGATGCCGGAAGTCGGGCACGTGCAGCTGGTCACCAGCCGCAACACGCCTTACCTGCTCTGCCCGAGCCAGTGGAAGGCCGTGCGCTGGCTGCGACAGCGCGGCCGGGGGCCGGTATACGTCTGCGATACGGACGCGCCCACGCTGCGGCTGCTGGATCGTGGCGACCTGCATCCGGACGACATCGTGCAGCGGCGCAAGGACGATGACGAGGAGAACGGCACCACCCGCCTGTGGCCGGACCGCTGGTTGCGCATCGGCATGCGCGACCCCCGCCATCCTTACCCGACCGCGCAGGTCGAGCCGTCGGCCTACCGCTTCCCGTGCCTGCGCGTCACCGACCAGGACCGCACCGACCTGGCGCACTGGCGCGCGCGGCATGGGCTCGAAGGGACCTGTGTCCTGTTCCAGCCCGGCAACAAGCGCACCCACAAGCGCGGCAATGTCGCCACCGTGTCGCACCCCAAATACTGGCCGCCCGCCGCGTGGGCCGCGCTGGCGGCGGCGGTCTGGCAACGCCTGCCGCAGGCCCGCATCGTGCTGTGCGGATCGCCCGCCGAACACGGCGTACTGGACGAGATCGCGGCCGCTGCCGGTCGCGACCCGCGCCTGCACAACGCCGCCCGCGAACTGCCCGTGCCGCGCCTGCTGGCGTTGCTGGAACAGGCGCACAGCCTGGTGTCCGTGGATACCGGTCCGGCGCATGCGGCCGCGGCGCTGGGCTGTCCGCTGGTGGTGATGTTCGGCGCGGCATCGCCCGCGAAATGGCGCCCGATCGGCCCCGGCACGATCACGGTGCTGGGTGGCGAGCGGGGCGAGGCCAGTCGCGTGCGCGACATTCCCGCGGCCGACGTGATCGCCGCGTGGTCGGCGCTGCCGGACCGCGCACGCGACTGAGGCGCGGCGTCAGCCGGCCCGCGTACCGGCGGACTTGTCGATGCCGTACGGGGTCCAGGTGATGCGCTTGGCGCGGGTCTGCGCGCGGATGGCCAGATTGCGCTCGACCGATTCGCGCGTCTTGTAGCCGCGTGCATGGTCCAGGTGCACGCACACCGCGCGGTGGCGGATCTGCTTGCCGCGGATCCCGTTGTTCTCCAGCCGTTCGCCGAGTTCGCGATCGGGGCCGCCGTACTTCATGCGCTCGTCGTAGCCGTTGATCGCCAGCAGGTCCGCCTTCCAGACCGACGAGTTGCAGTTGTTGAACGTCGGCCGCGCGGTGGTGATCGCATCCAGCCATCGGCCACTCGCCTTGCCCGCGCCCAGCTTCAGCGTGTTCGACAGGCCCAGGCGATCCTGTGCACGCAGCCAGTCGCGGTCGAAGCAGCGGCCGTCGCGGATGTCGTCGGCGGAGATCGCCTTGCTGAGCTTCATGCTGAGCTTGCAGTAGCCGCCCGACAGGAAGCGTCCGGGTTCGGCCTGTTCCGCATGCACCTGCACGAAATCGCGGCGCGGAATGCAGTCGCCGTCGGTGAACAGGAGATAGTCGTGCCGCGCCTGCAGGATGGCGGCATTGAGGATCTCCTGCCGGCGATAGCCGTCGTCCTCGTGCCACACGTGCCGCAGTGGGACCGGGTAGTCGGCGGCGAAACGCTCCACCAGCGCGCGGGTGGAATCGCGCGAGCCGTCATCGGCGACGATCAGTTCGAAATCGCGGAAGGTCTGGAAGCGATATCCCAGCAGCACCTTCTCCAGCCATTCCTCGGCGTTGTACGTGCTGGCGATGACGGTGATCTTCATGGCGGCGTGCCCCCTTCGCAGCGTTCGCATACGGGATTGTGCCGTCAATGGATGACGTCCGGAAGACGATGCAACCGCACTAGCGGCCGGGCAGGCCCCAGTACCCCAGCTCGCGGCGGATCTGAAGGCCACGCAGCAGGCTGCCCGCCGGCTTGCGCCGCAGCGGACCGAGTCGCCCGTCGATCAGGGCGTCGGTCGCCGCGATCACGCGTCGCGAGGACAGTCCATCGCGACGCGGATGGATATCGTCGGCGTACGCCGCCAGCGCATCGCGCAACGCCGCCGGCGGATCGAACGCCTGCCGCAGCATCGCGCCCAAGTCCTCGGGCGCCTCGAATTCCAGCATGTGCGGCTTCGGCGCGCGGTTCCGGAACGTCACCACCGGCTTGCGCTGCACCACGAACTCGCTGACCACGGACGTGGTGTCGGCGACCAGCACGTCGGCGGCGCGCTGCGCACTGACCAGATCGACCGGATCGACGAACGCCGCGTTCGGTCCGCACAGGCGACGGTAACGGACGAACCATGCCTCCGGGCATTTCGGATGCAGGGTCAGCAGCCAGAACCGGTCGCCCCGCTCGACCTCGGCGGCGATCGCATCGAACAGGTGCGGCGCCGCGCTCAGCCGTTCGGTGAAGGTGGAGGCGAACATGACGACGGGGCGGCCACGGGCTTCGGCCCGCCATGCGTCGGCCAAGGGATCGGCGCCCCTGAACAGCGGATCGAGCTTCGGCCAACCGGTCTCGACCACCTTGAAGTGGCCCTCGCGCGCGGCCAGCGCCGCGAACGGCGCGGTCGTCGCCGGCCCCTGGGTGCAGTACAGGTCGAACAGGCCGCGCACGCGGAAATGGCCGCGTGCCGAGTCGCGCTTTTCCACGTTGAAGCCGTGGAACAGCTGCACTTTCGCGCCGGACACGAAGGTCGGCACCCAGTTGGCGGCGCTGAACACCGCCTGCGGGCGCAGCGCGACCGCCGCGCGCGCATCGGCGACGGTGCGTACGTCGCCGCGCAGCGCCGCACCGCGCGCGCCATCCACCAGCCAGGCATGTACGCCATGTCCGGCGTCTTGCAGCGCATCGGCGAGCGGCTGCAAGATGGGCAGCGCATAGCGCTCCGTCCCGAACATCAGGTACTCCGCCATCGACGTGTCCTCAACCCACCGGCCTGCGATCTCGGCCTGCATTATCGCGTTCAACGAGGCCGACCGCATCGGGGATTGCGTGGCGTCGCTGGCGTTCTGCGACGAGATCGTGGTGGTGGACTCGTATTCGACCGATGCGACGGTCGCCATCGCGCAGGCAGCGGGCGCACGCGTGCTGCAGCGGCCGTTCGACGGCTTCCGCAGCCAGAAGCAGTTCGCGGTCGAACAGGCCCGCCACGACTGGGTGCTGTGCCTGGACGCGGACGAGCGCATCGGCGAGACGCTGCGGGCATCGATCCTGGCGGCGCAGGCGGCAGGCTTCGACGACGCGGCCGGCTTCCGGTTCGCGCGGCTGTCGGACTATTTCGGCCGTTTCCTGCGCCACGGCAATGCGTACCCGGACCGCGTACTGCGGCTGTTCGACCGGAGGCGTGGCGGTTGGCGCGGCAAGCGCGAGGTACACGAGGCCGCGTCGGTGGACGGCCCGGTACGGACCTTGGCCGGCGACCTGATCCACTACCCCTACCGCTCGCTGGAACAGCAGTTGGCCAAGA
The DNA here is from genome assembly GCF_035999195.1 of Pseudoxanthomonas sp. NCBI lineage: Bacteria > Pseudomonadati > Pseudomonadota > Gammaproteobacteria > Lysobacterales > Lysobacteraceae > Pseudoxanthomonas > Pseudoxanthomonas sp. The sequence continues at coordinate 1,813,412 of NZ_DASYGY010000009.1, forward strand.
CGCAGCGCTATGCGCGGATGATGGCCGAGTACGACTTCGCGCGCGGGCGGCGCGCGACGCTGACCGCGCTGGTGCTGTCGCCCGCCTGGCGGTTCTGGCGCGGCTACCTGCTGCGCGGCGGCTTCCGCGACGGCTGGCATGGACTGGTCTACGCCTACGTGCGCGCGAACTACGTCCGGCAGAAGGCGATCATGCTGTGGATGCTGCAGCATGGCCTGCCCGTCTCCACGCCACCGCAGGACTGACGCCCGATGTGCGGCATCGCCGGCGCCATCGCGCCTTCCGGACGCTACGACGAACACGCGCTGCATGGCCTGGGCAGGACGATGGGCGCGGCCATCGCGCATCGCGGGCCCGACGATGCCGGCACCTGGGTCGACGCGGACGCGGGCCTGGTCCTCGCGCACCGGCGGTTGTCGATCATCGACCTGAGCCCGGAAGGCCATCAGCCGATGGTGTCGGACGATGGACGCTGGGTGATCGCCTTCAACGGCGAGATCTACAACCATGGCGAATTGCGCCGCGAGCTGGCTGCCGGAGGACAGGTCTTCCGCGGCCACTCGGACACCGAAGTCCTGCTCGCCGCGATCGCCCGGTGGGGTGTCGACGCGGCGCTGGCCCGAGGCAACGGCATGCTCGCCCTGGCCGCCTGGGACCGGCACTCGCGAACGCTCTGGCTGGCGCGCGACCGCGTGGGCAAGAAGCCGCTCCATTACGGCTGGACCGGCGACGGCACGTTCCTGTTCGGCAGCGAACTGGCGGCGCTGCGCGCGTGCCCGTCGCTGCAGGCCGAGACCGATCCGGATGCGCTGGCACTGCTGCTGCGGCTGGATTACATCCCGGCGCCGCACTGCATCCTCAAAGGCATCCGCAAACTGCCGGCAGGGGCGCTGGTGCGACTCGACGGGGCGCACGTGGCGACGCGCACGCTGCCCGATGCGCTTCGCTGGTGGGATGCGCGGGCACGACAGGACGCGGCGATTCGCGAAGGATTCGATGGCGACGACGCATCGGCGCTGGAGGCGCTGGACGGCCTGCTGCGCGATGCCGTGGCGCTGCGCATGGAGGCGGACGTGCCCCTGGGCGCGTTCCTGTCCGGCGGCACCGATTCCTCGCTGGTCACCGCGCTGATGCAGGCGCAGGCGACCCGTCCGGTACGCAGTTTCTCGATCGGCTTCGACAATGCCGTGCACGACGAGAGCGCCCATGCCGCCGCCGTGGCACGCCAGCTGGGCACCGACCATACCGAGTTGCGGGCCGACGGACGTGCGGCGCTGGATCTCGTTCCCACCATCGCACGCATCTACGACGAGCCGTTCGCCGATTCCTCGCAACTGCCGACCGCCCTGCTGTGCCGGTTGGCGCGGCAGCACGTCACGGTGGCGCTGTCGGGCGACGGCGGCGACGAACTGTTCTTCGGCTACGGCCGCTACCTGCGCGCGCTGCGCAACGATGCGCGCCTGGAACGCCTGCCGCGACGCCTCCTCGCGCGACTGGCCGGCGAGCCCGGCGAACGCGCGCGGCTGGGTGGCCTGCCGGCGCTGCGTGCCGAACTCGCCACGCGCGACCTGCAGCACGTGGCGCGCCATCGCATCAGCCGTTGGCGACATCCGGAACGCGTCGTCGATGGCGCGCAGCGGCGCGCCACCGCCTACGACGACCCCGCCGCGCTGCTCCGGCACGGCACGCCGGCCGACCAGTTGATGGCGATGGACTTCGCCTGTTACCTGCCCGAAGACATCCTCACCAAGGTCGATCGCGCCAGCATGGCCGTCGCATTGGAAGCGCGCGCGCCGCTGCTGGACTGGCGCGTGGTGGAATTCGCCTGGTCGCTGCCGCTGTCGATGAAGTACCGCGAGGGCGAGCTCAAGTACCTGCCGAAAAAGCTGCTGTCGCGGTATCTGCCCGAGCCGCTGGTGTACCGCGGCAAATCCGGCTTCGGCGCCCCGGTCGGCGACTGGCTGCGCGGCCCCTTGCGGGAGTGGGCCGAGGCGCAGCTGGACCAGCGTCGCCTACGCGAGGAGGGTCATTTCGATCCGGCCGCCATCCGCGCGGTCTGGTCGGACTTCCTCAGGGGCCAGCGCAAGTGGCACACCCACCTGTGGAGCGTGCTGATGTTCCAGGCGTGGCGGGACGCGTGGCAGGGGTCTGGCATGCCGCGGGCACGGCATCCATGACCGTGCAGACGCCGGCCGAGGCACGCAGGGGTGTCGCCTCAGGCCTGCGCCGACTGCACGTCCACGGGGCCGGTGCTCCAGTCGTCCTTGCGCTCGGGGGCGGCACGACTGTCCGGTGAACCGGCCAGGCTGCGGACCGCGTCCACGAGGCGTGACCGGAAGGCCAGATCGTTGGCCAGGAAGAAACGCCGGGCCTCCTCGCGCAGTCGCGCACACTCCCCGTCGCTCAGCGCAAGCGCCGTGGCGACGGCCGTCTCCAGCGCTTCCGACTCGACCAGATAACGCACCGCCAATTGCTGCGTTCCCGTGCGCGCATGCGGCATCAGGATGCCCCGCTCGCGGGTCACCAGTTCGTTCATCGGTTCGGCATCGGTCGTCAGCACGATCGCGCCCACACTGAGCGCCTCGACGATGTAATGGCCGAAACCCTCGGTTTCCGAAGGACACACGTGGAACAGGTTGGCGTTCTGGATCTCGCGCAGTTCCGCGTCGTCGAGATAGTCCACGCGATGGACGATGTTCGCCGCCCGCGGCCGGAATTCCGCCATGCGCGGATGCTGCACGACGGTCAATGTCGGCCATTCGGGATGCCGCATCCAGGTTTCCAGCACCATCCGCGTGCGCTTGGCGCTGCTGCGCCCGGCCAGGTGCAGGAAGGTGCGCGTGCGCTCGACCCCGGGCAGATAACGGTCGCTGCTGGTGAACCCGATCGGCGCCACGTTGCCACGATGTCGCTGGAAGATCGCGGCAGCATGGTGGGTCTTCGTCATGACCCCGTCGACGTGGCGCAGGCGTCGGAGATCACTGGGCAGGCACCATTCCGGGTTGGGAATGAAGGCATTGCGTTCGGCCGCCTGCAGATACTCGGGCTTGACGTGCTCAAGCATGATGTTCAGGTGATAGCGCTGGCGCCTCAGCAGGCGGCGGGCACCGAAGCGCGCGCGCTGCAGCCACGGCCCGAGCCATTTCCGCAGCTTCCCGCGCCCGCGCGCCGGCTGCAGGTGGACCTGCAGACCAGCTTCCCGCAGCACGTGTTCGATGAGACGCAGGTCGCGGCTCAGACCGACGCCGTTGTCCCAGCCGATCAGGTTCACGCGCAGCATATGGAGAGGTCTTGCGGGGGAGCGCGGATTCTAGGAAGCGGTCTCTGACTGACGTATGAGAGAAACCGGCGTCGATACCGCCATGTTTCACTCGGGTTTATTAATGTGAATCGACGTGGCGGCCCGGCGTTGCCGGCTCTACCAGCGTGCCGCCCAGTAGCAGCCCGACGAACACCACAAAGGCGCTGGTGCTGAGCGCATGCGCGAACATCGATTGGGTCAGTCCGGATACGAGATACGCGACGACCAGCAGCGCGGCCGTCCAGGCGGGCCCGAGCGGCAGCCCAGGGCGCGTCTGGCGGAGGCGGCGCGCAGCGATCAGCAATGGCACCAGGTACACGGCGCCGAGCGCTGCGAGGCCCGGCACGCCCAGGGTCGCGCCCCAGTGGGCGACATCGTTGTGGGCATGGGCCAGTCCGCAGAAATGCCGCTCGGCGCCTCGGCAATAGACGCTGGCGTCGACCTGGGCCGCAAACGCGTCGACGCCCGCACCGGTCAGCGGCGCCTCGCGGAACGCCTCCCACGCTACCGACAGCAAGGCGATGCGTGCACTGATGGGCTTGTCGACCTGCCCATGCGCCAGCCCGGACACGTCGGCATGCAACTCGTCCAGCCGGAACTGCGAGGACAGCCACGGCACCGTCCACATCGCCGTGAACAGCACCGCCAGCACGGCGAGCGCGCCGCCCAGTCGCCACCAGCGGTGACGCGAGGCACTGCCCAGCAGCAGCATCAGCACGATCAGCGCCAGCCCGGGGAGCACGCCGCGGCTGCCACTCAGGATCACGGCCACATTGGCCAGCACGATCATGGCGGCCAGCAGTAGGCAGGTTGGCCATCCGCCCGGTCGGGGACGGCAGAACACGGACACGACCAGCAGGGCGAGCACCGCATTGGCGAAGACGATGGGATTGGCGTCGCTGCCCACCCGCTCGATACCCCACGAGGCCTGCACGATCGAGACCACACAGGCGATCAGCACTCCCAGCAGCGCGCCGTACCAGAGGCCCGACATGCGCACGCCCGTCGCCCAGACGAGCCAGGCGCACCAGGGCAGCAACAGCATGCGGGAAGGATTGTCGAGCACCGAAAGCGGCGCGCCGCGCACCCACATGGACGCGGCCACGACGGCGATCACCACCAGGGCGACGACCAGCAGCGCGTACAGCGCACGCGGGGCACGGCGATCCGCACGCCATACATCCGGCAAGGCGGCCAGCGACGCCGCGAGCATCAACACCGCGAACACCGACAGGCCCTTCGGCACCACCAGCAGTGCGCTGGCGCTGAAGCCCGCGCACCACGCCAGCGCGCGCGCGACCTCCTGTCGGCGTGTAAGTCTTCCCTGCATGTCCTCGGATCCTGCGAGTGGCAACGGCTCGATCATGGACGGCGGCGACCACGGACTTCCTTCACCGGGGAAGTCTGCGCCATCTCCTGGACCACGCGTCAACGCAACGTGAACTGGAACTGCCGCCTCCACACGTGAAGTATGCCGCACGCAGCTCCGGTTTCGCCTGACATGGCGCCCGGGTCAGCGATCGTTGGAGCGTCCTGCAACACGACTCACGTTTTGCGCATGCACGCGTAGAAGAATCCATCCATGCCCTGCTCGCCAGGGAGGCGCTGTCGCCCTGCGCCATCGAGATGTCCGTAATCGTCGCCCAACATCTCGGGCGTGACGTCAGGATGTCGTCCGAGAAAGGCGTCGAGTTGCACCGCGTTTTCCATGCGCACCAGCGAGCAGGTCCCGTAAACCAGCCGGCCGCCCGGACGCAGCACCTGCCACGCCGCATCGAGCAGCCGCGCCTGCAGTGCGGTCAGCGCTACCAGATCCTCCGGCCTCCGGTGCAGCAAAACATCGGGTTGCCGGCGCACGATGCCGGTCGCGGAACACGGAGCGTCCAGCAGTACGGCATCGAAAGGCTGACCATCCCACCACGCGTCGGTGTCGGTCGCATCGGCGGCGCGCAGCGCAGCGTCCACGCCGACACGCTGCAGGGTCTCGCGGACGCGTTGCAGGCGGCGTTCGTCGACATCCAGTGCGAGCATCTGCCGCGAAGGATCGCGTTCGAGCAGATGCGCCGTCTTGCCGCCGGGCGCGGCACACATGTCGAGCACGCGCGCGCCCGGCGGGAGATCCTGGAACAGGTAGGCGACCCGCTGCGCCGCGCCGTCCTGGACGGAGACGTCGCCTGCGGCGAATCCGGGCAGCGTGGTGACCGCCGCCGGCGCATCGAGGACCAGCGCGTCGGCCAGGCCGTCGGCCGGGACGGACGTGATGCCGGCATCCAGCAGCCGTTGCCGATAGGCATCGCGGGCGCCACGCCTCCGGTTGACCCGCAACCACAGCGGGGCTTCCCGTTCGCTGGCGGCGAAGATCGCATCCGCGTCCTCCGGCCAGTCCTCGCGCACCCGTTTCCGCAACCATGCCGGCCACAGCGCATCGGCCGACGCCGTCGGCAGACCCTCGCGCTGTGCACGCCTCAGCAGTGCGTTCACCAGCTTGTCCTGGTGAGGACGTCCGAGCGCGCGCGTCGCCTCGACCGTGGCCGACAGCGCCGCATGCGCCGGCAACCCCATCACCACCACCTGCGCGAATCCCACATGCAACAGGGCCCGCAACTCGTTGTCGGCACGTTGCAGCGGTTTGGCCATCCACGTCGCCAGCGCGGCCTCACTGCGGGCGCGCGAGCGCAGTACCGCAAAACAGATCGCCTCCAGCAGCGCGCGATCGCGCGAATCCTCGATGCGAGGCAGGTTCGCGGCCAGTTCGGCCTTCAGTGAGCGCCCTCCGTGCATCACGGCGTCGACGATGCGGGCCGCGAGGACGCGCACCGCGACCCCGGCCTGGCGGCTCACGGCGACACCAGGTCGCGCCGCGCGTTGAGGTAGTCGGCGGCGGTGATCGCCTTGCCGCCTTCGCGCTGCACCACGCGTAGGCGCAGCACGCCCGACCCGCAGGCGACGTCCAGGCCCTGGCGGCTGGCGGACAGCAGCGTGCCGGGCACCGCCGCATGCGCCTGCTCCACCGCCACCGCGCCATGGATGAGGAGGCGCTCTCCAGCGACCTGCGCTTCGGCGACCGGCCAGGGATTGAAGGCGCGCACCTTGCGCGCCAGCACCTCGGCGGGCTGCGTCCAGTCCAGCTTCGCCTCCGCCTTGTCCAGCTTGTGTGCGTATTCGACGCCCACCTCCGGCTGCGGGTGCGGAGGCAGCCTCACGCCGGCGCGCAGCAGACCCAGCGCATCGCGCAGCACCTGCGCCCCCAGGTCGGAGAGACGGTCGTGCAACTGGCCGCCGGTCTCGTCGGGCCCGATTGGCAGGCTCTGCGCCAACAGCACCGGCCCGGTATCCAGACCCGCCTCCATCTGCATCAGGCAGACGCCGGTTTCGTCGTCGCCCGCTTCGATGGCGCGCTGGATGGGTGCGGCACCGCGCCAGCGCGGCAGCAGCGAGGCGTGCACGTTCCAGCAGCCGTACTGCGGAATATCGAGCACCGCCTGCGGCAGGATCAGGCCGTAAGCGACCACCACCATCACGTCCGGCTGCATCTCGCGCAGCGCGTCCTGGGTGGACTTCTTCTTCAGCGACAGCGGCTGCAGGACCGGGATGCCGCGCTGGATCGCCTCCAGCTTGACCGGGGATGGCGTCAGTCCGCGCCCGCGTCCGGCGGGACGGTCGGGCTGCGTGTAGACCGCGACGACCTCATGATGGGCATGCGCGGCGCGAAGACAGGGCACGGCGAACGCCGGCGTGCCGGCGAAGACGATTCTCATGGAGGGACGACTTCCGGAAAGGAGGGAGGACGGGGCGGGGACACCGCAGTCGGCCCGCTCCCCGATACGCGAGCGTCAGGCGACGTGCTTGCGCTGCTTGGCCAGCTTCTTGCGCACCATCTCGCGCTTCAGCGGCGACAGGTAGTCGACGAACAGCTTGCCGTCCAGGTGGTCCATCTCGTGCTGGATGCACACCGCCAGCAGGCCGTCGGCACGCAGTTCCTGGGGCTGGCCCTGGCGGTCGAGGAAACGCACGGTGATCCCGTCGGCGCGGGTGACGTCGGCGAAGATGCCCGGCACCGACAGGCAACCCTCCTGGTAGACCTGCTCGCCGACCTTGTCGCTCAGCTCGGGGTTGATGAAGACCTGCGGCTGGTTCTTCTCTTCGCTGATGTCGATGACCATGAAGCGCTTGTGCACGTCCACCTGGCTGGCGGCCAAGCCGATGCCAGGCGCGTCGTACATGGTCTCGAACATGTCGTCGAGCAGGCGCTGGAATGCGGGCGTCGTCACATCGCCGGCATCGACGGGCACCGCCTTGGTGCGCAGGCGCGGGTCGGGGAATTCGAGGATGGGGAGCAGGGCCATGGTACGTCTCGGAGTGGGGGCGCCAGTGGAATCCGGCAAGGCCTCACGAATTCTAACGCGGGCGCTTGCGTTGCGCCGGGTTTTCTGGACTATAGTGCTGACCACCTGTCGGGGAATCAGGTAGATACCGCCATGTTTAAATGTTTTCGTACGGTTTTCGCCGTTGCGGTGCTGACCGTGGGCACCTATGCGGCTGCCGCCGAGATGGCGGGAAGCCATCCTGATACCTATGTGGTCAAGCGTGGCGACACGCTGTGGGACATTTCCGCGCGCTTCCTGAAGAAGCCGTGGCTGTGGCCCGAGATCTGGCAGGCCAATCCGCAGATCCAGAACCCGCACCTGATCTATCCGGGCGACGTCATCAGCCTGGCCTACCTGGACCGCGTGGCGGTACAGCCCGGCCCGCGCCAGGAAGCGCCGCTCAACGCGATCCCGCTGTCCGACATCGAGGCGTACCTGAAGGACCGTCGCGTCGTCGACAGCTTCGAGCAGCTGCCGCATGTCGCCGGCCTGGACGAGGACCGCCTGCGTGGTTCCGGCGGCCACAACATCTATGTCAGCGGCCTGGATGGCGCGCAGGCCGGACAGCGCTTCCTGGTCGTGCGCCCCACCGCCAGGTTCACCGACAACCCGCGCGCGCAGGACCTGGACTTCCGGGGCCGGACCATCCGTGGCGAGATCGACCAGTGGAAGGACATCGTCGAGCAGTCGGGCAAGGGCGCCTTCCTGGGCTACGAACTGGTCAAGGTCAATGTCGCCACGTTCACCCGCGGCGTGGTTCCAGGCACCGAGGTCAGCACGCTGGTGGCCGATATCGGCGGCCATGAGGTGCGCGTCGGCGACCGCCTGATCCCGGTCGATGCCCAGCCCTACGACCTGCACTTCTTCCCGCACCCGCCCGCCACCGACCCGGCCGGCAAGCTGCGCGTGCTGGCCGTGGCCGATGCCCTGACCGCAGGCGGCACGCGCGACGTGATCGCCATTTCCGGCGGCCGCCTGGACGGCGTGGACAACGGCACGGTCTTCTCGATCTGGCGCAACGGCAGCCACACCGCCAACCGCATGGCCCACCCGGAGTCCTCCCGCATCAGCGAGTCGACCAAGCCGGGCGCCGGGCGCGTCAGCCTGCCCGACGAATACGCCAGCCACGCGATGGTGTTCCGCACCTTCGACAAGGTCAGCTATGCGCTGGTGATGGAAAGCGTGGAGGCCACGCGTGTCGGCTACGAACTGAAGCATCCGGACGCGACCTACTGACCCGGGTCAGGCAATTCCTACGCACTGCCGCGACGGCGCCTTAGGGCGCCGTCGTCGCGTGCGGCCTACGCTGGCCGCATGCCCAACGACGATCTGATCGCGCTGGCCAGGCTGGTGCTGGCCGGCGGCCCTGTCCTGCCCCGTCGCCGCCTGCTGGAACGCCACCGGTCTCCGGATCGTGCGCTGGCCGCCGGTGCGGCCCTGTGGCGCGCGGCAGGCCTGGACGCCGCACAGGTCGCACGCCTGCAGGGCGAGGACTCCGACGGCATGCTCGAGCGCACCCGACGCTGGCTGGCGATGCCGGGCCACCACCTGATCGGCTGGCACGATGCCGACTACCCGGCGCCCCTGCGCACGATCTCCAGCCCGCCGCTGGCCCTGTTCGTGGACGGCAATCCCGACCTGCTCTGGCGGCCCGCCGTGGCCATCGTCGGCAGCCGGAGCCCGACCAGCGGCGGCCGCGACAACGCCCACTTCTTCGCACGGTCCCTCGCGTCGGCCGGCATCGTCGTGGTCAGCGGCATGGCACGCGGCATCGATGCCGCCGCGCATGAAGCGGCCCTGGCGGCCGGCGCCGGCACCACGGTCGCCGTGGTCGGCACCGGTCCGGACCTGGCCTACCCTCCCGCGCACGACCGCCTGCGCGACCGCCTGGCCGCCGAAGGCGCCGTGGTCAGCGAGCATCCGCCGGGGACGGCCGCCCTGCGCAGCCACTTTCCCGCCCGCAACCGGATCCTTGCCGGACTGGCGCTGGGCACGCTGGTCGTCGAGGCGGCCGAACAGTCCGGCGCGCTGATCACCGCCCGCCAGGCCGGCGATGCAGGGCGCGAGGTGTTCGCGGTTCCCGGCTCCATCCATAACCCCAAGGCACGGGGCTGCCACCGCCTGATCCGCGAGGGCGCTGCCCTGGTGGAGGAACCCTGCGAGGTGGTCGAAGCGCTGGCCACCCTGGCCGCCGACCTCGCCCACGCCCTGCGCGCCCGGCTCGGCGAGACTGAATCGTGGGTGATCGCAGGACCGGGCGAGACGCCGCCACGCCTGGACGCCGACTACCAGCGCTTGTGGGACGCGCTCGGTCATGACCCAACAGGTATGGATCAGCTCGTCTCACGGACTGGATTGACGGCCGCGGAACTGTCCTCCATGCTGCTGGTCATGGAACTGGATGGCTTAGTAACGGCGGAACACGGCCGATACCAGAGAAAGACCGGTTTCTTCACCTCCACAGCGTCGATGACGCAGGCCGAGGGGCAATGAAAGAGAGCATCCTGGATGTACTGCTGTACCTGTTCGAACACTACTTCACCGAAGATGCGGACCCGGTCCGCGACCGCGACTCTCTCCAGAACGGCCTGATCCAGGCCGGTTTCAGCCCCACCGAGATCAGCAAGGCCTTCGATTGGCTGGATGCCCTGGCCGACCAGCGTCCTGCAGCCTCCACGCCGCGCGTCGGCGGCCCGACCCGCGTGTTCCACGGGCCGGAGCTGGAGAAGCTGGACGTCGACTGCCGCGGCTTCCTGCTGTTCCTGGAGCAGCATGGCGTCCTCGACGCCGACCAGCGCGAACTGGTGCTGGACCGGGCGATGGCGCTGGACCAGGACGAACTGGACCTGGACGACCTGAAATGGGTCGTGCTGATGGTGCTGTTCAACCAGCCTGGCTCGGAAGCCGCCTACGCATGGATGGAAACCCAGATGTTTGCCGACGAGCCCGAGCCGGTACACTGAGGCGTTGATCCGCTTCAGGGGGAAGCATGTCGGGTTGGTATTACGCCGACCGGAACCGTGAACAGCACGGTCCGGTCTCGTCGGATGAACTGGTCACCCACTACCGTTTCGGACGCGTTGCGCTGGACAGCCTGGTCTGGCGCGAAGGCCTGCCGCACTGGCAGCCGCTGAGCGACTTCGCCGACGAGCTCGGCCTGAACCCCGCGCCTGTCGAGACGCCCGGCACGCCGCCTCCGGTGCCGCCCGCAGCTCCCAGCTCCTCCGCTGCAACCGCCGCACCGCAGGACCGCCTGCTGCGCACGCCCGCCACGCCGGCCGCCAAGCCGCGCATGTCCGGCGGCAGGATCGCGCTGATCGTCGCCGCCGTGATGGTGGTGCCCTGCATCGGTATCGCCGGCGTGCTCGCCGCGATCGCGTTTCCGGCCTACCACGACTACACGCTGCGCTCGAAGGTGGCCCAGGCGGCTACCGATCACGTCGCGCTGCGCATGGAGGTCAAGGCGTTCATGGACGCGGAAGGCCGCTGCCCGAGCAACGGCGAAGGCACCATCGGCACGCCGGAGAGCTACGCGGGACCCTACGTCGCGCGCGCCGTGGTCGGCGGTTTCGACGACGGCACCTGCGGCTTCGAGCTGGAGTTCGCCAACACCGGCAACGCGCAGATCGACGGCCGCAAGCTGTGGTGGGACCTGGGCAGCGACAACAGCGAGTGGCACTGCTCGTCGGAGATCGACGACAGGTACCTGCCGCCGGACTGCCGGGGCTGAACAACGTCAGCGTGGCGACGCGGGCCACGCTTTTCATCGGGGAATGACGCAATGACGCAGTGGTACTACGCCGATGCCAGCGGGCAGCGGCACGGGCCGTTCTCGGCCGAAGAACTGGAAGGCCACGTGCGCCATGCGCGCCTGGGCCCCGCATCGCTGGTGTGGCGCGAGGGCCTGCAGGACTGGCAGCCCCTGAGCGCGGTGGCTGCCGAACTCGACCTGCCGCTCGACACGCTGGCGGCACCGGCGGCGGACGTCGCCGTGCCGGCGGCCGACGCCCCGTACACGCCGCCGACGGCGGACCTGGCGTCGTTCCAGCCCGTCGTCGCCGGCCACCTGGTGCATGCGGGCCTGTGGAAGCGGTTCGCTGCCAGCTTCATCGACAGCATCGTCACCACGATCATCAGCTACGCCCTGATGATCCCGCTGATGCTGATCGGCGTGGGTGTGATGGGCGCCGGAGGCTCCGACAATCCGTTCGCCACCGGGGCCGGCCTGGCTTCGATGCTGGCGATCTATCCGATCCTGTTCCTGGCGCCCTGCGTGTACTTCGGCTGGATGCAGTCCTCCTCGCTGCAGGCCAGCCTGGGCAAGCTGGCGGTCGGCATCAAGGTGACGCGCACCGACGGCCAGCGGATGAGCTTCTGGCGCGGCTTCCTGCGCTCGCTGGCCTACCTAGTCTTCACCATGGTCACCTGCGGCCTGGGCGTGCTGATCTCGGGCCTGATGGTGGCGCTGACCGAGCGCAAGCAGGCGCTGCACGACATGCTGTGCGACACGCTGGTGGTCGACAAGTGGGCGTTCACCGCCCATCCCGAACGCCAGCGCGATGAGCTGGGCGTGGTGACCATCGTGATCCTCGCGCTGGCGGGCCTGGCGATCGTCGGCAGCATCGCGATCTACGCGGTGATGGGCCTGATGCTGATGAAGGACCTGTCATGACGGGGTGGTACTACGTCGATGCGCAGCAGCAGCGCCACGGCCCGGTCGACCCCGGCAGGGTCGCCGACCTCTTCCGCGACGGCACCCTCACGCGGGCATCGCTGGTCTGGCGCGAAGGCATGCAGGAGTGGACCTCGCTGATCAATGTGGCGCCGGAGTTGCGGCTGGACATGACGCCGCCGCCTCCGCACGTGTCCGAGGCGACCGACGCACCGGTCACGGCCATGGCCGACGAGGCCCGTCCGCTCACGGGTCGCGCCGTGTTCACGGCAAGCGAGCCGACCTACGCACCCGCAGCGGCGGCGATCGCGCGTCCGCACGCCACGGTCACGACCGGCGACTCTCCCTACGCCGCGCCGCACGCGGACATCGGCGCCCATGCCTATGCCCCCGCGGCGCGTGAGGGACACGTGGTCTACGCGGGCTTCTGGAAGCGGGTGGCGGCCTGCCTCATCGACGGCTTTGCCATCGGCATTCCGGTCGCCATCATCGTGACGATCGTCGGTGGCCTGCTGGGCTGGGGAAGCAGCTTCAGCGGGAGCCTGTTGGGACGCAGCCAATTCAATCCAGGCGAGACCGTCATGTCCTGGGTGTTGAGCGCCCTGGTGTTCGCCTGGTTCCATTCCAGTGCCGGCCTGTTGGCGACGCCCGGCAAGCTGGCCATCGGCATCAAGGTGGTCCGCACCGACGGCGACCGGATCAGTTTCCTGCGCGGCTTCGCGCGCTACTGGGCCTACATGCTCAGCAGCCTGCTGTTGTGCATCGGCCTGCTGATGGCCGCCTTCACCGGCCGCAAGCAGGGCCTGCACGATTTCATGTGCGACACCCTGGTGGTCGACAAGTGGGCCTTCACCTCCCATCCCGAACGCCAGCGCGACGAACTGGGCACGGTGGCGGTCGTGGTGCTGGTCCTCGGCGGCCTGCTGATCGTGGGCAGCCTGATCGTCCTGCTGCTGGCCTTCGGCGCGTTGCTTTCCATGGCCCGCTGACCCCACGGTCGGGCCGTGACCGGGGTCGCGCCCCAGTGCCCGGCTCGCCGGTCCGGCTTGACAGCCCGGCCCCGGCCGTGACACCACTATAAATAGGAAACTGAACGCCCGGGGCTCCTGCCCCGGGCGTCCGCTTCTCTGGCGCCCGCATCCGGGGCACCCTAGCCGCCCCCGCACGGCCCACCCCAGTCCTGAATCCCTGACATGCCCAAGCACCTGCTCATCGTCGAGTCGCCCGCCAAGGCCAAGACGATCAACAAATACCTCGGCAAGGACTTCACCGTCCTGGCGTCCTACGGCCACGTCCGGGACCTGGTGCCGAAGGAAGGAGCGGTGGATCCGGCCAACGGGTTCGCGATGCGCTACGACCTGATCGAGAAGAACGAGAAGCACGTCGATGCCATCGCCAAGGCCGCCAAGGGCGCCGACGACATCTTCCTGGCGACCGACCCGGACCGCGAGGGCGAGGCGATCAGCTGGCACATCGCGGAAATCCTGAAGGAGCGCGGCCTGCTGAAGGACAAGCCGCTGCACCGCGTGGTGTTCACCGAGATCACGCCGCGCGCCATCAAGGAGGCCATGACCCAGCCGCGCCAGATCGCCGGCGATCTGGTCGACGCGCAGCAGGCGCGCCGCGCGCTGGACTACCTGGTCGGCTTCAACCTGTCGCCGGTGCTGTGGCGCAAGGTCCAGCGCGGCCTGTCCGCCGGCCGCGTGCAGTCGCCGGCGCTGCGCATGATCGTCGAGCGCGAGGAGGAGATCGAAGCCTTCGTCGCCCGCGAGTACTGGAGCATCGAGGCCGAGTGCGCGCATCCGCGCCAGGCCTTCACCGCCAAGCTCACCAAGCTGGACGGCCAGAAGTTCGAGCAGTTCACCGTCACCGACGGCGACACCGCCGAAGCCGCCCGCCTGCGCATCCAGCAGGCCGCGCAGGGTGCGCTGCACGTCACCGACGTGACCAGCAAGGAACGCAAGCGCCGCCCGGCGCCGCCGTTCACCACCTCCACGCTGCAGCAGGAAGCCTCGCGCAAGCTCGGCTTCACCACCCGCAAGACCATGCAGGTGGCGCAGAAGCTGTACGAAGGCGTCAACATCGGCGACGAGGGCACGGTCGGCCTGATCAGCTATATGCGTACCGACTCGGTGAGCCTGTCGCAGGATGCGCTGGCCGAGATCCGCGACGTCATCGCGCGCGACTTCGGCGTGCAGGCGCTGCCGGACAAGCCCAACGTCTACGTCACCAAGTCCAAGAACGCGCAGGAAGCGCACGAAGCCGTCCGCCCGACCAGCGCACTGCGCACGCCGGCGCAGGTGGCCAGGTACCTGAGCGACGACGAGCGCAAGCTCTACGACCTGATCTGGAAGCGCGCCGTCGCCTGCCAGATGGTGCCGGCCACGCTCAACACCGTCAGCGTCGACCTGGCCGCGGGCAGCCAGCACAGCTTCCGCGCCAGCGGCACCACCGTGGTCGATCCCGGCTTCCTGGCCGTGTACGAGGAAGGCAAGGACCAGAAGAACGCCGAGGACGACGACGAAGGCCGCAAGCTGCCGCCGATGAAGCCCGGCGATTCGGTGCCGCTGGACCGCATCCACGCCGACCAGCATTTCACTCAGCCGCCGCCGCGCTTCACCGAAGCCGCGCTGGTCAAGGCGCTGGAGGAATACGGCATCGGCCGTCCCTCCACCTACGCCTCGATCATCCAGACGCTGATCTTCCGCAAGTACGTGGAAATGGAAGGCCGCGCGTTCAAGCCCAGCGACGTGGGCCGCGCGGTCTCCAAGTTCCTGTCCGGCCACTTCACCCGGTACGTCGACTACGACTTCACCGCCAAGCTGGAGGACGAGCTCGACGCCGTCTCCCGCGGCGAGGAAGAGTGGGTGCCGCTGATGGAGAAGTTCTGGGGCCCGTTCAAGGAACTGGTGGATGAGAAGGCCGAGACGGTCGACCGCAGCGAAGCCACCGGCGCGCGCGAGCTCGGCACCGACGCCAAGTCCGGCAAGCCGGTCAGCGTGCGCCTGGGCCGTTACGGACCGTATGCGCAGATCGGCGACAAGGACACGGACGAGAAGCTGGAGTTCGCCTCGCTGCGCCCCGGCCAGTCCATGCACACCATCACCCTGGAAGACGCGCTGGAGCTGTTCAAGCTGCCGCGCAAGCTGGGCCAGGACAAGGGCGAGGAGGTCAGCGTCGGCATCGGCCGGTTCGGCCCGTTCGCCAAGCGCGGCAGCGTGTACGCGTCGCTGAAGAAGGAAGACGATCCGTACACGATCGACCTGGCGCGTGCGGTGTTCCTGATCGAAGAGAAGGAAGAGATCGCGCGCAACCGCATCATCAAGGAATTCGACGGCAGCGACATCCAGGTGCTGAACGGCCGCTTCGGCCCGTACATCAGCGATGGCAAGCTCAACGGCAAGATCCCCAAGGATCGCGAGCCCGCCTCGCTGACCTTCGACGAAGTGACCAAGCTGCTGGAGGAAACCGGCAAGCCGGTGCGCAAGGGCTTCGGCAAGAAGGCGCCGGCCAAGAAGGCGGCGGTGAAGAAGGAAGCCGCGCCGAAGCAGGCCGCCGCCAAGAAGGCGCCGGCGAAGAAGGCCGCCAAGAAGGCCACCAAGAAGACCGCGACGAAAACCGCGACCAAGAAGGCGGTCGCAAAGAAGACCACGGTGAAGAAGACCGCCACCGCCACGGCCGGCGACGACGCCCCGTTCTGACCCCGCTGGAAGGACCCGGGCCATGCCGATCGAACGGACCATCGAGGAAGCCGCCGAGACCATCCGCAGCGGCGGCATCGTCGCCTACCCCACCGAGGCCGTCTGGGGGCTGGGCTGCGATCCGTTCGATGAAGGCGCGGTGCACCGGCTGCTGGCTATCAAGCAGCGGCCGGTCGAGAAGGGCCTGATCCTGATCGCCGCCACCCTGGAGCAGCTCAAGCCGCTGATCGATGTGGCGGCCGTGCCCACCGCACGGCTGACGGAGGTGCTGTCCAGCTGGCCCGGCCCGCATACCTGGGTCATGCCCGCCACTGCGCAGGCGCCGCGCTGGATCACCGGCGCACACCGCGGCATCGCCGTCCGGGTGAGCCAGCACCCGGTCGTGGTGGGCCTGTGCCAGGCCTATGGCGGCGCCCTGGTATCGACCAGCGCCAACCTCAGCGGCGAACCGGCGGTCAGCGAACAGGCCGCGCTGGACCCCGCCCTGCTGGCGCGCGTCGACGCCGTGGTGCCGGGCGCCACCGGCGGCTTGGACCGTCCCACCGCGATCCGCGACGCCCTGACCGGCCAGTCGCTGCGTGACTGACCGCCATACGGGCCGCGCCGTCGCCTTTCCATCGCCCGTCCCGGCGCGCACCATGGGGACATGCCCCGCGCCCTCCTGCCCCTGCTGCTTGCCCTGCTGACGGCTTCGCCCTCGGCCACGCGCGCGCAGTCGGCCGCCACCACGGCCACGCCGGTCACCATCTACCGCTGCGTCGCCGCCAACGGCACCGTCGCCCTGCGCGATTCCCCTTGCCTGAAGGGCGAGAAGCAGGAAGTGCGGGCGATGCAGCGCCCCCAGGATCCTCCGCGCGTGCAGCCCGTGGTGCCGCCATCCGTGGCGCCGGCCGTTGCCGCGCCACCTTCTGCGCCCACGCGCGTGGTGTACCTCACGCCGCCCAAGCCGATGTACGAATGCACCACGCCGGAAGGACAGGTCTACACCAGCGACAACGGCGACGGCAATCCGCGCTGGGTGCCGTACGGCATCGGCTATTCGACGTATCCGGCATGGCCGCGCAGCGGCGGCAGCGTCTCGGGCAGCGTGTCGATCGGCAACGGCCACCTCTCCTTCGAGAGCGGCGATCGCTCACGCCCGCGACCTCCGGGCGGCGGCCATCATCCGGGGCCGCGTCCCGGCCCGGTGTTCGTGCCCGGCGGCGGCTGGGTGCGTGACACCTGCCATCCGCTGCCGCAGGAAGAAGTGTGCGCACGCCTGTCCGATCGCCGCTACGAGATCCTGCGCCGCTACGGCGCCGCGCTGCCCAGCGACCGCCGCACGCTAGACTTGGAACAGCGCGGTATCGATGCGCGCCTGGCCAACGATTGCAGATGAGCATGAAACCCGCCGTACGTTCCCTCGCATTGCTGTCGATGCTCGGCCTGTCCTGGCAGGCCGTCATCTCCGCTGCCCATGCGGAAGTCGTCATCTACCGATGCACCGATGCCAGCGGCGCGCTGACCCTGCAGAACGCGCCGTGCCCCAAGGGCATGAAGCAGGAACAGCGCACCATGCAGGGCATCAACACCGTGCCGATGGCGCCGGGCCAGGCCGGTACGGCGGCGCCCACCATGACGCCCGCTGCCCCAGCGCAGGCAACGCCCGCGGCGGCACCGACACCAACCTCGCCGGCGCCGGCAGCGGCTGCCACCGCCCCGCCCACGCCGGATGCGCGCCGCCTGCCGCCACCGGTGATGTTCCAGTGCACCACCTACGACAGGGACAGCTACGTCACCGAGGATCCGATTCCCGCCTCGCGCTGCGTGACGCTGCGCACCGTCGGCCTGGACGGCAACCCGCAGTCCGGCGCCGGCCAGGCCTGCGAAGTGGTCCGCGACACCTGCGCCCGCGTGCCCGATGGCGCGCTCTGCGATGCATGGCAGAAGCGCCGCGACGAAACCGAAGTGGCCGCCCGCTTCGCACGCCCCGAGAACGCCGACAAGAACCGCGCCGACTTCGAGCGCGTGGCGCGCATCGTCGCCGAGAGCACCTGCGGCCCGTAAGCCGCGCTCACCCGCGCGCCAGCGCCTGCAGCTGCCACGCCTCGCCCAGCCGCCCCTGCATGCCCGCCACCAGCGCATGCATCAGCAGCAGGCGCTTGTCCGCCTCGGGCAATGCGGCGCGGGCCGCGCGCGCGGCCTCCATGCCTTCGCGGTGGTAGACCGCCAGCACCTGTACGGCGAGTTCATCGCGTCCCGGCGCGCGCGCGACGGGCGCATGGCCCAGCGCGCGCACCATCGCCTCGGCGGTGGACCACGTCGACCACGGGTTCTGCCCGGTCACCAGCCGGCCATCGACCACGGTGTTGTCGAGATACATCGGGCCTTCGACAAACTGGGCGCCCTTCTCGACCATGCGGTCCTGCAGCAGGTACGGGAAGCGCACGCGCGCGTCCTTGATCAGGAACAGCTCCTCGGCATTGCTGAAGCCGGTCACGCGGCGCCCGCGCAGCAGCGGCGTGCCGTCGTCCCGCATCACCTCGAGCAAGCCGGCAGGGCCATGGCACACCGCACCGATCACGCCGCCGCGCTGGTAGACGATGCGCACGATGCGCTGCAGGTCGGGATCGTCGGGGAAGTCGAACATCGTGCCCTTGCCGCCGACCAGGTACACCGCCGCGTAGCGCGTGGCATCCACCTCGCGCAGCGGCAGGCTGCCGTCGAGCTTCCGTCGTGCCGCCGCATCGTTGAGGAACGCGTAATCCGCGGCGACCGCATCTTCGCCGTCCAACCGCATCGGCGGCGATCCGCCCTGGGGACTGGCGATGTCCACCTCGTAGCCGTTGGCCTGCAGCACGTAGTACGCGCGCGCCAGTTCGCTCAGCTCGAAACCCGCCTTCTTGTCGCCGCCGGGAAACTGCGCCGTGCTGGTGACCACCGCCAGGACACGTCCACGCGTCGGCGGTACCGCCCGCTGCATGAGCGCCAGATCCGCCACCGTGCTGGTCGGGGCCGGCAATGGCTGACTGTCCAGGTCCAGCGTCTGCACGTAGAAGAAGCCGCCCACGCAGGCCAGCAACACACTCGCTGCGCAGGCCAGCAGGCCGCACGTGATCCATCGTTTCATGTCCGCACCCATCGTCCGTCGATACCCGCACGCTACGCACGGCATGTAAAACGAACTTCAATCGCGCCAAGCAGGTGCCGTCGCGTATCGGGATTGCGGACACCCGTGCGGGACCCGCGCCGGACGCGTCGCTAGAATCGGACATTTCCACCACCAGGACCTCCGATGCCGCACGATCCGACGCACCGCCTGCTGCGCGAAATGCGCCTGCTGCGCCTCTACGCCGGCGCACTGACGCTGGCCTTCATCGCCGTGCTGCTGACGGCGTTCAAGGCGCCGGACCCGCACTTCGAACGGTTGTCGGTCGAGCGGCTGGACATCGTGGATGCCGATGGCGCCACGCGCGTGGTGCTGGCCAACCAGCAGCGCTTTCCGCCGCCGATGTTGAACGGCGAAACCTTCAAGCGCGCCGTCACCCCGGCCGGGCTGGTGTTCTACGACCGCAAGGGCAACGAAGTGGGCGGACTGGCGTTGACCGACGTGGAGGCCGGCAAGGTCTCGGCGCTCGCCTTCGACAATCCCAACATGGATGCGATCGGCCTGATGACGCGCATCGGCGCCGACGGCGAACCGATCAGCAGCGGCCTGCAGATCAACCAGGCCGTGCCGTCGCACGTGAAGGTACTGGACGCAGCCAAGCAGGCCACGCGCCGCATCGCCGTGCAGAACCAGCACGACGACGCCGAAATCCTGCTGGCCGACGCCAGCGGCAAGGACCGCATCCGCCTGCGTGTGGACCGCACCGGCGACGCACGCATCGAAGTACTGGATGCCGAGGGGCGTGTGGTGTTCAGTGCGCCGGAGGAGGCGGCTCGGATGCCTTAGCGGTGGAGTCGACGGCAGGCATGCGGCGCAAGCGCGTAATGCAGCCGGCGACTGGCATCCGCCGCGATCTCATCCGCATCGCCGAACGCGGAGTAGGCGAAGAAACCCGTCAGCGCCTCTCCTGGCTTGATCGTCTGTTCTCCGCACCCTCCGGGACAGTAGACGCTGACGAACGGGCTTTTTATCGGACGAGGACCGGCCGAGGTCTGCAGATAGACGTCTGCGTTCTCGACGAACAGCGTACCCGTGGAGGTCGGCCAGCTGTCGCGGCCTACACACAGCGCGCGGCCGTGGTGCGAATACAGTACCACGTCAAACCGACGTGCCGCAGGGTTGTCGCGAATCTCCAACCGATAGGCATCCGGCGACAGTGACGTCGACGTTGAGGCGCACGCCACGGTGGTGACCACAAGCACCGCCAGTGCCACGCCACGCATTACCGCGTGCGGCACGGACGTCAGAATCCGTACCGCAAGAACCCGCCATCCACCGCGATGCACTCGCCGGTGACATAGCTGGCCGCAGGCAGGCACAGGAAGGCGACGGCGCCGGCGACTTCCTCCGGCTCGCCGATGCGGCGCATCGGGGTACGGTCGATCACTTCGTCGTAGTAGTCCGGGTCCGACAGCGGGCCGGAGGTGCGGCGCGTGCGGATGTACCACGGCGCCACCGCGTTCACGCGTACGCCGTCCTCGGCCCATTCGGCGGCCAGGTTGCGGGTGAGCTGATGCAACGCGGCCTTGGTCATGCCGTAGGGCGCACCGCTGCGCACGGCGGTGATGCCGGACACGCTGCCGACGTTGACGATGCAGGAGGCCGCATGCTGCGCGAGCAGCGGATGCGCATAGCGCGACAGCTCGAACGCGGAGAACAGGTTGGTCTCGAAGATGCCGCGCCACTCGTCCTCGGTGTAGTCCACCGCGGCGCGGGTGACGTTGCCGCCGGCGTTGTTGACCAGGATGTTGAGGCCGTCGCCATGGTCTTCCACCCAGTCGAGGATGGCGCGACGGTCCTCGTCGTCGGCGACATCGGCGGCCAGCGTGCCGATCTCGCGCTCGGGAAACTCATCGCCCAGGTCGGCGCGCGCATCGTGCAGCGCATCCACGTCGCGCGCCACCATCAGCACGTCCGCGCCCAGCCCCAGCAGTTCGCGCGCGATCGCCAGGCCGATGCCCGCGCTGGCGCCGGTCACCAGTGCCCGTTGTCCGTCCAGCCGCCACCGGTTCGCCGCCACATGCGCCTCCTTCGTCGATGGGCGTAGCATAGCGCCACGCCACAGGAGGACCGTCGCCATGACCCGGATCCGCCTCACCCTGCTCGCCGCCGTGCTGCTGGCCTGCGCCGCCTGCCGCGCGCCCGAACCCCCACCGACCGACGAACCGCCGGAACCGCAGGCGGATACGGACAGCATCTCGGCCTGAGCGGCACGCCGGCGCAGTGCATCGGCGACGCGCGCGATGCGGTGTCTTGTCCGCTCCTCCACAGGGAGGGAGCGGAATCAGGCTTTCAGCGGACGTCGCGCGGCGGCGTCTCGCCCTTGCGCAGCGTCAGCACGCGCGCACCGGTGCGCGTCACCGCGACGGTATGCTCGAACTGCGCCGACAGCTTGCCGTCGCGCGTATGCACCGGCCACTGGTCCGGTTGCGAGCGGATCGCGGCGCGGCCCTGGTTCAACATCGGTTCGATGGTGAACACCATGCCTTCCTCCAGTTCCATACCGGTGCCGGGCCTGCCGTAGTGATGCACGTGCGGGGCTTCGTGCATCTCGCGGCCGATGCCGTGGCCACCGTACTCCTTGACCACGCTGTAGCCCTGTTGGCGCGCGTACTGGGCGATGGCGTGGCCGATGTCGCCCAGGCGCGCGCCGGGACGCACGGCGGCGATGCCCTTCCACATGGCGTGGTAGGTGGCCGCCACCAGCCGTCGCGCCGGATACGCCACCTCGCCCACCAGGTAGGTGGTGCTGGAATCGGCGATGTAGCCGTTCTTCTCGAGCGTGATGTCGAGGTTGACGATCTGCCCGCTGCGCAGCACGTCGTGCTGCGAGGGCATGCCGTGGCAGACCACGTCATCGATGGAGGCGTTGAGGACATACGGGAAGCCGTACTGCCCCTTGCTGGCCGGCCGCGCCTGCAGGTCGTCCACGATCATGCGCTCGACGGCATCGTTGATCGCCATCGTGCTCATGCCTTCCAGCGTCAGCCGGCCGAGCCGGTCGAACACGGACGCCAGCAGCGCGCCGGCCTCGGCCATGCGCGCCAGTTCGTCGGCGGTCTTGATCACGTGTGGCCGGCGCGCAGCGGTGCCGGTTGCACCCCGGCCGCGCGCAGTTCGTTGGCCACGATGTCCTGGAAGCTGAGCTCCGGGTGCATCTCGCACAGCATGCCGACCTTGATCCAGAAGTTGGCCTGCGCGTTGATCGAGCGGTGACTGACGGTGCAGGCGCGACGCAGCTGGTCGTGCAGCGCGTCGTCGATGTTGACGATGCCCATGGGGTTCTCCGGGGGAAGCGAATATATGGATCATATATGATTCGTGTATTCCGCTCCAGCGGCCCGCGTCCGCGCCGCACGCCTGGCCTGGAACGGCCGAAGCCCGGGGGTCCCGATCCGGACGATGGGGGCGCCGTCGTCGCGTACCGGGTCCGCGGGTCAGTGCCCGGACCTTCGAGTAGGTCACAGGCCCTCCGGCCGACCACGCGGCGGGCGGCGCGGCGGGTGCGTCGTGTCTCGAGCCTGATGCGTCGGGGTTGCCGCCCGGCAGGCCGCGCCGGGAACGCGGTATGCCGTGTTGGCGACCCGATGCACCGGACTTTCCACTCGACGCATCGGGTAGCAAACCCCGCACGTCGGATTTGGAAGACGGCGCTCCAGGTTATGAACTCGATGTCCGAGGCTCGGAAGGTGGTGTTCCGGGTTATGAACTCCGCGGACGAAGCTCGAAAGATCACGCTCCGGGTTCCGAACTCGGTGTACGAGGTTCAGGACATGACGTTCCGAGTTCCGAACACGGCGTACGGTGTCGTGGACGTGGTGTGCGGCGTCGTCAACTCGGTGCGCGGCATGTCGAACGCGATACACCGGGTCTTCTGCCCGACACGTCAGTTCGGGTGCTCGGTACGTGGCGTTGCGAACCCGACGCTCCGCGTTCGGAACGCGGCACGTTGGGTACGGGATGCGACGACCTGACTGCCGACCGACGCGCGTTGCGTCCTGCGCGTGACATGCGACGCGAGGGGCGCCGTCGAAGAATCCGCTTGCCTGTTCCTTGGAGCACTCAGCGCATCGCGCTCGCCCCTCATCCGCCCTCCGGGCACCTTCTCCCCGCCTCGCGGGGAGAAGGGATCTGCCGCCGCACCGGATCACGGGTCCATCGTGGCGACCGTGTGAGCCGCTGACGCTTCCGACGGCGCAGGTGTCGTCCTCACTCCCTGCGCAGCGGGGAGCGCGTGTGGCGGCCGGGTGCGCGGCAATGGTGACCGGGAGCCATCCATGGGCAGAACGCATCTGCGACGCGCCACCGGGACGTGACGTGGCCGGTGATGTCTCCGCGCCGGGACAGATCGAACGCCAGGCACCCCGACACAACAAAAAGCCCGGACTCGCCGGGCTTCGTGTTGGATCGAACGATCAGGCGATCGCGGACTCAGAACCCGCAGAAGCAGTACGCCAGGCTCTTCACCGGGGCGCCATGGCGGTCGTTCACCGCCTCGTCGACGAAGCGCAGCTGTGCGTCCATCTCCGGCAGGCTGCGCGCCAGCAGCGCGCGGGCGAAATCGGAGTCCTTCAGCCAGGCGCTGCCGATCCGGCTGCCGGCGAACCCGCCCATGAACTGCGAGAACGGCGAGGACATCTTCTCGATGTAGCGCACGCGGTACTTGCCGGCCTCGCCCAGCTTGGCGCGCTTGGCCGCGTCGGCGATGGCGGCGTCGAAGCCGGCCAGTTCGTCGACCAGGCCGCGCTCCTTCGCCTGCGCCCCGCTCCACACGCGGCCGCGGGCGACGGCGTCGATCTCGTCGACCGGCTTCTTGCGCGCTTCGGCGACCTTGCCGGTGAAGTCGGCATAGCCCTTGTCGATGACCGACTGGATCACCTGGCCGACGGCCGGGTCCAGCGGACGGCTGATGTCGAACGCGCCGGCGAAGCGGGTGGTGCCCACGCCGTCGGTGCGCACGCCGATCTTCTCCAGCGTGCGCGGCACGGTGGGGATCAGGCCGAAGATGCCGATCGAGCCGGTGATGGTGGACGGGTCGGCGTAGATGCGGTCGGCATTCATGCTGATCCAGTAGCCGCCGGACGCGGCCAGGTCGCCCATCGAGACGACCACCGGCTTGCCGGCCTTCTTCAGCGCGGCCACTTCGCGGCGGATCTGCTCGGAGGCGTACACGCCGCCGCCGGGCGAATCCACGCGCAGCACCACGGCCTTCACGTCGTCGTCGTCGCGCGCCTCGCGCAGCAGCGCCGAGGTGGACAAGCCACCGACGCGGCCGGCCGGCTGGTCGCCGTCGGTGATCTCGCCTTCGGCCACCACCACCGCGACCTGCGGACGCTTGTCGAGCGGATTGATCTTGGCGTCGAGCTGGGTCAGGTAGCCGGTCAGGCCGATGGCGCGGAAGCCGGTGTCCGAATCCTCGTCGGCCACGCCGCGCTCGATCAGCAGGTCCTCCACTTCTTCCTGCGTCTTCAGGCCGTCGACCAGCTTCTGCTGCAGCGCGTACTTGGCCAGGTCGCCACCGGCGGCCGCGATGCCTTCGGGCAGCGTGTCGATGCCGGCGGCCAGCGCTTCCGGCGTGGTCTTGCGGACCTTGGCGATGTCGGCCAGCAGGCGCTGCCACACATCGTTCATCCAGTACAGGTCGGCTTCCTTGGCTTCCTTCGACGCGGCGTCCAGCACGTACGGTTCGGCGGCGGACTTGTACTCGCCCACCTTGAACAGGTGCACGTCCACGCCGAGCTTGTCCTGCAGGCCTTCGCGGTAGTACTGCCGGTAACGGCCCAGGCCCTCGAGCATCAGGCTGCCCATCGGGTCGAGATAGACCTCGTCGGCCTGTGCGGCCAGCAGGTACTGGGTCTGGCTGAGGTTCTCGCCGAAGGCCACGATCTGCTTGCCGGAGGCGCGGAACCTGGCCAGCGCAGCGGCGACTTCGCGCAGCGAGGCGTAGCCGGTGGGCTGCAGCTGGTCCACGCGCAGCAGCATGCGTTCG
This sequence comes from Pseudoxanthomonas sp., assembly GCF_035999195.1. Taxonomy (NCBI): domain Bacteria; kingdom Pseudomonadati; phylum Pseudomonadota; class Gammaproteobacteria; order Lysobacterales; family Lysobacteraceae; genus Pseudoxanthomonas; species Pseudoxanthomonas sp. Next base: position 1,838,590 of record NZ_DASYGY010000009.1, read on the forward strand.
ATCTTCTCGTCCTTCTGCGCCGCCTCGATCGCGCGCAGCAGGTCGCGCAGCTGCACTTCCTCGGCACTCTTGTCGCCGAAGGCCTTGGCCAGCGCGCGCGTGGCCGGATCGGCGGTGAACTGCTCGACCAGGCGGCCTTCCGGCGCCAGCACGAAGGTCGTGCGCTCCATCAGCGGCTTCACCCCGCCACTGCCGGCGGCGATGACGAAGACGATGAAGAGGAGGAACAGCAGCCCGAAGAAGATCAGGTTGAGGACCAGCTTGCGGGTGAAGTTCATCACGTCCCACAGGCCGACGAAGAAGGCGACGACCGGATTGCGGCGGGGGGCGGGGGCGACTTGGCTCATGGAAAACTCCGGAAAACTGGCACCACTGTAGCGTGCGGGTGTGAGGGTTTCATGCCCCGTTGGTCACCGTCACCGACGTCGGTGAGGCCTGCCAGCGCCGGCTGCTGCGCTCGAACCGCCCGCCCAGCAACACGGCGGCGGCGGTCAGGCCGACGATCAGCCCCAGCCACATGCCCTGCGGGCCCCAACCGAGCCCCAGGCCCAGGCCGGCGCCCAGCGGCATGCCCAGGCCCCAGTACGAGACCACCGCCAGCCACATGGGCACGCGGGTGTCCTTCAGCCCGCGCAGCGCACCGGCCGAGAGCACCTGGATGCCGTCGGGGAACTGGAACGCGGCGGCGAACAGCAGCAGCGTGCCGGCCAGCGCGGCCACCGCCAGGTCGTCGGTATACAGCGACACCACCAGGTCGTGGCCCAGCAGCAGGAACAGCGCCGACACCGCCTGCGTGGCCAGCACGATCACGTAGCCCGCATGCGCGGCGCGGCGGATGCCCAGCGCATTGCCCGCGCCCACCGCATGGCCCACGCGCACGGTGGTGGCCTCGGCCACACCCATCGGGATCATGAAGCACAGCGCCGACACGTTGATGGCGATCTGGTGCGCCGCCGCCGGCGTGGCGCCCAGGCGCGCGATCAGCAGCGCGGTGACGATGAAGAGGCTGCCTTCCATCAGCACGGTGATGCCGATCGGCAGCCCGGTGCGCAGCAGCTGCAGGATCGGCGCCGCGCGCGGCGGATCGAACTGCGCGAACAGCTGCAGGTCGGCGAAGCGGCGCGCGCGCGTCAGGTAGATCGCGAACGCGATGGCCTGCAGCCACATGGTCAGCGCCGACGCGATGCCCAGACCGCCCGCGCCCATCTCCGGGAAGCCGAACTTGCCGAACGCCAGCACGTAACCCACCGGAGCCAGCACGAACAGCCCGCCGAAGCCGAGGATCATGGTCGGCAGCGTCCAGTGCGTGCCTTCGCTGAGGTAGCGCATGCAGAAGTAGAACGTCAGCGCCGGCACGCCCCAGCGGATGCCGTGCAGGAAGGCCGTCGCGCCGGGAATGATGTCGGGCGCGATGCCGAACGCGGCCAGCGCGTACGGCGCCACGCTGAGGAAGGCGAACATCAGCAGGCCCAGGCCCAGCGACAGCCACAGCGCCTGCCGGAACAGCGGCGCGATCTCGCTGCGCCGGTTGGCGCCATCGAGCTGCGACACCGACGCGGTGAGCGAGATCAGCGTGCCGATCGGCACCATCATCGGCAGCCACAGCAGCGCGGTGCCGACGGTCACCGCCGCCAGCGTGGCGGTGGCGTGGTGGCCGGCGATGACGTTGTCGACGAAGCCGATCAGGCCGGTGGACACATGGCCCAGCACCAGCGGCAGGGCGAGCGTCGCCGTCGAGCGCACTTCCTGGCCGAAGCGCGGGGTCGGGGAGGGAGAGAGGGACATGGAATCGACCGCCGGACTACGGTCGCGCGGTTTCGCGCTGGCACCGGGTCACGGGAGGCCGGTATCTTACCTGCTCGCCCGCCGCGCCACCCGAACGCCCCATGACCCCATCGCACGATGCCGACGCCGTGCACGCCAGCGCGTGCGACAACTGCAGGACGCCGCTGCAGGGCGGGTTCTGCCATGTGTGCGGACAGAACGCGCACAACCCGCTGCGCAGCTTCGGCCATGCGGTGGAAGAGGTGTTCGAGTCGTTCTGGCACCTGGACGGCCGCATCTTCCGCACCCTGCGCACGCTGCTCTCGCCCGGGAAACTGGCCAACGCCTACCTCGCCGGCCACCGTGCGCCGTACGTGGCGCCGCTGCGGTTGTTCGTGATCCTGAGTGTGCTGACGTTCTTCGTGGGCAAGTTCGCCACCGGCAGCGGCGACCCGTTCAGCCCGCCTGCCGTTGCCGACGGCAAGGGCGGCAACACGACCGTCCAGGTGACCGGCGCCGGAGACGAGGGCGTGGATTTCGGCGCCCTGACCGCGGTGGATGACGTCATCCGCCTGCGCGACCGCACCATCGACGGGCTGCTGGCCGCCCGCGCCGCCCTGCCGCCGCCCCTGGCGTTCGCGCGCGAACAGGTGGAGAACAACATCCGCAGCACCCAGGCGCGGGCACGCGCGCGCATCGCCGAGCTGCAGCCCGACCACCCGGCGCTGGCCGAACCCGACCGGATCCCGGAGAACGGGCCGATGCCGGACTCCACCGGCTCGCTGTTCTCGCAGAACGGCAAACCCTGGCATCCGACCGACAACCCGATCCGGGTGGGGTGGCTGCCCGACTTCGGCAACCGCTGGTTGAACAAGAAGATCGCGCGGGCACAGGACAACATCCCGCGCCTGCAGAAGGACCCGGAGCTGTTCAAGAACGCACTGATGGGCGCCGTGCCGTCGGCGCTGTTCGTGCTGGTGCCGGTGTTCGCGCTGCTGCTGAAGCTGGCCTACCTCGGCACCGGCCGCGTGTATCTGGAACACCTGGTGGTGGCGCTCTACAGCCACGCCTACCTGTGCCTGTGCGTGCTGGCGTTCTTCGCCCTGTCCTTCGTCGACGGCCTGCTGCCGGAACAGGCGACGCTGGCGCGCGCACCGGTGTGGTTGGCCGAACTGCTGATCATGTGCTGGATGCCGGTGTACCTGTTCTGGATGCAGCAGCGCGTCTATCGCCAGCACCCGGTGGTCACACTGCTGAAGTACCTGGCACTGGGCATGATGTACTTCTTCCTGGTCGTCACCGCCATGGTCCTGCTGTCGCTGACCAGCCTGGTGAACGCATAGCGGCGCGCTGACCCTGACAAGACACGCGCGCCTTCGTGACGTGCGCCATGCGCACGCGAGGAATCGCGCGGTGGTGGGGTCATCAGGTCGTGCGCGCAGCGCACGCTACGGCGAACGCCTTGAGGTACCCGTTCGATGGTCCGCGCCGCCGCGGGAGCACCGCGCCCTGAATGCCGTTCGTGGTGAGCCTGTCGAACCATGCGCGCGTCGTAGCGTGCGCCATGCGCACGAGGGAATCGCGCGGTGGTGGGTCATGAGGTCGTGCGCGCAGCGCACGCTACGGCGAAGGCCTTAAGAGTCCGTGGCGATTTGATGGGCCGCGCCGCCCCGGGAGCACCGCGCCTTGAATGCCGTTCGTGGTGAGCCTGTCGAACCATGCTCTTGGCGATGGATCATCCGACTGCCGTGCGTGCAAGTTGGCGCGGAAAGCGTGGTTCGACGGGCTCACCACGGACGGAGTCGATCGCTTGGCCATGTGCGCCTCGTAGCGTGCGCCATGCGCACGACCTCATGACCCATCACCCCATCCGCTTCGTGCGCATGGCGCACGCTACGTGGGACGTGGTCGATCCGCCTCGCCGTTCCGGTGCTTCCGCGGTCAGCGGTCGCGCTGCTGGCGCAGCCACGCGCGGCGCTGGCCATCGGGCACGGCGAGCAGGTCTCGACGGAAGGCGTCGCGGTCCTGCGGTGGCAGGCGCTGCGCCAGCGCAGCGAGGTCGTCGCGCTGTTCCGCATCCATGCGCCGCAGCAGCGACACCAGGCCGTCGCGTTCGCCGGGCGGCACGTAGGCGAACAACGGTTGCAGGCGCGGCCAGTCGGCGCCCAGCTCCGGCCCCAGCCGCCATCCCTGCCGCTGCATGCCGTCCAGCACGCGGAACTGGGTCCGCAACGCGGCCTGGTGCTCCGGCGGCAAGGCGGCGATGTCGCTGGCGGCGGCGCGCAGGCGCGCCCGCTGCACCTCGTCCAGCGCGCGCCATGCGGCATAGCGCGCGCGGCGGTCCGCCCGTTCGTCGCGGGGCAAGGCATCCCAGGCCAGGCGCCGCTGCTGCCACGCGGCCTGCGCGCTGGGCGACATCGCCGCCCAGCGGGCCGCGAGCGCGGCGTCCTGCGCAGAGGATGATGCGATGCCCGCCAGCAATGCGATGCCGGCGACCGCAACCAGTGTCCGTCGCCTGTCAGCGCGCTGCATCGGCGTCTCCTGTTTCGGCCGTCGGGGCGGACGCGGCGCCGGCGCCGGCGACATACCAGGCCAGGAAATCCGCTTCGCGTGCGTACGCTTCGTCCTCGGCATCGACAAGCAGCAGGAAATCGGGATGCGCCTCGGGTGAGGTCACCGGCTGCGCCCGTGCGGCGGGCGCTTCCGGCGGTGGCAGTTCGATGGACGCGATCACCGGATCCGGCGGCAGGACGGACACGCCCGGTTCGTCCGTGGGGAGGGCTTGGGGCATCGTGGACGACGGCAGGCCCGCGCCCCGCCACCACCACAGGCCGGCCGCGACCGCCGCCAGCAGCACCCCGGCGGCCAGCAGGATCCACGGCCAGCGACGCGGCGCCGGGGATACGGAAGGCGCGGTGGCCGGCGGCACGACGGCGGCGGCAATGCGCGCGCCGGCCAGGGCCTCTTCGCGCAGGCGGGCGAGTTTCGCCAGCCGGTCGGCCGGCAGTTCGCGCAGGTGCTGCTGGATGGCGTCGGCCAGCAGCCGCCAGGCGGCGGCATCGGGATGTCCCAGCGTGTCGCGCGGGCAGGCGCGGGCCAAGGCATCGCGGTAGGCGCCACTGTCCAGGCCCAGCACGCCGGCCGCCTCGGCCTCCTGCAGGCCACCGGCCAGGCGCAGCAGCAGGGCGGCCCGGTCGGCCGGCGCCGGTCGGGCCAGGGCGGCAAAGGCGCCGGGCCAGCGCGCCTGCGGGCCGTCGGCCCGCAATTGCGGGGTGGCCACCAGCAGTGACCAGAAGCGCGCCGGCCAGTCCACCATCGGCAGGGTGGCGGCCTTGCCCCGGAACGCCCGCAGTGCGGCGGCCAGGGCGACATCGCCGCGCTCGGCATCGCCGCACTGCAGTTCGGCGAACACCGCGCCACGGCGCTCGCAGCCACGCAGGAACGCCGCCAGCGCGGCGGGTGGGAGGGGAGCGGCGGAGTCGGAAGGAGCCATCGTGGAACCGGTTGCGGACAGGCCGATCATAGTGACCCGGCGCCCCCGTACGGACGCTTGACAGGCCGCCGAAATCTGCTCTCTTCGGTGGCACAAGGGTTTCCGCGAAAAACGTTGTGCACAGCGGTCATCGATTCGTCATGCGGACGGACGGCAGGTGCCGGCAAGTCGATGTTTCAGTTCGGTTTCACGCCTAACTCAATGATTCGTATGGATAAAGTGGCGATGGCACTTTTTTGGCCAACCCGACCCGGAGGCTTGCAGGACCGTCGTCGCGCCGTGAAGCATTCGCGCCATGCACAGATTTATCCACAGCAGGTGTGGATAAATCGGAATCTCCTTGAGGGATCGGCACTTGCGTGATTTTCGTCAAGATTTTGACAGGACATCATCGCAACTATGTGAGACCTGACCCGCGTCCGGGCAGGCCGATACACTGCACGGAATGTCGCCTGTCGCCGTCCTGCGAGTCGCCCTGCCCGTGCCGTTGCCACGGCTGTTCGACTACCTGCCTCCGCCCGGCCATGCCGCCTCGCCCGGGGACGTCGGCAAGCGGGTGAGCGTGGTCTTCGGCAACCGGCCGCTGACCGGCTTCGTGGCCGGGGTTGCCCCACCGGCGGACCCCGCGCTGGAACTGCGCCCCGCGGATGCCCTGCTGGATACCGACCCGCTGCTGCTCGGCGAACCGCTGGACTCGCTGCACTGGCTGGCGCGCTATACGCACGCGCCCCTGGGCGAGGTGGTGGCGACCGCCCTGCCGACCCTGCTGCGCCAGGGCGAACCCGTGCCGGACACCCATGCCTGGCACTGGCGCCTGACCGAGGCGGGTCGGCTGCAGCGGGATCGCCTGCGCGCCGGCAGCCGGCCGCGTCGCCTGGCCGACCTGCTGGCCGAACACGGGGCGCTGGACGAGGATGTGCTGGACCTGCACCTGGAGGCCGGCCGCGCCACCGCACGCGGCCTGGGCAAGCGCGGACTGGCCGAGTGCCATCCCGCCGCCGCGACCCTGCCCGCCCCTGCACCACGCGCCGGTCCCGCCCTCAACGACGAACAACAGGCGGCGGCCGACGCGATCGCGGCGACGATGGGCTTCGGCGCGCTGCTGCTGGACGGCGTGACCGGCAGCGGCAAGACCGAGGTGTACCTGCACGCCATCGCCGAGTGCCTGCGGCGCGGCCGGCAGGCGCTGGTGCTGGTGCCGGAGATCGGCCTGACCCCGCAGACGCTGGCTCGTTTCCGCGAACGGCTGGGCGTGCCGGTGCATGCGCTGCACTCCGGCCTCAACGATGGGGAGCGCGCCCGCACGTGGGCCGCCTGTCTGCGCGGCGAGGCGCGCGTCATCGTCGGCACGCGCTCGGCGGTGTTCACGCCGCTGCCGGAGGCCGGCCTGATCGTGGTCGACGAGGAGCACGACGGCAGCTACAAGCAGCAGGACGGCATCCGCTACCACGCGCGCGACTTCGCGCTGGTGCGCGGCAAGGCCCTCGACGTGCCGGTGGTGCTGGGCAGCGCCACGCCGTCGCTGGAGACGCTGCACAACGCCCGCAGCGGCCGCTACGCGCACCTGCGCCTGTCGCGCCGTGCGGGCGAGGCGCAGCCACCCGCCGTGCGCGTGCTCGACATGCGCAAGCGCCCCCAGCAGGCCGGCCTGCTGGCCGACACGCTGCAGGCGATCCGCCAGGCGCTGGATGCCGGTGGTCAGGTGCTGGTGTTCAAGAACCGCCGCGGCTATGCGCCGGTGCTGCTGTGCCACGACTGCGGCTGGAGCGCGCACTGCAAGCGCTGCGACAGCGCCATGACCGTGCACGCCGGCGGCCGGCGCCTGCAGTGCCACCATTGCGGCGCACGCCAGGCATCGCCGCCCGCCTGCCCCGACTGTGGCGGACTGGCACTGCAGCCGCAGGGCATCGGCACGGAGCGGCTGGAAGAGCTGCTGACCGAGCAGTTCACCGACGTGCCGGTACTGCGCGTGGACCGCAGCACCACGCAGAAGCGCGACGGACTGGCGCAGCAGCTGGCGAAGCTGGGCGATGCGCCCGGCATTCTGGTCGGCACGCAGATACTCGCGAAAGGCCACGACCTGCCGCACCTCACGCGCGTGGCGGTCGTCGGCGTGGACGAAGGCCTGTTCTCCACCGATTTCCGCGCCGGCGAGAAGCTGGCACAGCAGCTGATCCAGGTGGCCGGTCGCGCCGGTCGCGCCGGCAAGCGTGGCGACGTGTGGCTGCAGACGCACCATCCCGACCACCCGCTGTTGAACACGCTGATCAGCGGCGGTTACCACGCCTTCGCCGAGGCGGAGCTGGAACAGCGGCGCATGGCCGGCTTCCCGCCGTTCGCGCACCTGGCCCTGCTGCGCGCGGAGGCCCAGCACGTCGACGCCGCGCAGCAGTTCCTGCAGGCCGCGAAACAGGCCCTCCGCCGGCACGATGCGACGCTGGAAATGCATGGACCATTGCCGGCGCCGATGCCGCGCCGCGCCGGACTTCACCGCGTGCAGCTGCTGCTGTCCTCGCCCGAGCGTCGCACGCTGCATCGCACGCTCGACCTCGCCCTGCCGGACATCCACGCCCTGCCGGAAGCGCGCCGCACGCGCTGGTCGCTCGATGTCGACCCCATGGACCTGTACTGATGACGCAGACCCCACGTACCGCACTGACCCCCGCCCAGCGCCTGCGCAGCATCTTCAGCGGCTCGGTCGGCAACCTGGTGGAGTGGTACGACTGGTACGTCTACGCGGCGTTCTCGCTGTACTTCGCCGAGGTGTTCTTTCCCGGTGGCGACCGCACCAGCCAGTTGCTGAAGACGGCGGCGATCTTCGCGGTGGGCTTCCTGATGCGTCCGCTCGGCGGCTGGCTGCTGGGCCGCTACGCCGACCGGCATGGGCGCAAACGCGCGCTGATGCTGTCGGTGGTGATGATGTGCGGCGGCTCGCTGATCATCGCCTGCACGCCCGGCTACGCGAGCATCGGCGTCGCCGCGCCGATCCTGCTGGTGCTGGCGCGGCTGCTGCAGGGCCTGTCGGTCGGCGGCGAATACGGTACGTCCGCGACCTACCTCAGCGAAATGGCGACGCGCGGACATCGGGGCTTCTGGTCCAGCTTCCAGTACGTCACCCTGGTGATGGGCCACCTGATCGCGCTGGGCGTGCTGATCGCGCTGCAGCGCGTGTTCCTGACCGACGAGCAGTTGCGCGAATGGGGCTGGCGCATTCCGTTCGCGATCGGTGCGGTGGCGGCGCTGGTGGCGCTGTGGCTGCGCCGGAACATGGTGGAGACCGAGTCCTTCGCCCGCCGCGAAGCGACGGACGCGCCGGGCCAGCAGGAGCGACAGGGCTCGTTGCGCGCACTGATGCAGCATCCGCGCGCCGTGCTCTCCGTGATCGGCCTGACCATGGGCGGCACGCTCGCGTTCTATACGTACACGACCTATGTGCACAAGTTCCTCGTCAACAGCGCGGGCATGGCGGCGGAAACGGCCAGCCTGATCAATGCATCCACGCTGTTCGTCTACATGCTGCTGCAGCCGGTCGTCGGCGCGCTGTCGGACCGCGTCGGCCGGCGCCCCATCCTGATCGCGTTCGGCGTGCTCGGCACGCTGTTCACCGTGCCGATCCTCAGCCAGCTGCAGGACGTGCAGAGCGCCACGCAGGCGTTCTGGCTGGTGATGGCCGCCCTGGTGATCGTCAGCGGCTACACCGCGATCAACGCCGTCGTGAAGGCGGAACTGTTCCCCGTCGAGATCCGCGCACTGGGCGTGGGGCTCCCGTACGCGCTTACCGTGGCCACCTTCGGCGGCACCGCCGACATGGTGGCGCTGTGGTTCAAGCGCGCCGGCATGGAAACCGGCTTCTACTGGTACGTCACCGCCTGCATCGCCTGCTCGCTGCTGGTCTACCTGTGGATGCCGGATACGCGCAGGACGTCACTGATCGACCGCGACCCGCACTGACCACGCCTTCCACGGACCGCATGCGACAATCGCGACGATCCGCCACGCGGTCCGTGGCAGCGGGAGACGGCATGCAGGCTGCGCACCACTTCGTCATCATCGGCGGCGGCTTCGCCGGCCTCTGGGCCACGCGCGCGCTCGCGTCCGCGCCGGTGCGCATCACCCTGATCGATCGGCACAACCACCACCTGTTCCAGCCGCTGCTGTACCAGGTGGCCACCGCCGGGCTCTCGGCGCCCGACATCGCCGCGCCGCTGCGCCACATCCTGCGCCGGCAGAAAAACGTGGAAGTCCGCCTGGCCGAGGTGGCGTCGATCGCGCCGCAGGACCGGCAGGTCGTGCTGACCGACGGCTCCACGCTCGCCTTCGACACGCTGCTGCTGGCGACCGGCGCCACCCACGCCTACTTCGGCCATGACGAATGGGCGAAGCACGCACCGGGGCTCAAGACCCTCGACGATGCCTTGCAGCTGCGACGCCACCTGCTGCTCGCGTTCGAGCGCGCCGAAGCCGAGACCGATCCCGGCAAGCGCGCCGCATGGCTCAGTTTCGCCATCGTCGGCGGCGGACCGACCGGCGTGGAACTGGCCGGCACGCTGGCGGAGATCGCGCGGCATACGCTGAAGAACGAGTTCCGCCACATCGACCCCGCACAGGCGCGCGTGCGCCTGGTGGAAGCCGGACCACGCGTCCTGGCCGCGTTCCCCGAAGTGCTCTCCGACAAGGCGCGCCGCCAGCTGGAAAAGCTGGGCGTGGAGGTCGTCACCGGCACGCCGGTCAGCGACATCACCGACGACGGCTACCGTCTCGGCGACACCTTCGTGCCGGCGAAGACCGTCGTCTGGGCCGCCGGCGTGGCCGCGTCGCCGCTCGCGCGCTCGCTGGGCGCGCCGCTGGATCGCGCCGGGCGCGTGCTGGTGCAGGCCGACCTCAGCGTGCCGGGGCATCCCGACATCTTCGTCGCCGGCGATCTCGCCGCGGTGACCTCGGACGGGCATCCGGTGCCCGGCGTGGCGCCCGCCGCCAAGCAGATGGGCCGCCACGTGGCGCAGGTGCTGCGCGCACGCCTGTCGGGCCGCGCATCACCCGGCGCGTTCCGCTACCGGGACTACGGCAACCTCGCCACCATCGGGCGCATGGCGGCGGTGGTGGATTTCGGCCGGCTGAAGTTCTCCGGCCTGCTGGCGTGGTGGTTCTGGCTGACCGCGCACGTGTTCTTCCTGATCGGCTTCCGCAACCGCCTGGTCGTACTGCTGAACTGGTGCTGGGCCTACTGGAGCTACCAGCGTGGCGCGCGGATCATCCTGGGCAAGGACGACGATCAGGCCGGATCGACGCGGCAGGCGTAGCAGCCGCGGCGTGCGTTGTGCACGTGCAGGAAGGCTGCGCCGGCCATGTCGAGCAAGCGTTGCAGATGCGGCACTGCGTCGATGCCCTCCACCACGTCTGCGTCGAGCATCGTGCCCGCCGCATCGTAGGCGCGTAGCGACAGCAGGCGATACGGAAACGTCGGGGGCAGCAGATTACGGAACTCCACCGCTGGCGCCTGCATGCCGGCTTCGCTGACGAAGATCGGGCCGCTGCCGCGATACGGGCCGGCGACATCGTGGTGCAGATAGGGAAGCAGCAGCAGGGTCTCGCCCTGGCGCGCGTCACGCAGCGTGACGCGGCAGGGGAAGCCGCGGTCGCTGTCCGCGACCACGCGGCGGATGTTGCGTGCCGCCAGCGCGGCATCGCCGAGGGCGAACAAAGGACGGAACGGTTCGGGCGACAGCCCGCGGATCACGAACGACATGGCATCACTCCTGGGACGTGACGCCATGCTCGCGCCGCTCTGCCGGCGGCGCTATCCGGATCCTGCGCTGCTCAGTTCCCGGCCAGCGGATAGCGCTTGCCGTCGGCCATGACCAGCTCGCCGTCACCGATGCGCTCGCTGTCGGCATCCACGGTGATGAACTCGGCCTCAAGTCGGCCAGCGCCCTTGCTGCCCTTCAGGTCGAAGACGTAACGCTCGCCCTCTGCCGCCCAAGAGGCATCGCGGTCGAAGGCGGCTTCGCGGATATCGCCGATATGGCGCCGCACGACCGGATGCGCCTGCATGGCCGCATTGGCCTGCAGCACGAAGATGCCGCCCTCGCGCGCGAAGGTGTCGGGCACCTCGCCGCGATCTGTCGCATCGCGATCCCACGCAGCCGATTCGCCCGGCATCGGCGGCTCGCCTTCGAACGCGATTTCGCGACCGTCCGCCAGCGTCAGCACGCCCTTGCCCAGGCGTTCGGTGTCGGCATCGACGGTGATGAAGGCTGCCAGGATGCGGCCTCGGCCCTTGTCGCCGACCAGGTTGAACACGAACTCGTCCACGCCTTCGGCCTCGCCGGTGCCGAGTAGGTCCATCTCGAACGACTGCAGCGTGCCGATGTGCTGCTGCACCAGGGGATAGCGTTGCACTGCGGCGCGCGCCTGCGGGGTGAATATGCTGTCGCCGCCGAAGAGGTCGGCGACGCCGGGCCCGTCTTCCGGCTCGTCTTCGCCGCGCGGCTCGCCCTCGAACGTCAGCCGGCGGCCATCGGCCATCGTCAGCACGCCTTTGCCGAGGCGTTCGGTGTCGGCACTGACGGTGATGAAATCGGCCTCGAGTCGCCCACGGCCCTTGTCGCCGACCACGTCGAACACGAAGGTGTTCATGCCAGGCGCCGCACCGGTGGCGTCGGTATCGATCTCGAATGCCGTGATCTGCCCGAGGTGCTGGCGGATCAGCGGATAGCGCTGCGCGGCCTCCTGCGCCTGGCGGATGAAGAGGTTGCCGCCCTCGGTGTCCGCGTCATGGTCGTGCCCGTGGTGGTCGTCCTCGGCCGCCAGCGCCTCGGCATCCCCTTCGATCTCATGGCGGGTACCGTCGGCCATGACCAGTTCGCCGGGCCCCAGTGCCTCCTGGGTCGGGCTGACCGTGATGAAGCGCGCCGTGACGCGCCCCTTGCCGCGCGAGCCTTCGACGTCGAATACCAGCACGTCGGGACCCGGCTCGTCCATGCTGGCCGCGTCATCGAGTGCGACCGTGCGGATGGCGCCGATATGCGCGGCCACCACCGGATCGCCCTGCATCGCCGCGCGTGCCTGCGCATCGTATTCCTCGCGGTCGATGGAGAACCGCACGCCGCCCGGTGCGGCGCTCGACTTGGTATTGCCGTCCTCGGCCATGGCCGGTGTCGCCATGCCGACCGCCGACGCCAGCCCGCAGGTCGCCGCCATCATCCAGGCGAACACTGCCCGCCGCTCGTTGCCCCACCCCATGCCCTGCTCCTTCTGGTTGTCATGCCGCCGCCGGCGGATCGCGCCGTAGTGGATCACATCCCCCGATCGCCACGCCACCAAAGAAAAGAGGCCCCGACGGGGCCTCTTCGATATCGCGTCGCCTGCGCGAAGCTCAGGCCGCGAACAGCGCCTTCATCTTCTTCAGCGCATTGGCTTCGACCTGGCGCACTCGCTCTGCCGAAATGCCGTACTCGTCGGCCAGTTCCTGCAGCGTGATCTTGCTTTCGCCATCCAGCCAGCGGCGCTTGATGATGTCGCGCGATCGGTCGTCCAGATTGGCCAGGCCCTCGCGCAGCAGCTCGAGCTGGTTGTCCTCGCTGTCCGCACGCTCGTAGGCCTGCGAGGGATCCTCGTCGCGCGCGACCAGATAGCTGGCCGGCGACGGCGGCGCATGGTCCTCGTCCTCGTCCGACGGTGCATCGAAACCGATGTCGCGCCCGGAGAGGCGGGATTCCATTTCCATCACTTCGCGTTCGGACACGTTGAGGTCCTTGGCGATGGCGCTGACTTCCTCGGCGTTCATCCAGCCCAGGCGCGTCTTCGACTTGCGCAGGTTGAAGAACAGCTTGCGCTGCGCCTTGGTGGTGGCCACCTTCACGATGCGCCAGTTCTTCAGGATGAACTCGTGCATCTCCGCACGGATCCAGTGCACCGCGAAACTCACCAGGCGCACGCCCATGTCGGGGTCGAAGCGCTTCACCGCCTTCATCAGGCCGATGTTGCCCTCCTGGATCAGATCGCCCAACGGCAGGCCGTAGCCGTTGTAGCCGCGGGCGACATGCACGACGAAACGCAGGTGCGAATGCACCAGCTCGCGCGCAGCGTCCAGATCCTCGTCTTCGCGGTAGCGATGGGCGAGCGCGCGCTCATCCTCCACCGTCAGCACCGGGATCTGGTGCACGGCGCTGATGTAGGCGTCGAGCGAACCCAGAGCGCTGGGAATCGGCAGGTTGTTGGAGACCAAGGCGGTAGTGGGGGTCATCTGGCTCATGGGCAGGGATGTTAGCAGTCGGGGGGTTCGACTGCTAACCGTGCCGGAAGTTCCGTATTGTTCCAGTGATGCAACGGCCGGGGGCGTGCTGGATCGCTGCAGGATTCGATTTAAAGTCAATGACTTACAGTCTCGCTTCCTGGGATGCGATGCGTCCCAGCCTGCTGGCTCACGCGTGCAGAGGTGTTCGTTCAGGTTCTCGGCGTCGCCGGCACGATGGACGGCGGGACCGTGGCCGCCTGCCGCGCCAGCACGGTCGCGGCCAGGACATCCGCACCTGACAGATGGCAGGGATGGAAGCCGGCACGGAGATACTGGCCCAGGTGCCCCAAGGTTCGACGGGCCATGTCGTGCCCGGCGCCTAGATGATGCGCCAGTTGTCGCCACGTGGCCCGCCGCCACACCAGGCGATCCTGAGCGAGCAGCGACGCAGCCAGGCCGGCCCACAGCAGATAGAAGAGCAGGCTGGTCATTACTGCTCCGAGCAGCCGCACCGGATAGCGCGGGGAAATGGCTTGCAGCAGATCGAACGCGACCGCCCGATGTTCGATTTCCTCGGCGAAATGCCATTCCATCAGATCGCGCACACGCGGGTCGGCGTGGGCGAGGATCGATTGCGTCAGGAACTCGAACCCGAGGAACGCGTTGATGTGCTCGACACAACTCACCAGCGACACCCGCAGCCAGAGCGGCGCTACCCGGTCCATGACGCGGAAGATGCCACGGTCCACCACGCGCTCGATGCCGCGATAGGCGTAGCCCTGTGCGTCCAGGTTGCCCCAGTAGCGTTTGTGCGCCACGCCGTGCTGCGCCTCCTGGCGGATGAACGCTTGGCAGCGCTGGCGCAGAACATCGTCCCGCAACCGGGGCATGCACGCGTTGAGTGTGCGGATATAGAACGCTTCATTGGCCGGCACCAGGATGGTGTAGGCGTTGAGCAGCGACGAGACCACTTCGTTGCCCGGCAGCCAGTGCCGCGGAATGTCGAGGGAAAGCGGTGCAGTGAATCGCCGCGCCGTGATGGACTCTTCCATGATCTCTCTCGCCTGCTCGGGTCGGAATGTTGTCTTTCCTTGCACACGTGAACCTGGTCGCCCGGAACGCCGTCAGCCGTTCGCGATCGCCTGGACGTCCCTGATCACCCGCAACAGGTTGCCGCTCCAGATCTTGCGGATCTCCTGCGGCGTGTAGCCGGCGGCGAGCAACGCTTCGGTGATCCGCGGCAGTGCGCTGACGTCTTCCATGCCCACCACGCCGCCACCGCCGTCCCAATCGGCGCCGATGCCGACATGATCCGCCCCGACCACCTTCAGGATGTGAAGCAGGTGCGCCATGTAGTCGTCGAAGGCCGCGCGCTTCGCGGGATAGAGCGCCTCGATCTCGCGTCGCTCTGCCAGGTACCCGCGCGCCTGTTCAACGGACAACTGGCCTTCCGGACCGTACTTCTTGCCAAGCGCTTCCAGGGCCGCTTCGCGCTCGGGGATCTTGGGAATATCGATCAGATAGCCGCCGTAGGCGTTGACATGGATGACCCCGCCCTTGGCGGCCAACTTCCGCAGGCGGGCATCGTCGATGTTTCTTGGGTGGTCGTAGAGCGCGTCGGCACTGGTATGCGAGAGCACGATGGGCGCCCGCGACACCTCAAGCATCTGATCGAACACCGCATCGCTCGCATGCGATGCATCCAACACGATCCCGAGCCTGTTGGCCTCCTCGACGAGCGCTCGCCCGGCCGGACTCAAGCCGTTCCACTCCGCGCCAGCCGGATCGGTGGACGAATCGCCGAACTCGTTGTTGCGCACGTGCGTGATGCCCAGCATGCGCAGGCCCAGCCGATGGTAGGCCGTCAGCAGACTGGGATCGCTTGCGAGCGGAGCGGCATTCTCCATGCTGATGAAGGACACGCGCTTGCCGGCGCGTGCGATGCGCTCGGCGTCATCGGCACTCCGCGCGAGTTCCATTTCTCCCGCGTTCGCCGCCAGCATTTCATGGATGCTGACCAGACGATCCAGTCCATGGTCGCGCGCCGCGCGCCTCCCGGCGTCGTCGCGGCCCCCCTGTGCCGTGTAGATCACCCAGAATCCGCCGTCCAGTCCGCCCGCCTTCATGCGCGGCAGATCCACTTGCGAGAGATCCCCCTCGTGCCGGTGGTTGTCGGCGATGCGCCACCCCGGACGGCGGAGATTGGCCGGCGTGTCCAGATGCGTATCCAGCACGATCGCGCTTTCATGCACGCTGCGCGCGTTCTCTGCCGCGCCTTCCGCGGCCACTACATCGATGCCGCTCAGCGCCAGTGCGCTGGCCAAGGCTACGCGCCACCACGTCATGCATCCGCTCCGTCGGTGAGATGAAGTCCGATTGTTGGCGATAGCGAGACAAGAAAAAACCCCCAGCCTTACGGCTGGGGGTTTTGGGATAAAGCCCCTGGCGATGACCTACTCTTGCATGGCTTAAGCCACACTACCATCGGCGCGGCTGCGTTTCACTTCCGTGTTCGGGATGGGAACGGGTGGGACCACAGCGCTAATTTCACCAGGGAGAGGGTTGGAGCGTCGCCATCCAGGGAACGGATTAAGGCGCCAATCTCTCATAGGGTCTTGTGACGTAGCGGGCATTGGATTTTCTCTGACGATATCGTCGAGTCCAAGGCCACTTGAGGTTATATGGTCAAGCCGCACGGATCATTAGTATCAGTTAGCTCAATGGGTTGCCCCACTTACACACCTGACCTATCAACCACCTAGTCTTGATGGTTCCTTTAGGGGGCTTGTGCCCCGGGAGATCTCATCTTGAGGCGCGCTTCCCGCTTAGATGCTTTCAGCGGTTATCGCTTCCGAACATAGCTACCCGGCAATGCCACTGGCGTGACAACCGGAACACCAGAGGTTCGTCCACTCCGGTCCTCTCGTACTAGGAGCAGCCCCTCTCAAATCTCCAACGCCCATGGCAGATAGGGACCGAACTGTCTCACGACGTTCTGAACCCAGCTCGCGTACCACTTTAAATGGCGAACAGCCATACCCTTGGGACCGACTACAGCCCCAGGATGTGATGAGCCGACATCGAGGTGCCAAACACCGCCGTCGATATGAACTCTTGGGCGGTATCAGCCTGTTATCCCCGGAGTACCTTTTATCCGTTGAGCGATGGCCCTTCCATACAGAACCACCGGATCACTAAGTCCTACTTTCGTACCTGCTTGATCCGTCGATCTCGCAGTCAAGCACGCTTATGCCTTTGCACACAGTGCGCGATGTCCGACCGCGCTGAGCGTACCTTCGAGCTCCTCCGTTACTCTTTGGGAGGAGACCGCCCCAGTCAAACTACCCACCATACATGGTCCCCGATCCGGATTACGGACCTAGGTTAGAACGTCAAGCACATCAGGGTGGTATTTCAAGGATGGCTCCACCGAAGCTAGCGCCTCGGTTTCATAGCCTCCCACCTATCCTACACAGACGAACTCAACGTTCAATGTAAAGCTATAGTAAAGGTTCACGGGGTCTTTCCGTCTTGCCACGGGAACGCTGCATCTTCACAGCGATTTCAATTTCACTGAGTCTCGGGTGGAGACAGCGCCGCTGTCGTTACGCCATTCGTGCAGGTCGGAACTTACCCGACAAGGAATTTCGCTACCTTAGGACCGTTATAGTTACGGCCGCCGTTTACTGGGGCTTCGATCAAGAGCTTCGCCTTGCGGCTGACCCCATCAATTAACCTTCCAGCACCGGGCAGGCGTCACACCCTATACGTCCACTTTCGTGTTTGCAGAGTGCTGTGTTTTTGATAAACAGTCGCAGCGGCCTGGTTTCTGCGACCCCCCTCAGCTATAGCCCGCATGGGCCACCAAAGGGGGTGCACCTTCTCCCGAAGTTACGGTGCCATGTTGCCTAGTTCCTTCACCCGAGTTCTCTCAAGCGCCTGAGAATTCTCATCCTACCCACCTGTGTCGGTTTACGGTACGGTCTGCGTGAGCTGAAGCTTAGGAGCTTTTCCTGGAAGCGTGGTATCAGTGACTTCGTCCAAAAGGACTCGTCTCGGTGCTCGGTCTTAAAGGATCCCGGATTTGCCAAAGATCCAAACCTACCGCCTTTCCCCGGGACAACCAACGCCCGGTACACCTAACCTTCTCCGTCCCTCCATCGCACTCACGCGAGGTGCAGGAATATTAACCTGCTTCCCATCGACTACGGCTTTCGCCCTCGCCTTAGGGACCGACTAACCCTGCGTCGATTAACGTTGCGCAAGGAAACCTTGGGCTTTCGGCGTGCGGGCTTTTCACCCGCATTATCGTTACTCATGTCAGCATTCGCACTTCCGATACCTCCAGCAGCCTTCTCAAGCCACCTTCGCAGGCTTACGGAACGCTCCTCTACCGCGCATAACAAAGTTATGCACCCCAAGCTTCGGTTTCGTGCTTAGCCCCGTTAAATCTTCCGCGCAGACCGACTCGACCAGTGAGCTATTACGCTTTCTTTAAAGGGTGGCTGCTTCTAAGCCAACCTCCTGGCTGTCTGTGCCTTTCCACATCGTTTTCCACTTAGCACGAAATTTGGGACCTTAGCTGTGGGTCTGGGTTGTTTCCCTTTTCACGACGGACGTTAGCACCCGCCGTGTGTCTCCCGTACAGTCTGTCTTGGTATTCGGAGTTTGCCATGGTTTGCTAAGACGCGATGTCCCGCTAGCCATAACAGTGCTCTACCCCCAAGAAGATTCATACGAGGCGCTACCTAAATAGCTTTCGAGGAGAACCAGCTATCTCCGGGTTCGATTAGCTTTTCACTCCTAATCACACCTCATCCCCTACCTTTGCAACGGGAGTGGGTTCGGGCCTCCAGTACCTGTTACGGCACCTTCACCCTGGGCATGACTAGATCACCCGGTTTCGGGTCTACTGCCCGCGACTATGCGCCCTTATCAGACTCGGTTTCCCTTCGCCTCCCCTATACGGTTAAGCTTGCCACGAACAGTAAGTCGCTGACCCATTATACAAAAGGTACGCAGTCACCCTTGCGGGCTCCTACTGCTTGTACGCACACGGTTTCAGGATCTATTTCACTCCCCTCTCCGGGGTTCTTTTCGCCTTTCCCTCACGGTACTGGTTCACTATCGGTCGGTCAGGAGTATTTAGCCTTGGAGGATGGTCCCCCCATGTTCAGACAGGGTTTCTCGTGCCCCGCCTTACTCGTCTTCACTGAAAAGGTCTTTTCGAATACCGGGCTGTCACCGTCTATGGCCAGTCTTTCCAGACTGTTCTTCTAAAACCAATCCAGCTTAAGGGCTGGTCCCCGTTCGCTCGTCACTACTCAGGGAATCTCGGTTGATTTCTTTTCCTCCGGTTACTTAGATATTTCAGTTCACCGGGTTTGCTTCCAGCAGCTATGTATTCACTGCAGGATA